>PSLB01000072.1:0-9948 GCA_040289385.1 Armatimonadota bacterium
CCTGCATGCGAATTATAACCCAACAGATCGCTCGAACCTGCGCGGAGGAACTAGTAAAATTACCAGCTTTTGGGGATTTTGTCTCTGAGAATGGGCCAAAGCGGCGAAGCCCCATGGCAGCCACAAGCCACCGGCACGAACCGAGACTGCTTTTCCTTCCGGCGCCGCACGGATTGGGATGGCTGCGTGCCCTAAAGCATCGGCGGCGGGTCAACCGGGCCCCATCAAGCCCAAGCACTGAAGCGCTCGCTCGCCAACGAGGCAGCGATCGCAAGGTTGGGCGTTCTCTACCTCAACGCTCCCAACAGAGGGTACCCAAAACGGCGCTTCAGGCTGGGGGGCACGATGATACGGCGCGTGCCGTTCTCGTCCTCGATCTCGGAACCATGTCCTCCTCAATGGTTGCCCCGCCGGGAATGGAGATTTGATATCGCAGCGGGGACGGCGGTATATCGGGGAGGAGTACCTTGAACCACGACCACCAGCCGAGGCACCCGGCGAGATCCATCGGCGGATCGTCACATTGGCTGACTACGGGGCTCAGCTGGATTCCACTCCCAAAATATTGTTAGGCGCAACCGGGGCATACTCACGGACAGCGGAAGGAACAGCTGGCAGACAGTCGTTCCACTGCTGGCAATTACTTAGACTGCACGTCCAGCAAAGTCCGCTTATCGTTGCGGAGTAGACGACCCCTGCAAGCCCGCATCCTGCATCACGCACATAGACATAAAGGTAGTTTGCGCCTGCATTCCGTATCGAGGCGGGGACATTCACGGACACCAGATTAAAGTTGCTGCAGTTACCTCCAGCCCCGACAGAGCGAGGGGCCACTAGCCACCGCCCCAAAATCCGGAGCAGCGAACGGTTGGTTACTAAGGGGACGACCGCACGGCAGATTGCAAGAGCGGTACCATTTCGAGGCTCATCCGACCCCGACAGGCGTCCGCTTGGAGTCGGCGTCGGGCACACACGACGATAGGGTGAGGGCGTTGGCGTTAGCAGGATGGGCGCTTCCGCCCGTGCCCAGCCCGGTAGCCATACGCCCCAGTGGGCACGGACGGTTTCAGTAGCGCCGTCGGCGCGTGGGTCTCGGTGGTTCAGGAACTTGTGCGGAGAGCCACCGGATCAACCCGAAGACGGCACCGCCCCCGAGCAAAAAGAACCCGCCAAACAGTGCCAGAGAACGCCAGAAGGGCGCAGTGGAGCGCTCCAAATCGCGGGTCGCAGTCCGAACAACTTGAACCCCATCAATCGATTTCGGAATGCCGTAAGAACCACTGGCGCCCTCAGGTTGGATGACCAACTGATCGGGCACGCTTGCTCCGGTGGTGCGTGTCGCCGACTCCTCAATCACATTCGGCACGGAACCTTGTGGGGCGACGACCTCAGGAGCCACCTGAACAGGAGGCACATTCTCGTACTGTTTCCACCAGTCGGGGCGTTCGTGTGGGCTACGCCCTTCCGTGCCGATACTCCACGCCGGGCTGATGAACCCAAGCACAGCGATACCTCCCCAAAGCCAATATTTGATCATCTGCTTAACCTCCCCAAATTGGCAATGCCCTGTCGATTGGCGCGAACCGCTTTCAGAGGGTTAGCGGGCGCGTTGCCACGCCACACGGCGTGCGGAAGCGACTCGCGGCAGTTCGATGTTAATAAGCGGGTTGCCGCCCATACTGCGCTCCCGAATGCGCCAGTCGTAGTTGAAGCGCAGCGGCAGGCTATACAGCACCATCGCCTCATCCTTGGCGATAATCGTGCCGTTGACCGTCAGTCCGCGTCCATCAGTTGCCAAGTTCCCGCCCCCGACAAAGTTCGTGAACATGATAGCGTCGATGCGCGAGATGCCCCGCTCGTCGTCGTCGACGGTGCCGTTGCCGTCTATGTCGACATTCGTAGCCAGCCGTTCGATATCACTCTGGTCGGCACTACCGTAGGCAGACTGGTAACGCATGCGTCCTGTGTAGTCGATGTCGCGAGCGTTGAAGGGGGGGATCCAGTCGCCGTTATCATCGTATCGCCCGCGTGTAAAGGGTGGGGTCATGTAGCGCAATGGGTACGGGTCGCCGAATTTGCGTGTGTTGCCCATCATGATGCTGCCGCGTGCCGCCAATCCCAGTGCATCTTTGCGCTCGTTGGTATTAAGGACCGTATTTAGGTTGGTTCCTCGAAAGTCAGGTGGGTTTTTGTAGATGATATCGCCGACAATGTGCACATTACGCCCCGCATAGAGCGTGCCTTGCCCCTCTACGTAGCCTCGGATCACCACATCCACGGTGACCGTGATGGGCCCACGAATGCGAATCGGTTTATCTTTGTAGCCGATGAGCGCAACACTCCCATTAATCACCCCGTTGACATCGACCCGCTCATAGCGATTGCGGCTCGGGTTCCATACCTCAATAGAGGCAGGTTGATTGTAGTTCGGGTTCGAGGTTCCGTCGCTGAAAGTAGGGCGCGGATCGCGCCAAGTCTGCGAGAGAGTGAGGTAGTGGGTCAAGTCGTTCAAATCGGGCATAATCAACTCGCTGGTGGGACGATTGTCCAGAACGGTGCCGTCGAATCGGCGCGTGCCGTTCACATCGGCTAACACGGCGCCAAATGGGGAGCCATTTAGCATCTGCCCTTGCGCGTTGTAGACATAGTCACGCCAAAGGTCGAAAGTGCTGCTCCCATAGGCTCCGTGTAGAGAAGAATTGTACGCCTGGCGCATAAACTGATCTTGACGCGAGGCATAGGTGCCGTTGTCCCACTGGCGTGGGGCGATACCGCCCTCCAGAATAATTCTGCCGTCGGCGCGCGGCGTAAGCTTCTCGTTGCGAGAGGCGATAATCGAGCCGTTAATCACGGGACGCCCGCCGCGAAACTCGAAGTCGCCATTAGAACGCGCATCCCCGTTCATGACCAGTTGTTCATTGTCGAAACCGTACATCCAGCCGTAGTTGTTCACAAAATAAGCGTAGTCGAAGACTGCAGAGCGGGATAGAGCTAAGTCTAAGGTCTGGTCAAGGACTTGACGAGGTTCGTTCGGATCCAGGTTGCCGTTATGGTTGCGATCTTGCCAGCCGACTGAGCGCAAGGTAAGCCGTCGCGTGTACGAGTCGACTTGTTGATATACAATAACGGAAACAGTATAGTTGCCAACACCGACCAGAACACCGTTCATCACGCGACGGGGCGCCGTTGGCGACGCGCCTGTCAGCGCGCTGTCCAAATTGGTGAACCGCTGATTGCTTTTGAACTCACGCCATAGATCTTGACTGATTGCGTTGAGTCCTGCTTCCGCGAGGTTCATCGTGGCGACTTCCCGTAGCCGTGCAGCTGCCGTGCGCAGATCTTGCGTCGCTATCTCCAAATAGGCGGTGGCGGTGACGATTGTCAGCCCGCTGGTGATGAGCGTGGTTACTAATGCACTTCCCCTATCTCTCCGTCGCATGCGTTGCTTCATGGTCTCCCTCCCCTAAATTGAAGGCATTGCGCAGAAGGATCATCTCCTCAAACCATATGGGATTCTGCCCTTGCTGGACGCTGAGCCGAACTTGCAGTGCCTGAACCCCAGGAGCGTACTGCTGAATCGAGAACGGCACATAGCTGCCGTCTCCTGGGCGCACTGAGCGAACCCCAGTGAGTAGGGTTGTCGCGGTGCCGGACTGGGTTTGGGTCAGACTGCCAGCGTGGAAGTCGACCCGAAAGATAACCGGACGATCCCTATCGGGCTGAACAGGCAGAATGAGGTTTCCTGTGGCATCCCGCTGAGGTGGGAAGAGCCACACCTCACTGCCACCCGCTAAGACTAAACCTTGAACCGCTTCTTGCGCCTGCTCGCGCACCGTTCGCAGGGCGTTGTAGGTCGTCATGTTGGCGGTATTCTCATCGATCGCCCGCTGAAAGTTGCGCAATACCTGAATCTGCGTGTTAACCAGAAGCAGAAGCATCATCGCTGTCAGCATACTGGCGATGACCACCTCTACCATAACCGCGCCATGTTGCGTATGCGTTCGTTTTTGCATAGTCGCTCCCTCCCCAGAGCGTGTTGGGTACAAGGGATTGCCCCCCGCACCCTTACTTCAAGCTGGCTATCGTGGTGGCTAACTGAACCTGTTGTTGGCGTCCTGTTCTGGGTTCCTCCCACCGAATGGTAACATAGACCGTTTTCAAGCCGATAGAGATATTGTTGTTGGTGGTGAGGTTGAAAATCTCGATGGTGCCTTGAGCCTTGCGAAGTTGGTCGTTGAGGTTCACCACCGCCGCGCCGGGTGTCCTGATCTGGGTGAAACGGACACGCCAATAGTCTGCATTGTTGACTTCCACCACCTCTCCCAGCCCTGCCTGAAGAACCCCGTTGCCGGTGATTTGCAAAAAGTCCATCGTGCGGATGCGTTCCAGCACGCTCTGAGCGATCTGGGTGGCATAGGTATACTGGCGCGCTTGGGTTTGCATACGGGTCGTCATCGGCGAGACCGCAGCGATACTTAGCACCAGCATCCCCACAATCGTGAGGGCAATCAGGATTTCTGTAAAAACCGAGCCACGCTGGGTAAAACGCATGTTCAGTCACCTCCCCCGTGCAGGGTATGGTTGGGTAGTCCAGTGGGGCAGGTGGGATCGGTTCCGATAGGGTTCGGGGTGTAGGCCCTACCGCCCCCTGCTGGACAGAAAGGCTCCGCTTGCAGAAAGTTAGGCACCAGATCGCTCATTTGCACGGGGGTTCCGTTGCGAAGCCCCTTGCTCAGGGCGTACATTTCCTTCGCTTGGTGTAGCTGGCGTAGGTTTGCGGAGCAGGCTCGGGCTTGGGCACGCGCGCGGGTGTTCATCCAGCTGGGCATCGCGACCGCGACTAACAGCCCCAGAATGAACACCACGACCATCATCTCGACCAAGGTGAACCCCTTCTGCTGGTTTCGCATAAATACCCCCTTGAGCGAGCTCTTGAAGCCCGCCTACGCCGATTATTCCACTAACACGCAGGCCCTGCCCTGTCATTTATCGCAGATTCGAGGTATAATTCCACCTCTACAGACGCGTAAAAAGTGGAAAAATCCCACCATCGGGGTGCCTTTGCGAACTTATGGCGCCCTTTGAAGGAGGACACGCATGTTCGAACAGGATAAGATCTACCTAACGGAAGAGGGCTACCGCCGTTTGGAGGCGGAGTTGCGGCGGCTTCAGACCGTAGAGCGCGCACGTATCGCCGAAGAGTTTCGTGCCCACAAAGAGCATGGCGAGTTCAGCCCCGAAGACACTGAGCTGGAAAGCCTTAAAAACGAGCAGGCTTATGTCGAGTCGCGTATCCAAGAGATTCGCAGTCTCCTGCAAAGTGCAACCATCATTCGTCAAGAGGATATTCCAAGCGACTATGTCGGGATTGGGTCGCGGGTCGAAGTCGTCGAGGTCGATACAGGCGAGCAGAAGCAGTTCCGAATAGTCGGCGCAATGGAAGCCGATCCGGAGAACGGCAAACTTTCCTACCTGGCTCCATTGGCCAGTGCCCTTATCGGTTATAAAGTGGGCGATGTGGTCACGGTGCATCTGCCCAAAGGCGAAGCGCATTACAAAATTGTTTCCATCTCAAAATAGGCATGCGCTTCCTCACTTGTATCCCTAGGGGAGAAACCGAGCCGTGTCTGGCTGTGTGGCAGGCGGGCATATGGTGCGCCGTACCGGGCTGTCGCGACTTTCGTGATTGGCTACTGCTGGAGCCCCAAGCACATGCCAGCCGATTGGCACACGCTCAGCCCATCGTGCCCGAACGGTACTGCCCTCCTGTGCTCCAACCCCCCAGCGTACGCGATTTCTATGCGTTTGAAACCCATGTGCGCAACGCCCGCCAAAAACGCGGGCTCCCCGTACCCCACGAATGGTATCAAATCCCTGCCTTCTACTTCTCTAACCCTGCTTGTCTGGTGGGGCATGAGGCGCCCGTGCGCAAACCACCGCAATCCGAGAAGTTAGACTACGAGCTGGAGCTGGCGGTGATTATCGGATGGGCAGGAGGCGACTGGAACCCTATAGAGGCGGAACAAGCCATTGCGGGATTCACTCTCATGAACGACTGGAGTGCGCGCGACCTCCAACAACAGGAGATGAAGATCGGTCTGGGACCTGCCAAAGGCAAGGACTTCGCTACCTCGCTGGGACCAGTGGTGGTAACCCCTGACGAGCTAGAGACTTGGCGCCAAACCGATGCCCAGCGGGGCAGTCGCTGGCATCTGACGATGCGAGCACGCGTCAACGGACAACTCTACTCGGAGGGCAATGCGGGCACGATGTTTTGGACCTTTGGGGAGCTGATCGCCCACGCTTCCCGCAACACGCGCCTACAACTTGGGGATGTAATCGGCTCTGGCACGGTCGGGTTCGGCTGTATTCTGGAGTTCCCAGAGGGTACCTACCCCTGGCTCCAGCCCGGCGATGTGGTCGAACTGGAGGCAGAGGGTATCGGCATCTTGCGCAATCCGATTACAGCCGATTAGCCGTACACGGGGATCGCCGCCCCGTGAATCGCACGCGCCGATGGAGAACAAAGGAATAGGATCACCTCGCCGATGGCTTCCGGCGAGACCCATTGACTGAAATCGGCATCTGGGCGCGCCGCACGGTTGGCAGGGGTGTCGATAGTGCCCGGCAAAACACAGTTGACATTAATCCGATAAGGCTTCAGCTCAGCAGACAGCACCTCTACCAGTCGGATAAGCGCACTTTTAGAGGCACAATATCCGCCTGCGCCTGCAAATCCCACAAGCCCCGCACGCCCCCCTACATGCACCATCGAGCCGCCCCCTCCCGCAATCAGGAGCGACACGACCGCTCTCGATAGCAAAAAGGCAGAACGCACATTCATCCCCATCATCAGATCCCAGTCTGCCACGGGGGTTTCATGCACGGGCGGTCCCGACCGAAATCCGCCGACCGTGTTCACCACAATATCGAGCCGTCCGAACCGCTGGGCGAGGCTCTGATGGAGTCGCTCCGCGTCTTCAGGGCGGGTGAGGTCTACATCACCGATGAGCAGGTGCTGGGGGTCTAATGCGATATCTGCGAACAGTTGATGCAGGGTTTCGCCGTTGCGTGCGCAAAGGGCGAGGGTGGCGCCTACCTGCTGGAACTGACGCACCACACATCGCCCCAAAGCGCCCGTGGCTCCTGTAATCAGAACCGTTTTGCCTGAAAAGTCGTAATGCACCATCGCCTACACCTCGGCATGCTCGAGACTGCGTTCGGAAATCGGCAGTTTCGCCTGGTTCAGAGCGCGCACATCCAGGTGGTTCCAATTATTGATTATGTTATTGATCATGGCGACCGAGTAGGGATAGGGATTCCCCTCGCGCTTCTCCACCCGAATAGCGCCCAGCGAAACCAGATTGCTGATCAAAGCCTGACGCTCGTAGTTGGCCAGCAAGGGGAAATCCTCGTTCAGGCGCCGCAGAAACGGGGTCGGCCACACCGCATGGTAGCTTCCAAACGCGTTCACGAGGATCGTCAAACACCGGCGCGTGTCGGCATCTTCCACAGGCAGAGGCGGGTTAAAGACGCTGCCCACAAGCGGAGCCGACTTGAGATTGGAACGCACTTGCGCACGCACCTGCAAGATCCGTGCCACCGAGTTGCCCACTAACCGCTCCGCATCTACAAAGTTCGATTCCCCTACAATATGTAAGAGGTCTCCAGAAAGGTTCCCGCGAAACGAAACGATGAGTACCTGACGTGCCTGCCGCTGGAGGTGCTGAACCAGAGGAATATAGTCCCGATCGCCTGCAATTAGCACGAAGGTCTGAATGATGCACGGCTCCTGCCATTCTCGGTAGAGCCAGTGGCGCGTCTCACGGATGAGGGTCTCCGTAACTTGTTCGGGGTTCGGAACCCCATTATTTTTAAGATAGTAATAAATGTTTTCGAGATCCACAAACAGTGCCGAATAACGCGTGCCCGATGCGGGCGTAGAAATTGTGGACATCGGTGTCGCCTCCGATAGATAGGATACCCGAAGCCAGACCGCTTGCTTTGGCACGAAAGTTGCTGTTGTTTCAGAATACCGACCTAAGGGATGCGGGGGTAAATGAAATGCATACACAAGGGGATGGATATGAGTTTGGGTTGTATGAAATGGCGAGCGAGGAGCTTCCTGAGACAGACACCGAGCTGGAACAAGGCTTGAGTGGGACTGCCTTGGAAAGTGTGCTGGGTCATGCTCTGCGTCGTCCTTTGTTGACCCCAGATGAGGAGACCGAGTTGCTGGAGCGTGCTAAAGCGGGCGATGAGGACGCATTAGCGCATCTGGTGGAATCCAATCTTCGGCTGGTGATGAGTATTGCGCGCCATTATGTACGTCCGGGGGTTCCGCTGGAGGATCTGGTTCAGGAGGGGGCAATCGGCTTGATTAAAGCGATAGAACATTTTGACCTCTCCCGTGGTTTGCGATTCAGCACCTACGCGGTGCATTGGGTGCGCCAGTGTGTCGGGCGCGCCGCAGATGCCCAAACCAATCTTGTCCGTTTGCCGAACCATGCGATCGAATCTCTGCGCAAAATTGAACGCACGCGCAACGAACTGCGCGCACGTGAGGGGCGTGAGCCGACAGAGGAAGAGATTGCATCCACATTGGGCATGTCCGTGAGCAAAGTGAAGCGGCTTGCATGCTACGCACGCGGCCACTATTCGTTGGATTATCAGAACCATGACGGACAGCCCATGTACGAGAACCTACTGACCAGCCCCGAGGAAGCGGATCCCGAAACGGTCGCCATCGAACGTGTCTGGCTTTCGCAGATCTTCGATATCATCGATAAAGAGCTCACGCCTCGTGAACGGTGGGCAATCTATCGCATGCTCGGCTTCGAGGTGAGTAAGGCTCCCCCCGATACAAGGAAACCCTTGTCGCGTACGCAGGTAACTCAGCTAGAGCGTCGGGCGCTCGCCAAACTGCGTGCCCTAATCCAAGAGCGGTTGTCAGACAAATAACCTACGGCACCGCCACAATCACTGCAGGAAAGCCCTGCCGCTCCAACTTCTGCTTTGCCTGCTCCGCTTTGGCGCGATCACGGGTCACCAGCGTTTGGACGCGATACAGCGGGCGCCCTTCGCTCTGGAACGGGACGATGCTCGCTTCAAAGCCCGAAGCGACCAGCCTCTGAAGAAGCTGATTGGCATTCTCGCGCTTTTCGTAGACCCCCACTTGCACGCGATAGGCGCGTGCTTGAGGTGTCGGTGCTTCGGCAGGCTCTGGAGAGGGGGGAGACGCCGTAGGTTCGCTGGAGTCAGGGGGAGCGATCTCCGACTCGGGCGCAGAGGGAACTGTTTCGGTGGATTCTTGGGAAGAGGCTTCCTCTGGAACTTGGATAAGCGGTTCTTCTTGGGTGGGGGTAGGGGGTGTGGACGACGGTTTGGGGGTTTTGCGCCTGCGTTCGAACTCGCCGTAGTCGAAGGGGGCTACCTCGCGCGAGCCCGTAGCGGCTCCGGTGTTGGCTACCACATCAGAGGGAAGCTTCTCGTACACCTCCACTTTTGGGGGCAGGGGGTGGGAAGGAAAGGGCTGGCTGGAAACGGACGACGGGGTGTGCGGTCTGGGCACTAATAACTGTGCCACGAGATAGTGCCCAATCAGCAGAAACAACAGAAACACGCCAATCCCCATACCCCCATCCAAGAGGAGGCGCTTCCAACTGAAGGGCTCATCTGCATCGCTCGTGCGAAACTCTAACCGCATCGTTTCACTCCTGCAAGCAGGATGATACCTGCTCGCGCAGCTTGGTTAACACCCGATCCCAAAGGCGAGAAGCACTGCAAGCAAGTCAGACTCGTCTACAATACCCTCTCTATTGATATGCCGAGGACCTCCAATGCCGCTGGTCCCGTAGCTACAGCCGCCAGGGACATACGCGGCGCTGCAGGGATATACGGGGCGCCGCTCGCGCCCGGCGGCGCACCCGGTGGCGTTCAAGCGACCGT
>PSLB01000072.1:10019-10829 GCA_040289385.1 Armatimonadota bacterium
GCTGTCGCACTGGCAGGCTCGGGCACTGTGTCCAGCAAGAAGCCTTCACTGCGCCCTGACGGCCCGTTACGGCCACAGCCCACGATGTAGCGCCCGTCAGGAGAGATGGCATTCGCCCACTGAAGAGAAGAGCCAGGCGGCAGCAGAGCGGCAAAGGTGACGTTCAAGTCTTCCATCACGCCGTTCTGCCAGCGAAAGGCCCTCTGTTCGTTCTGATCGTTGTCAGCCCAGCCTACGACCACAGAGCCGTCAGCGGAAACTCCATAAGCATGGCTCTCACTCCCGCCGAGCGTGCCAAGGTCTACCATCACGCCGCTCTGCCAGCGAAAGGCCCTCGGGTGGTACTCTGCGTTGTAAGCCAAGCCCACGACCACAGAGCCGTCAGCGGAAACTCTAATAGCATAGCTCCCATAGCTCCCTGACCCGCCGGGGAGCGTGCCAAGGTCTTGCATCCCGCCCGATTCCGTCCAGCGAAAGGCCCTCCGTTCGTTCTGATCGTTTTCAGCCCAGCCTACGACCACAGAGCCGTCAGCGGAAACTCCATAAGCCTCGCTCTCACTCCCGCCGAGCGTGCCAAGGTCTTGCATCCCGCCCGATTCCGTCCAGCGAAAAGCCCTCGTTTGGTACTGTGCGTTGTCAGCCAAGCCTACGACCACAGAGCCGTCAGCGGAAACTCCATAAGCATGGCTCTTACTCCCGCCGAGCGTGCCAAGGTTTTGCATCATGCCCGATTCCGTCCAGCGAAAAGCCCTCGTTTGGTACTGTGCGTTGTCAGCCCAGCCTACGACCACAGAGCCGTCAGCGGAAACT
>PSLB01000073.1:0-10785 GCA_040289385.1 Armatimonadota bacterium
CACCCGAGAGTAGTCAAGGCGGCGCTCCTCCCCAGGCCTAAAGGCCGGGGTCTCCGCGCCGCAGTACACGGATGAGGTCGGCATCGGGGCGAAGGCGGAAACCGACGGCAAGGGTATCGGGATCGCCCTCTGTGTCGCGCGGCCCACGATTATCCTGCACCCGCACGAACACTATCCCGCGCTCGCGACGGACCCCTTCCCGAGTACGCACAACAATCATCCCCGGTCCAGAGAACTCTGCCACGCCGGCCTCCGTGTTCGCTCCGAAACGTGCAACTTCACGCATGGTGATTTCCACGAGGCGCTCCCCTCGGATGGAAATTGAAGCGCGCGTTGGGGTGCTCCGCGTCTGGAGCCCACTCAGCTCCACCGCCTACAGCACCGCGTACGGTAACGGTCTGCGCATAGACAAGCGCAGCAAGGGTGCCTAACGCACCGAGCCAAATCAGTTTGCGAGTCTGCATCTTTAAAAAATCTCCTTCTGTTAGTTTTTGTAGATTGCTCTACAGTTCCATTAGACGAACGCGTTTAGGGTTATTCAGTACGGCGTTCACATCATCTGATACTCAGAGCTGGCAAACACAATCTGCAATATGTTCTCTACCAATGCCCGTTCTGGACGGCGCAGGGCAGAGACGCCTCCCCGCGCCTGAAGGTAGCTGCGGATTTTATCGCGTGTCTCCGTTTGGATCGGCACATCCAGTACCTCTTCCAGACGGTCGATAAATGCGTCGAGAGTTTGAGGCGGTTCCTCGCCAATCAGTGTCAAAAGGCTCTGGAAACCCAGCGGGCCGCGATGGGAAATGACAAACTCTGCGAAGCGCATGCGCTCCAGCATTGTCTGACTGCTGATCCATGCAGTTCCCCAGTTCCAGCCAGCGACATCGGGCGGGTAGAGGAGCGCTTGCCCGATTCGGCGCGCCCACTGGGTTGCCACTCGGAGATAGCCCACCAACGCGCGCTGATCGACCCCACTGCTAAAGTCTAACTGACGCAGTCGCTCGCCGATACCGACCTGACGCAGGGTACTCACGACAAACTCTACAGGGCTTTTGATGCGTCGGCGATAGTTGGTGTGGCTCCAGAAGGCGTCTGAAAGCAGGATTTTGCGCATGAGGGCGCGAACGCTGTAGCCCGATTGTGTGAACTCCTGCGCAAAGGTACGCACCGCACGCTCCTCTACACGATCCACATCGTTTACGAAGAACCGATAAAACTTACGCGCCATAAACTCTGTGGTCGCAGGGTGTTCCACAGCGATCTGGATGATCTCCTCGCCCGTAAAGCGCCCATGTTTGCCCAGAAACATCTTTTCCCCATCGTCGTGCTGGGCGCGATTGAAGACGAAACTGTGCGTGACTCGGCTGAACGACCAGCCTGTGAAGGCGCGCGCCCCCTCTTGGATATCGCGCTCGGTGTAGTGCCCGATGCCCATCGTGAACAGCTCCAGTAGTTCGCGGGCAAAGTTCTCGTTCGGCTTGCCTGCGACATTGCGCACACCGTCTAACCACACCAGCATAGCAGGGTCTTTGCTGACCTCTATCACCAGAGTTTTGAAATCTGCCAGCGCCAGCCGTTGGAACATCTGGATCTGGATGAGCATCAGATTGCCATCGCCGACTTTGCTGGCGGAGGTGGCGAAGTGGTTGTGCCAGAACAGCGCCATCCGCTCCTGCAGGGGGCGCTGGGTCACCAGCATGCGATAAAGCCACCAGTTGGCTACCATAGGTGGCCGGAGACGGGGCGATTCCCCGCGTAGAAGGCTCAGGATCGCCTCATCGTCAATCGTCTCCGCCTGCTGGTCGTAGGAGAGGAGATTATCGACGGCGCCCTCGATCCCTAAGGGCAGAAATCGTTCTATTTCGGTGCGGCTGGCGCCCAGCCCCGCCCGACGCAACAGATGTGCTATACGCTCCCGCAAGGATGATTGCATGCATACATAGACGCTTGTTCCCTACCAAGTGTTCACCAGGGCTTTCATAGCGGCAGGGATGGCACCTTCATAAGCCTCTCGACAGCGTTCCAGAGGCAGACACAGGAGAGGTTGACCATCGTAAGCCACCTCGATGGTAGTGCCTCCTGTCTCCCCGATGGGGTAGCAAGCCAGCCCGTAGGTGCGTGCGGTCTCAATCACAGTGGGCATGGCTTCAGGTGTAGCCGAGACCAGCACGCGTGTTTGGGCTTCGCTGAACAGCAGGGCATCGCGTCGGGAGCCTGCCCATCCGAACGCCTCATGCGTCATGTTCACGCGCACCCCGCACCCGCCGATAATCGCCGATTCGGCAAGTGCGACAGCAAAGCCCCCATCGGTGATATCATGTGCCGAGCACACTAATCGCTGGTGGGCACAGGTGGCAAGAAACTTGTGAAGCTGTGCCTCCGCCTCGAGCTCCAAAGCGGGCGGTGTCCCTCGCTCTAAGCGATGCAGTACTGCCAGGTACGCACTGCCTCCCAAGCCCAGCAGGGGATCCTCCCAGAAACGCGGTTGCACCAAAAGCACGGTTAGCCCAGCCTCAGGGAACCCCGCTTGGAGCGCGTCATCGACCTGCTCTAAGATTCCGAGCATTCCGATGGTGGGCGTGGGGTAGACGGCGCCTCGCTCACTCTCGTTGTAAAAACTCACATTGCCGGAGATGACAGGCGTTCCGAAGTATTCGCTGGCGTCGGCGATCCCGCGCACCACCTGCTCGAACTGATAGAAAATTTCGGGGCGTTGGGGGTTCCCAAAGTTCAGGCAGTCGGTGATGGCGCGAGGTTGTGCCCCAGCGCAGGCGACATTCCGCGCGGCTTCTGCCACCGCAATCTGCCCGCCACGGTAGGGATGGAGATAGCAGTATCGGCTGTTGCCGTCGATCTTGAGGGCGATCCCCTTCTGTGAGCCACGAATGCGCAGAACGGCGGCGTCGCCCCGCCCAGGAGCCACCACAGTTTGCGTTCCAACTGACCAGTCGTACTGCTCGTAGACCCATCGCTTGCTGGCGATGCTGGGAGAGGCGAGCAGTTTCAGCAGTGCCCTGTCTGGCTCGGCGACATCGGGCAGGGTGGCTAAATCGAGCGATTGCACGGTGTGTAGGTAATCAGGTGCTTGGGTTTGTAGAGAGGAGACGGGGCATTCTTTAGTGAGGTAGGTGGGCGGGATCTCGGCGACGATGTGCCCATGGTGGCGCACTCGCAGAATCGGCTCTTCGATGACGCGTCCGATCACGACGGCGTTGAGCCCCCACTTGCGAAAGATTTGCGCCACCTCCTCTTCGCCTCCAGTTTGCACATATAACAGCATGCGCTCTTGCGACTCGGAAAGCATGATTTCGTAGGGGGTCATATTCGGCTCGCGCGTCGGCACGAGCGCGGTATCGATCTCCATGCCCGTTCCTGATTTGGAGGTGGGTTCGCAGGTGGCACAGGTCAGCCCTGCGGCGCCCATATCCTGCATTCCGAGTACGGCGCCTGTCTCGAGGGCTTCCAGTGTCGCTTCAATCAGCAGTTTCTCCATGAACGGGTCGCCGATTTGCACATTGGGGCGCTTCTCTTCGCTCGTTTCGTCAAGCGTTTCGGAGGCGAAGGTGGCGCCGTGGATGCCATCCCGCCCCGTGCGTGCCCCCACATACATCACCGCACTGCCGGGCACATCGGCGCGCGCCGTCATTCCCCGATTCAACGGCACCACGCCGACCGCCATCGCATTCACCAGCGGATTGCCAGAATAGCACTCGTGAAAAGCGACTTCGCCCGCTACTGTTGGCACACCGATGCAGTTGCCATAGCTGGAGATGCCTTCCACCACATGCTCAAAGAGATAACGGTTGCGGGGTTCTTCCAGCGGACCGAAGCGCAGAGAGTCTAAAATCGCAATCGGGCGTGCCCCCATCGTGAAGATGTCTCGGATAATCCCCCCAACCCCCGTCGCTGCACCTTGATGGGGTTCCACTGCGGAAGGATGGTTGTGGCTTTCCACCTTCATGGCAATCCCCAACTGGTCGTCCAGCGGCACCACTCCTGCGTTTTCGAATCCGCTCCCCTCTAACGCTTCGCGATATTTTTTGAACAGCCGAAGGACGGGGCGTGAATATTTGTACCCGCAGTGTTCCGACCACATCACGGCAAACATGCCCAACTCGGTGTCGGTGGGTTCACGCTGGAGAAGCTCGACAATACGCGCATATTCGGCGTCCGTCAACCCCATCGAACGCCACGCTTCTGGGGAACGGCTGGCTCGACTCATCGCTATCAGTGTACCCGATAGGGTGGGGATGCGTTGGGGATGTAGGGGAGTCGCTATCGAGCTGTGGACACACGGGCAGGGTATAATGCCCATCGAGTGGTGAGCTAGCCATGTTGGATCGCGCAAGCCGTGTGTTACCCCACAGCACAGAAGCGGAGATGAGTACGCTCGGCGCCATGATGCTCAGTGAAGAGGCCATCGTGGAGGTTCTCGAGATTCTCAAACCCGAGGACTTCTACCATCCTGCGCATCAGATTCTGTGCGAGGTGATTTACTCGCTTAAGGAGCGGAACACGGCAGTCGATATGCTAACCGTTCGTGAGGAGCTAACCCGTCGCAACCAGTTAGATGAGGTAGGTGGGGTGCCAGCATTGGTCACCATTGCGGAGAGCGTGCCGACCCCTGCGAATGCAGAGCATTATGCACAGATTGTACATGAGAAGGCGATTTTGCGGCGTTTGGTTCAAGCGGCTCATGAAATCATTCGTCTTGTTGACGAGCCGGATTTGGAGGTGCACGACATAGTGGACCGTGCCGAGCAAGCCATCTTTTTAGTGGCGCACCAGCGTGATCGTCGTAGTTTCACGCCTGTAGAGATGGCGGTGTTGGAGATTCTCCAACACTTTGAGGAGGTGCAGTTGGCGGGGCGTTCCGTGCTGGGCGTGCCGACGGGCTACCCTGAGCTGGATCGGCTCACTTCAGGGCTTCAGCCTTCGGAGCTTACTGTGCTGGCGGCGCGTCCCAGTGTAGGCAAGACCTCGCTGGCGCTCAATATTGCCGAGAACATTGCGCTCCGAGAGGGCTTGCCCGTTGCGATCTTCAGCCTTGAGATGGCGACCGAACAGCTGGTTCAGCGGATGCTCTGTTCGCAAGCAATGGTCAGCATGCAGAAGATACGCCATGCGCGCCTAAGCGCCGAAGAGTGGGATCGGCTCCACGCTTCGGCGGAACGGCTTTTCAGGGCGCCCATCTACATCGACGATACCAGTAGCCTCTCACCAATGGAGATGCGCGCCAAACTACGCCGACTGGTCACAGAACTCCAAAACCGTTTCGGCGACACAGCTCAACTGGGAATGGTTCTGATAGACTACCTCCAGCTGATGCGCTCTTCCAACCGACGCGCGGAGAACCGCAACCAAGAGATTGGCGAGATCGCACGCGCCCTCAAACAGATGGCGCGCGAGTTCAAAGTGCCTGTAATGGTGCTGTCGCAACTCTCGCGCTCGGTAGAGCGTCGCGAGAACAAACGCCCTATCCTCTCTGACCTACGGGATAGCGGCTCCATCGAAGCCGAAGCCGATATGGTTTGGTTCATCCACCGTGAAGATTACTACAAACAGACCGAATCTGGCGAGCGTCCTGCCCAGCCTCCTCCACATCAAGTGACCCAGATCCTCGTCGCCAAGAACCGCAACGGTCCCGTCGGGCATGTGGAGTTAATGTTCCATACCGAGTTCGCACGATTCGTGCCCATCGAACGCCACTATGCGACTCCATAATCGCAACCCGCTTTGGGTATCCTTAATGCCCAACCCTTTTGCAGAAGGAGGAATCACACAGAATGGAATTGCAGACCCGGCTCAACGAGATTGTCGCGAAGTGGAATCTGCTCAACCATCCGTTTTATCAGGCATGGAGTGCAGGCACGCTTCCCGTCGAATCCCTGCGTGCCTATGCACAGGAGTACGGCGCCTTTATTCGGGAGCTTCCTCTCGGCTGGCAGTCGCAGAACGATACCGCGACCGCCCACGAAGAAGCAGAGCATATCGATCTGTGGGAACAGTTCGCCCACGCGTTGGAGACCCACATCGGCGAGGCAGAACGCCCTGCCGTACGCCAACTGATTCACACAGCGCGCCAACTGTTCGCAGACCCCGTAACGGCGCTCGGAGCGCTCTATGCTTTCGAGGGGCAACAGCCCGCAACCGCCCAATCGAAGTTAGAGGGGCTGATGACGCACTATCGCCTCCCCGATGGCGTGCGCCCCTACTTTGAGGTACACGCAGTCAACCACCACGAGGCGGAGAAACTGCTGGCACGGCTCAGCACCCTTGGCCCCGCGGATCAGGCGCGTGCGCTGTCTGCGTGCGAGCAGATGTGCCAAGCCCTGTGGAACGCCCTTTCAGACCTCACGCCCGAATCGTGTGCCTAATCTCTGCGGGTGCAAGTGTCTGTCTGCGAAGCTTGCACCCGCCTACCCTGTGGTGGCGACGACCACCTTGTGGCGGAACCGCTCCACCACCTCTTGAAGGAGTCGGTGCTGAGGTTGGCTTAGATCTGGGTCGCGCTCGATAAGCCGAAACGCCTCTTGGCGTGCGACCTCCAGCAGATGTATGTCCTTAATCAAATCGGCCACACGAAACGCGGTCATTCCGCTCTGGCGTGTGCCATAGATCTCGCCTGGTCCGCGAAGGCGTAAGTCCGCCTCAGCGATGGTGAACCCGTTATTGGTCTGGGTCATAATCTCCATGCGCGCTTTGCCCTCCTCGGTTTTGGGATCGGCGATTAGCACGCAGTAAGACTGATGTTCACCACGCCCGACACGCCCGCGTAGTTGGTGGAGCTGGGCTAATCCAAAGCGCTCGGCGTCCTCGATAATCATTGCCACGGCGTTTGGCACATCGACGCCGACCTCGATGACGGTCGTAGAGACCAACACATCGATTTCCCCTGCACGGAACGCTTCCATCACCGCTTCCTTTTCGAGAGGTTTCATCCTGCCGTGCAGAAGCCCCACTCGCAGGTCGGGCAGAACATCCTGCTGCAAATGTTCGTACAGGTCTTCTACGGCGCGTACTTGCAGTTTTTCCGATTCCTCGATGAGTGGGCAGATGATATAGGCTTGCCGACCCTGTGCCACCAGCTTGCGGACGCCCTCGTAGACCTTGATGCGCTCCTCTGGGAGCTTCCAATAGGTCTTGACAGGCTTCCGACCTGGGGGCATTTCGTCAATGATCGACGCATCGAGGTCGCCATAGAGTGTGAGGGTAAGCGTTCGGGGGATAGGAGTAGCGGTCATCACAAGCAAGTGTGGGGAAACCCCCTTATCGCGTAGGGCAGCGCGCTGGAGTACGCCGAAGCGATGCTGTTCATCTATTATCGCTAGTCCCAGCCGTGCAAAGGCGATGCCCTCTTGGATGAGTGCGTGCGTGCCGACGGCGACCATGCCTCTGCCTGTGGCGATTCGTTCTCTGGCATGCGCTCGCTGGCGCGGGGTCAAGCGTCCAACCAGCAGCTCCACCGAGATGCCCAACGGCTGAAACAAACGATGCAGGACCATGTAGTGTTGTTCGGCGAGGATTTCGGTGGGTGCCATAATCGCTGCCTGGTAATGATTATCCACCGCTGCCAAGATGGCTGCGCCCGCCACGATGGTCTTGCCTGAGCCGACATCGCCCTGAAGCAATCGGTTCATGGGGTGGGGACACCGCATATCGTTCCAGATTTCGCGAATGACACGACTTTGGGCACTTGTGAGCTCAAAGGGCGCCAGCTGTCGGATCTGCCCCATCAGACGCTCTTCATCGATATGCATCGCGATGCCGCGCTCCTGGGCGACCTGGTGACGCTTCAGGGCAAGCCCTAACTGCATCACGAAGAACTCTTCGAACACCAGACGCTGGCGTGCAGGGGCAATCTGCTCCATGCTATCGGGAAAATGCACCTGACGAATGGCTTCTGCAACGGGCATCAGCCCCACACGACGACGGACCTCAGCAGGCAGGGTTTCCGGCACCAAATCGGCGTACTGGACGGCGTTCCACAGAATCTGGCGCATGCGTTTCTGTCCAAGACCTTCCGTAAGGGGATAGATAGGCACGACCCGATTGGCATGCAGGAGACCGTCCATCGATTCGCCGTCCTCGATATCTTCCCATTCGGGGCTTTCGATTTGCAGTCCCCAGCCTGTGTCTTTGACTGCGCCGTAGACCACGATTCGGCGGTTGCGCAGTTTGAGGAGCTTGTCGGTGAGGTAGGGCTGGTTGTACCATATCAGTTCGAGGGCGCCAGAGCCGTCGTCGATAAAGGCTTTAGTGAGGGTCAATCCGCGTCGTGGAGAGAGGTTGTCCACCGTGATCAATCGTCCTGCGAAGGTTGCGGGTTCACCAGGGCAGGCGTGGGCGATTTTGCGGAAGTGGGAGCGATCTTCGTAGCGTCGGGGCAAGTGATAGAACAGGTCTAAGAGGGTATGCAAATCCAGCTTGGCAAGGATCTGCGCCACCTTATCGCCGACCCCCTTGAGAAAACGCACCTCTGTGTCCAGACGCACATTCGGACGCCGTTCCATCAAACAGAGATTGTACCTTACAAGAAGTGGATAAATGGGGGCTTTTCTCCAGTCAGGCTCTGCTGGGCAGAAGCTGCTGGACTGGTGCGTGCACACCCGTGAAAAAGAAAGCCAAGCGAGATTCGTTTCAGATCGGTTCGCAAACCCACGGAAGATTGCAGGAATCTCTGTCCTCACGCAGAATATCGGCTTCAAGGAGGGAGAAGACTCTTAGGAAAACACCGCATGGGTGTTTCGCGTGCGGGAGCCTGAGTGGCTCGTCGATTTTGACGGGTTAGTTTGGATAAGGTGGCGTGCGTGGTGATAGAGCCGAGGGCTTTGGTACAGAACCACGAGGGAGTGTTGTGTGTGGGGGGCGTCCTGAAGGGTGGGTGTTACTGGCGTGTGTTGACGGCTTGTGGGGGGGGTTGGGGGTTATGAACTCAAACGGGCGTTGCCGAGACGCTCTTGACAAACTGGCGGACGAGGGGCTATAATATGGGCACGCTTTTGATAGCAGGCACGACGATGTACGGCTGGGTCAAAGCGTGGCAGTGTTGTCGAGAGGGGGCTCTCTGTGCCCGAAGGGTGCGGGGGGAGGGGGGTAGCCTCTGTAGGAGCTTATCGTTGCTTGTTTGCAGTGTATATTTCAGGCGCAGACGAGCTTGCGTAGTTCTCCGTGTCCCCCTCTTTGGCAGCCACCGACTTCAGTGTTCGACCCGATATGGGTTCCGTCATGGCAGGTATGGTTGCCGGGTTTGGATCAGGAGAGTTTTTGGTCTGAGGATTTTGAGGTTGCTGCGGTGCCGCGTCGTCCGCCAGGGTGGGTTCCTTGGGTTCCGTTGCCGCCTTGTTGGTATCCGTGGCCGCCGATTGGGTGGCCTGTTCCGTGGGAGCCGCCGCCGTTGCCGCCTCCTGATCAAGCCATCTACTTGGGTTCGTGAACCGCTTTAGTGGATGGGGCGTGAGTGACTCGCTGCGACAGGGCAGACTGGGTTTGGGCTACTGGGGGTAGCGACGTGTTTGCCCGACTTTGGGGGTGGACGCACTTGAGTTCGCCTACGCAGGGGGGCACCTATCTGAACACGCTGTTTAGTTGGCATAAGATTAGTTTGACGATAGTGCGTGTGCGAGGGGCGGCGGGACTACCGATAGAGTCGTTCGGCAATGTGCCGGATTGGACTTATGAATACATGGTTGCAGATGGGACAGGGCTTCGGTTTCGTGTTCAAGGGGAGCAGTTTGTGCCTGCTTTTGGGGTGCAAGCGCAGTTGCGTCAGTTGGGAGATACCTATATGGTTCAAGGGGGCCCGCCGGGAGCGATAGCGCAAGGGGGGCGTGGCTCTACTTTTTCACGGGGGATACCCCCTATGCTTGGGGCTCGGGACGCAAAGCGCGCGTGTTGGCGATTCGGGATCCGTTAGGGAACTATTAGGTTACCGGGCGTGATCCGAACCGACCAGATTGGATTGTGTGGCAGGCGCCCAATCGGACTTCCTACGGTTTTGCGCCTGACGGGACGATTTACTTTAGTGCGAACGAGAACCCGCCTCAGTGGCAGCCGATTGGCAAGGTGCCGGGGGCATTGTCTGGGGGGCTCCCAGTAATCCTGAGCCGATTGTGTTGGGGGAGCGTACCAATAGGGCAGCGCATGTATGAGTGGCATGGGTCTCACCACGTGCCTTTTGGGGTGCATAGAGCCAGCCTCAACGCGGGGTACTGGGAGAACAATGCCCTTGTGCCGCAAGTGGTTCAACAGTGGGAGTTTAGTGAGCAGCCGCCCCACGGAGATCGGAACAGGAGTCGGAACCTTGAGCGAGAGTTGTATGCATCGATTTACGGCGAAGTGCCAGCAAACTGCTGGGGGCGTCTGTTTCGTCGCCAGTGGGGGGACGCTTTTGCGACTCTTGATGATTATAGATTGACGGCGGAGTGCGTGGAGACCGAGGTGACACGTGAGCATATGAGTGGCGACTTTGTTTTGTTGCGTCATCGGGACGACGACCAAGACAAGAAGTTCAACTGGGTGGAGATAGAGCGTCCTCGTTTCGATTTCGCGATCACAAGAGTGGTCTCTCGGGAGCGTGTGTGGCTGAGTGCGCAGAACGGCAAGCCTGTGAAGCGTCAGTATTTTGATTTTCGATCCAGCAATACGCCTACTTGGGAGGAACAGTACGCGTATGAGTTTGGGGCGTATCCGCAGGGGATCACAGGGTATGTCAACTACCCCACGGCTAAAGCCGGGGGCTTGCCCTCGCCCGGCAAGCCGGGCAGGGCTTCGGGGCCGGTTGAC
>PSLB01000074.1:0-10644 GCA_040289385.1 Armatimonadota bacterium
CGGCTTTGCTGGGTCGGCCGACGCCATCGCTGCGGAGAATATCCGCAGGGCCGCCCGTATGCGGTCGTACGCGGCGGGCCACCCGGCCTCGCTGCAAGCCCCTGGCTTTAGCCATGGGGTTCATGACTCGTAATTCCTCTCTGGAGGTTTAGCATGGAACTCCTAATTGGGCTGATGGCATGTGCGGGAGGCGCGCTACTCCTGCTAGTGGTGCTGTATGTTGTGCTGTATAACTCGCTCATTGGCAAAAAGAACCAGGTGGAGTACGCCTACAGCGGGGTCGATGTGCAACTCAAGAAGCGCCACGATCTCGTTCCGAATCTGGTCGCCACGGTCAAGCAGTATATGGAGCATGAGCGCGGACTGTTGGAACGGATTACCGAGCTACGGGCGCGCGTGACGGCGAGCAACCTTTCGGATCAAGAGCGCCTCCAAGCCGAGTCGCAACTTTCGGGAGCGTTGCGCTCGCTAATGATCGCTGTGGAGAACTATCCCCAACTCAAAGCGAACGAGAACTTTATGCACCTGCAAGCCTCGCTGAACGAGATCGAGGAGCAGATGGCTGCGGCTCGACGCGCCTACAACGCCGCCGTCACCGACTACAATAACGCCGTCGAGATGTTCCCAACCAACATCGTTGCAGAGATGATGGGCTTGAAACGGCGTCCTGTCTTCGAAGCGGAAGAAACAGAACGCGAGACCCCGCAGGTAGCTCAACTCTTTAAGCAGTCGTGATGCGCTCCCTTGCTGAGCTGTATCAAGAGCTGGAACCCACCCTGCGCGATCTGGAGCTCCAGCGTACCCAGAGTGTGCGCGAGTTCAGCCAGACTGCCCTAATCAGTAGTGTGGTGGGGGGGCTCCTGACACTGGTGGGGGTGGGGATATTCCAGAGCGTCTGGGGCTATCTGCCCTTAGGGGTAGCCCTTCTGGTGATCGGGGTCTCCTACTTCAACCGTGCAAACGCGTGGCGAACCGCCTTCAAGTCTCAGGTGATGACACGGTTAGTAAAGGGAATCGACCCGAACCTGCGCTACCACCCAATGGGCTACATCACGAGAATGGAATACGAACAGAGCCTGCTGTTCCATAACGCCCCTGAGCCAGAGCGTTATACAGGTGAAGACCTTATTGAGGGACAAGTGAAGCAGACGGAGATTCGCCTATCGGAACTGCACACCGAATACAAGGTCGTCACCTACGATAGCAAGGGGCGTCAGCAGGAGAGTTGGCATACGATCTTTCGTGGACTGTTTATTATCGCTGACTTCCACAAAGATTTTCAGGGCATTACGCTTGTGTTTCCCGATACCGAGCAAAAGCTTTTAGGGCAGTTCGGTCAGTGGCTGCAGGGCTTGAGTGCCAAGATAGGCAATCAGCCAGGGGAACTGGTCAAACTGGAAGACCCCGAGTTTGAGCGGATATTCAAGGTTTATGGCACGGATCAGATTGAAGCGCGGTATATTCTCACTCCCAGCCTCATGGCACGGATTGTGGACTTTGCCAAGAAGACGCATGCATCGATACGGCTTTCGTTTAGACAATCGAAGGTATTCGTTGCTATTCCGACATGGCACAATTACTTTGAGCCCCCCTCCTTTTTTGCGCCTGCCTATACCCTTGCCAAGAGCGAAACGCTCCAAAAATATCTGGACGAACTGAACTTTGCGTTGGCAGTGGTCGAGGCGCTACACCTCAACACGCGAATCTGGTCTAAGCGGTGAGGTTGGGGACGCTTTCATGCTGCGCGCAGGGCCTCAGCCAACTTTTGCAGGACCTCGTGCGCGGGCTTTTGGCGTACTGAAACGCAGATTCGTCATGATGCGAGAGATGCCTGCTTCAGCCAATCTGAGAGCTTACGAGACGCATCGCACTAACTCTCTCACTATGATTACCCTAATACGGATACCATGTATCCATGCATTGAGCTGTATCGAATTTACACTACGCTCAGGGACATTCGTTCAGGTACCTTCCAAATGGTGCCCCCTGCCGATTGGGTAATATATAGAGGCTATGCGTCGTGTTCCGCAAGGAGCTCTTCCACCTGTTCGGCTCGATCACTTTGCCCGTTTAATGACTCCTTTAGGAATCTGGCAGCACACGCGTTATGCGGAGCCGTGGGTGGAATATGGCTTCTCGATAGACGACCAGGCACGCGCGCTGATTGTGGGAGTATGGCTCTATCAACTGGTGCCGACCCAGCCTGAGTGGTTAGTCGGTGCGGATCCTGAATTTCCAGCACGGGTTATCGAGACCTGTTTGCGCTACATCGAGCAGGCGCAGCTTCCGGATGGGCGGTTCCACAACTTTCGTGATGCAGAAGGGGGCTGGCTAGATTGGGTTGGGAGCGATGATTCGTTTGGACGGACGGTTTGGGCTCTGCAGACGCTAAAAAAAGCGCTTCCTGATACCGAGTGGGCGGAGCGGGCGCGCCGACTGCTGGAATTGGCTCTCCCCCATACGCTCCATCTCCAGCCCAGCCGTTCGATTGCGTTTGTGCTGATGGAAGAAGAGGACTCGCACCGTTTGCATGGGCTGGGGCGCATTCTGGCGGAGCGGTATCACGCGATGCGCGAACCCGACTGGCATTGGTTCGAGCCGTTTTTGACCTATGACAATCCACGACTACCTCAAGCGCTTTTGCTGGCAGGCTTGCGCTTGCAGAACCCGCAGTGGATCCACATCGCTCGTGAGGCGTTCGAGTTTCTGGCGGAGGTCACCTTCTCAGAGGTAGGCTATTTCAACCCGATTGGGAGCGATGGATGGTATGTTCGGGGCAAGGTGCGGGCGCTTTTCGATCAACAGCCCCTCTGTGCGGGAGCGACGGTCGAAGCATTTTTAGATGCGTGGCAGGGATTGGCGCGCTACAAGCCGTTCCGACGCTATGCCCTGCAGGCTCTAATGTGGTATCACGGAGAGAATATTCACCAGCTCCCCCTTTACGACCCCCAAACGGGTGCCGTATATGACGGCTTGACCCCTATGGGGATCAATCTCAATCGCGGTGCCGAGTCGGTCATCAGCTACCTGATGGCGCGAATCCGCTGGGAGGTCTACAACCGTTCCTGAAGCTCACGGAGCGCCTTCTGAAGGCTCGCGAGCCGTGCCTTCTGCCACACCAGATACCCGCAGATTCCAGCCAAGATGATGCCGATCACCAACGCTAAGACGCTCTGCCAACTCACGAACCTGTTCCTCCATCTCAAAGACCTGCAGACGCAAGCGGTACAGCCAGAAAGCCATGAGGGCATAGACCATCACCCCGAAATAGAAGGTAAGGCGGTAGTGAAGATCCAACGCCTCTTTTTGGGCGACCACATTACTGGGGTGGAGCGACATCTCGGCAATGGCGGGAATACGCGGTATCACAAAGATTAGCAGGGGCACGGTCAGGGCAGCGAACACTGTGTATCCCGCACTGCGCACGGCACGCTGTTGCTCATCCTCCAAAGAAGCGCGCAAGGCGAAATAAGCGGCGTAGATGAGCAGTTGGATCACGATGGTCGTCTGGCGCGGATCCCAGTGCCACGCCTTGCCCCACTGTTGTTGGGCGAAGACCATGCCCGTCAGGGTAGTGAGGATGCCGAATAGAAGCCCTACCTCGTTGCATGCGCATGCGCGCACCTCATCTTTCGGGTTGCGATGACGCAGATACCGCCATCCGAAAAAACCTCCCAGCAGAAAGCACCCCACAGCAATAAACGCCGCAGGCACATGGAACACAATTATACGCGCTGTTTCTGGTTCCTTGAACGCCTGAGCCGGTGGCACCCAAAGGTAGGCTAACGCCACCAACACCCCCATTCCGAACCAGGCGAGCCAGAACGCTATCCGCATGGTAGCCTCAATTGTACCCTATCGGACGCCCACGCCACGCGCCCATTCCTGAAGGCGGGGAAAAGGGTTCTCAGTGCGGTGGAGAATCTGCTCCAGAGCGGCCGAGTCGAAAAGCTGGCGTGTCAGTGCCTGTGCTTGATGTTCTAAGGTGTCATGGATCAGCGACTGGAGCTCCCATTCCATCTGCTCTCGGCGGCGCGTTTGCCAGCCCCCCGACGAACGCTGATACTGCTGATGCTCATGGATTGCTGAGACCAGCTCTTCGATGCCTTTGCGGTTGATGGCTTCGGTCAGCAGGATAGGGGGGATCCATCCTGTGGGGCGTCCGCCCAGTTCCAAAGCGTTGCGGAGCTCTAAGCGCATACGCTTCGCACCCTCCCGGTCTGCCTTGTTGATCACATAGATATCGGCAATCTCGATAATGCCTGCCTTCATCGCTTGCACCACATCGCCTGCTTCGGGAACCAGCACCAGCACAACCGTATCAGCCACATAGCGCACATCCACCTGAAGCTGTCCGGCGCCAACCGTTTCGATCACGATGAGGTCGTAGCCAGCGGCTTCCAGCACTCGGATTGCAGGCAGAACCCCACGCGACAGCCCGCCGATACTGCCCCGACTGGCGAGACTACGAATGTAAGTGCCTTGAAGCTCCTCGTCGAATCGGATACGGTCGCCTAAGATGGCGCCTCCGCTAAAGGGGCTGGTGGGGTCTACCGCCAGCACCGCTACACGGTAGCCCGCCTGCGCCAAATGGGGGATGAGCTGGTAGGTGAGGGTGCTTTTGCCTGCGCCGGGCGCACCCGTGATTCCGATTTTGAACGCATGCCCCGAATACGGAAACAACTCTGTCAACAGCTCCAGCCGTTGGAGGGTCGTGTTCTCTACCAGCGAGATGGCACGGGCGATCGCACGGGTCGCACCCCTGCGAACCCCTTCGACAAGGGCATCGAGCGCAATCTTGGGCATCGGAAAGGGATTATACCCCGCTGAGACCCTCGACGAGTCGCGCACGAACGGCTGGCGACTTGAAAAGCTGGTGTCCCCTCAAAAACCCGAAGGTTTCTCTGCCCAAACCTGACCCAAAGTGGTGTATAATACACAAGGAGGTTCACCATGCGAAAGGGATTACTGAGTTTGTTTTTGGCAGGTCTGCTTTGGCACGCGCTGGCGCAAGCGCCCTCCTATTCGCTTGCCGCCGACACAACAACGCCCTATGCTCCCGGACAGTTGATTGTACGGTTTCGTCCTGGTCTGTCCGATGAAGCGCGGGCGATGGTTCGCGCCCTGGTTGGGGTTCAACAATATACCCATAACACATGGCTCGACTTCGAATATTGGCAGGTTAGCCCTTATGCCGATGTGCCCGCGCTCTGTCGGCAACTGCTGCAGACAAGCTGGATTGAGATAGCGGACCCCAACTACCGCATCGAACTGGCATGGGAGCCTAATGATCCCCGATGGAACGATCAGCAGGCGCTTCGCGTGGTTCGATGCCCTCAAGGGTGGGACCACTGGCGTGGGGATGCCAATTTCATTGCAGGCATATTGGACACGGGTGTCTTACGAACCCACCCAGATCTCCAGGCGCGCCTGCTCAACGGCTGGGACTTCGGGAATGATGACAACGACCCCAGCGATCCGTTCGGGCACGGGACCTTCGTAACGGGGATCGCCGGTGCCGTGACGAACAACGGGGTAGGGATAGCAAGCCTTTGCCACGAAGGTAAGATTTTGCCTATCAAGGTGTTCACCGATGCAGGGCAGGGCTATCTACAGCCCCTCCTCGATGGCGTGAGCTATGCGGTCTCGCAAGGCGCGCATGTAATTAATCTTAGTCTTGGCAGTAATATCGCTATGCCCGCCTTACAAACTGCCCTGCAGAGTGCTTGGAACGCAGGGGTAGTGGTGGTCGCCGCAGCGGGGAATAACAATAATACGAACCCATTCTATCCTGCTTGGTATCCGGTGTGTATTGCGGTCGCTGCCTCGAATTTGGATGACACGAAAAGTAGCGTCTCTACCTACGGCTCGTGGGTCGATGTAGCCGCTCCCAGTGGTGATGTGTGGAGTACCACATTGAGCGGGGGTTATGGTCGTAATACTAATGGGTATACCTCCTATGCGGCGCCGTTTGTGACCGCCCACGCGCTCCTGTTGTATCCGCTGGTGGCGGATTCGCCCTCGGATCGTTCGATGGCGCGTGCGCAAGCCGTGCGAGAACTCATCGAAAGCACCGCCGTCCCTGTACCCGGCAACTATGTCGCTTATGGGCGTATCAATGTTGAGGCTTCTATTCTAAAGGCGCTGACTGTGCCCGTGCGGGGGCGCATCATTATCCCGGGCTATCTTGCTTCCTATGCCAGCAGAACCGTTGAGGTGTTCGTGCGTCCTGTAGGAGGCGGCGCTCCTATTGCCTCGCAGACAGGGAACGCCGATAGCCTCGGCAACTTCGATATCGGCGTATTTTTGAACCCGAGCCAGCTCGGTTACCGTGATTTGGCGATTCGCGCTACAGGTACTCTTCTCAAGCGCGTGCCAAATGTGCGGATGCGTTATCCGGGCGTCAGCGGGCTTACCCTCACGCTCACTCTGGGCGACATTAACGGCGATAATGTGATTGATGACGCGGACTTGCTGGCGGTGTTGTTTGCATTCGGGCAATCGGGCGCCAACCCTGCGGATCTGAACGGCGACGGTGTCGTAGATGATGCGGACCTCTTGCTGGTTCTGTTCAACTTCGGTCAGACAGGTGAATGAGGCAAAATCGGCTGGGGCGATGGGGTGAGGAGTGTGCCATGCGCCACCTGCAAGCGCAAGGCTATCAGGTTGTCGCACGCAACTGGCGCACGCGCGAAGGTGAAATCGACCTCATCGTCCAGAAGGGCTTATTGCTGGTGTTTGTGGAGGTTAAGACGCGTCGGAGTGTGCGTTTCGGCGCGGGCGAAGAGAGTGTGGATACCCGTAAGCAGGCGCGCTTAGCCCAGTTGGCTCAGCACTATCTGGATGCCCACCCCCAGCTGACCTTCACCGCATGCCGATTCGATGTGGTTGTGGTGGACTTGACTCATTCGCCGCCCCAAATCCGACACTACGAGAACGCCTTCTACCCCCATTAATCCTCCACTTCATCGGTGCGCTTGTAGCGAATCAGCAGTAGGTTGGGGTCTACGGGCAGTTGGTACTCCTCGATGAGCTGGAGGATGCGGCCGTTGGTCTGCTCGATAAGGGTTTCGACTTCGCAGTTGATTTGCTCGATGCGTTCCAGCAGACGGAGGATGATGTCGACGCCTGCGAGGTTGACCCCCAGCTCTTGGGTGAAGTGTTGGATTCGGCGGAGCCGTTCGATATCGGCTTCTGAGTAGAGGCGTTTGCTTCTGCCGACTCGGTGGGGCTTAATGAGCCCCAGCCGTTCGTAGAGTCGAAGCGTTTGGGGGTGCAAGCCGGACATGCGTGCGGCGACGCTAATGAGGTAAACGGGTTCGGTAGAGGGGGCGTTTTTGCGACTTTTCACGCTTTCACCTCCTGTTGCCGCAAGTGTTTGAGTTGTTCCAGCAGTTCGCGCTCGCGTGGGGTTAAGGAGCGTGGCACCACGACGCGCACGCGTGCGTAGAGGTCGCCCCGTTTGCCTTGCCCCAGCGGGAGCCCCTTGCCTGCCAGGCGGAAGCGCGTGCCGCTCTGCGTGCCAGCGGGAACCTTCATGGTGACGGTTCCGTTTGGCGTCGGGACAGCCACTTCGCCCCCCAAAATTGCGGTTAGGTAATCCACATCCACATCGGTGTAGAGGTCGTCGCCTTTGCGTTCGAAGCGGGTATCCGCCTTGATTTTGAGGCGCAGGTAGAGATCGCCGCGCTGCCCGTTGCGTCCGGGCAAGCCTTCTCCTGCGAGGCGCAGACGTTGTCCTTCGGCGATGCCAGGTGGGATTTTGACTGTGATGGTTCGGGTGCGTCGCACGACGCCGCTGCCGCCACAGGCGGGGCAGGTCATTGGGACGCGCCCTCTGCCGTTGCACTCATCGCACGGCATCTCCACGCCCAGGAGGCTATACCGCTTCCGCCCCCGTCCGCTACAGGCGGGACAGGTCTGATGGCGGTCTTGAAGCTCGCCCAGTCCCCCACATTGCGAGCAGATCTCCTCTAAGTTCAGCTGGAGAGTGCGGGTCGTGCCGTGCAGGGCTTCGTTCAGGTCGATCTCGAGGGTTTGTTCGATATCGCGTGGGGGCATATGGAAGCCAGTAGGGCGTGTGCTGGCGCCCCCCCGCAAGAGCTGTTCGATGAAATCGGCGAAGCTTTCGAAACCGAACGGCATCCCCCCGAACCCGCCTTCGGGCTGGAAGTTCTCGCCGTATTGCTCACGCATGCGCTGATACGCTTGCCACTGCTCGCCGTAGCGGTCATAGGCAGCACGCTTTTCAGGATCGGAGAGAACCTGATAGGCTTCGTTGATCTCTTTGAACCGCTCTTCTGCGTTCTTATCGCCGGGGTTCACATCGGGGTGGTATTGGCGTGCGAGCTTGCGATACGCCGCCTTGATCTCTTTCTCGGTGGCATTTCGTGGGACTCCCAAGATGGCGTAGTAGTCTTTATAGTCTCGCACGCCGGTGCACCTCCTTAGCGCTCCTCACGGAACTCGGCGTCGATCACATCGTCGCCGCCGGGTGGGTTCGTGCTGGCGCTACTGGTTGAGCTGGTCGATTCGGACGAGACGCGCTGGTAGAGCTGTTCGGTGATTCGATAGGAGAGGCTCTCCAGCTCGCTCATCAGGCTGGTGACGCGCTCGTGGTCCTGGTTTTGGATAGCGGTCCGCAGGTCACGAATGAGGTTCTCGGCACGCTCGCGGTCGTCGATCCCGACTTTGTCCTGATGCTCTTTGAGCAGGCGTTCCACCTCGTAGGTAAGTCGGTCGGCGCGATTGAGGGTTTCGGCGCGTTCGCGTGTGCGACGATCCTCTTCGGCATGGGCTTCTGCCTCGCGCACCATGCGCTCTACCTCTTCGCGCGAGAGGTTGGTCGAGCCCGTGATGCGGATGCTCTGCTGACGCCCTGTGCCGAGGTCTTTTGCGGAGACCTGCAGGATGCCGTTAGCGTCGATATCGAAGGTCACTTCGATTTGCGGGACTCCCGCGGGGGCAGGTGGGATGCCGTCCAAGTGGAACACGCCGAGCAGTTTGTTATCGCGTGCCATGGGGCGCTCTCCTTGGTAGACGCGCACCTCCACGCTGGTTTGAGCGTCGGCAGCGGTGGTGAAGATCTCCGATTTGCGCGTGGGAATGGTGGTGTTGCGCGGGATGAGAACAGTGAAGATCCCGCCCTTCGTCTCGATTCCGAGCGAGAGGGGGGTGACATCCAGCAGGACGATGTCCTTGATTTCGCCCGAAAGCACGCCTGCTTGAATGGCCGCTCCCACGGCCACCACTTCATCGGGATTGACGCCCTTATGGGGGTCCCTGCCTGTGAGCTGGCGCACCATCTCCTGCACTTTCGGGATTCGAGTGGAGCCTCCAACCAACACGACCTCATCGACATCGGTGGGCTTGAGCCCTGCATCCTCTAAGGCGCGGAACATCGGCCCTTTGAGCCGTTCGAACAGGTCTGCGCAGAGCTCTTCGAACTTTGCGCGGGTGAGAGTCATGTCTAAGTGCTTCGGCCCGCTGGCATCGGCGGTGATAAAGGGCAGGTTGATGGTGGTGGTTGTCACGCTGGAGAGTTCGATTTTGGCGCGCTCGGCTGCCTCCTTAAGACGCTGGAGCGCTTGACGATCCTGACGCAGGTCGATGCCATGCTCGCGCCTAAACTCATCCGCCAAGTAGTCCACAATCCGTTGGTCGAAGTCGTCCCCGCCCAAATGGGTATCGCCAGCGGTCGACTTGACCTCGAACACGCCATCGCCCACCTCCAGAATCGAGACATCGAAGGTTCCACCGCCCAAGTCGAACACCAGAATGGTCTCGTTGGACTTTTTGTCGAGTCCGTAAGCGAGGGCAGCGGCGGTCGGCTCGTTGATGATCCGCAGAACCTTTAAGCCTGCGATTTCGCCTGCGTTCTTAGTGGCAGTGCGCTGGGCATCGTTGAAATAGGCAGGGACAGTGATGACCGCCGCCGTGACGGGCTCGCCCAGATAGGCTTCCGCATCTGCTTTAAGCTTCTGCAGAATCATAGCGGAAATCTCTTCGGGGCGATAGGTCTTATCTACTGCGGGAATGTAGACTGCCGCATCACCCTTGCTGTCTGCGACAACCTTGTAGGGCACGCGCTTGCGCTCGGCTTCGACCTCATCGTAGCGCCGCCCCATAAAACGCTTTATCGAAAAGATAGTATTCTCGGGATTCACGATCGCCTGACGCTTCGCAGGAGCGCCCACCAACCTCTCGCTTGTCTTGGTGAACCCCACTACCGAGGGGCACAGGCGACCGCCCTCTGCTGTCGGAATGACGACTGGCTCGCCTCCTTCTAATACCGCTATCACCGAGTTGGTTGTTCCTAAGTCTATACCGACGACTTTTGCCATAGTATTCCCTCCATCGTTTGGTATTCCGAGTGCGTATGCATGGTTCTATCGGAGAGTATACCCCATCTGCAGGCAAAAAGTTCCCGTTTCCTAAGCAGATAAACCGCATTTGTCTTGAGCAAGGTACTATCAAATCTGTCTTCAGCTCCCCCACCAAGGCGAAGGATTCGGGATCAGCCTATTGCCTGCACTCTCCAGCAACTGCACCTCGGCACGATTGCCTCCTTATGCCCAGCTCTTCGCCCAGATTCAGGGATAAAGAGATTGCTTTTTTAAGCAGGAATCCACACTGCGATGGCGT
>PSLB01000075.1:0-10633 GCA_040289385.1 Armatimonadota bacterium
CAACCGGCCTATCGTGCCAGCCCGCGGAAGCGGGTTAGGTGCAAGCCCCTAGCTTTAGCTATGGGGTAGTTGACCTGCCTTGAGTGGAAGCAGACGGGTTTTGCGGGGGTGGGGACTGGGGAGGCGTGCCTTGCGATGGGTTTTGCGTGGCGGGTGCGCCTTTAGAGGCTTCTGCGGTCTTCTTTTGTGCTTCTGCTTGCTGCTTATGCGCCTCCATCTGCTGTCGAATCATCGCTTCGGTTCGGCGTTGGCGTTCTTGTGCTATCTCTTCGGCGCGTTTGCGGGCTTTCTGGGCGAGGTCTTTGCGTCCCGCCTTCTCGTAGAGTTCCGCAACTTGGTGCTGGAGAAACTCGTCACCGGGACGGAACGCCGTTCCCGCCACGACTTCGAGGTCTTCCAACGCCTTCTGTTTGGCACCCGATTCGATGAGCCGTTGCGCGCGCATCAATCGGAGCTGGAGATCCTCGCCCCCTTCAGCAAAGAAGCGGTTCAACGCCGTTGTGAGCCGTTCCGAGTAGGTTTTCTCCGCCTGCTTATCCTTCACCTCTTTGGCGGTTGCGAGGAGCAGGTTCAGCACTTGGATCTGGAGCCACTGCGCTTCACGCAGATGGGGGTCCGCCGAAGCCACAATCGGGGTCAGCGCTTGGTCAATCTCTTTGAGGGTTTTGAGACGGTTCGGCGCAGGTTGTCCGAAGGCGGCAGTGATCCGCTGGAACTGGGCTAATAAGGTGTCTTTGATGTCGATTTTGTAGTTCTTGAGAGCTTCGAGGTTGACTTGGTTGCGTTCGTATCCCATGCGCATCCGCGTATAGATTTTGCGTTGTTCTTCCTTGTTCTGGGCGAGGTCTTTGGGGATATCGAACTTGCGCTCTACGACGATGAAGATGTAGTAGCCCTTTTTGTCTTTGTCTAGGGTGGGGGGAGTGTATTCGCCGGGCTTGAGGCTCACCACACGCTGGGCGAACTCACCTGAGAAGGTGTTCGAGAGCATGTTCAGCACCTCATAGTAGCCCGAGCCAGGAATACGCCCGCCATCTTTAACGATGGGCGCAGGGTCGTCAGAGAACTGCTTGACCACCTCTGCAAACGGTTTCCCCGACTGCAGGGCTTTGTAGGCTTCTTGAGCACGCGATTCTGCCTTCTCTTTGTGTTTTTCGACGGAGACAAGAATTCGTGCTGGGTAGATTTGTTCGAACATCAGGCGAACCTGCTCATCGGTGGGTTTGCCGTATTTTTCTTCGAGGCTTTTGGTGAACTTCTGTATGGTGACCTCCATTCTGAAGAGGAACTCTGGCACTTCTGCGAGCAGTCGCTCGCGCACCTGCTTGAGTGAGGTGCCGCGCTCACGGAAAGCCTTGTCCAGATTGCTATCGGTGCCTTTTCCATCAGGCAGAAACTGTTGGCGAAGGAGATCCAGTCGCATTTTGAGGTAGTCCTCTTTAGCCTTTTCGATTTCTGCATCGCTGGCGCGAAAGCCTCGCTTTTCCAGCTCCTGCACAAGCGCCATCTGTTGCCCGATCTGCTGGGCGAGTTGGAAGCGCATTGCCAGTAGTTGCCCATATTCGGAAGGGGGGTTCGACTGAGTCTGCAGATTTATCAGACGCATCAGGTCGCCATCAGTCAGGGTAAAGTCGCCGACGGTCAGGATGGGGCGTTGCAGTTCGGCTCCCATCTGCTGTTGAACCCGTGCCCCCATAAAGGGTGTGTAGGCGAAGAAGATCACCATAGAGAGTGCGATTAGAATCAGCACGATTAAGCCGACACCCCGCACAAGCTTGCGTTTCAATAGGTTCCGAAAGGTACGCACCGTAATTGGCATCGCTGGTTTTCCTCCTGAAAGCTATGGGATTATACCTTGCTATAGCATCTGCGTCAGAGCGTAGAGGCACTGGCGCGAAATGTCCGTGGGGCTAAGCCCCTCAAGACGGGCGTGGGTTTCTAACGAGAGAAATCCGTTGTATCCGCTTTCAGCAATCTGTCGGAGATGTTTGGGGTATCTGATATCGCCCTCGCCGACAATAACCCAGCGGACGGAGCCATCGGGCTGACGCACGCCATCTTTGATGTGGATGTGCATCACCATCGGCTGGCAAGCGGCGTACCCATGCTCGGCGGATTCGTCCAGCAGAAAGGCGTTTCCGGGGTCCCAGATGCCTTTCAAGTAGGGCGACTGAAAATGGCGTAAGATTTGTGCCAGTTCGTGCCCTGTGCCCACTTGGCAGGCGTGTTCGTTCTCAAGTCCCATTGTTATCCCGGTGCGCTCGGCATAGGGCAGGGCGTGCTCCAGCATCTCGACGATGGCGGTTTCGCGTTCGGGGGTCAGTGTACCGGCGCGCCAGAAGGCGAAGAGGCGCACGAGGGGCGCCTCGAAAAACTGGGCAATCTCCAAACAGTGCTGGAGCAGGCTCCAGTGAGCCTCCACAGGGCGCTCAGTGGCGGCATGCATGCGCCCGAGTGCGCGGGTGCCGAACAAAGCAGATCGGCACTAATCTCGTCGGTGACCACGGAGAGCTTCATTGAGACGGGTTCTGAATGGTATGCGCAATGATAATCGCTTCTGCTATCTCGCGCATGCTCTTGCGTGTGTTCATGCTCTGTACCTGAATCCTGCGGTAAGCCTCCTGTTCGCGCAAGCCATAGGTGTCCATCAGGATCCCTTTGGCACGCTCGATAATCTTGCGAGTCTCCAGCGTATCTTTGAGTTCGCTTACTTGCTGTTCCAGTTCTAATGTATCGTGATAGCGCGAGAGGGCGATTTCGATGGCGGGCATCAGATCTGCCTGCTTAAAGGGTTTGACCAGATAGCCGTAGACGCCTGCCTGCTTGGCACGCTGGACCAGCTCGTTGTCGCTGTAGGCAGTCAGGATTAACACAGGCGCCATTCGCTCTTGATGAAGGATGCGTGCCGCCTCGATGCCGTCCATTTCGGGCATCTTGACGTCCAGAATCGCCAAGTCGGGCTTGAGTTGGCGTACCTTCTCGACTGCCTGCTTGCCGTCGCTCGCCTCACCCACGACGGCAACGCCCAGCTCTTCCAGCATCTGGCGCAAATCCAATAAAATGATGGGTTCGTCATCCGCGATGACAACTCTCAGTTTGTGCATATCGCTTCACCTACTTAAGTATACCCCCCTGCGCTATCCTACCGATAGATGAGGGGCTGGGTCTTTACTGGCGAAGAGGGAAAGCCCCCAGGGGCACAGGGGGCTTCATGGGGGTCAGAGCTTAGCTAAGGCTACATTCGGCGCAGCATCTGGCGCAGTTCTGAGTGAATGCCTGCATGGTTCATCGCCTCTTCATGGGTGATCAACTTTTTTTGCACGTAGCGGAACAGACATTGGTTCATCGTCATCATGCCCCAGTGTTCCCCTTCGCGGATGGCGTTGTAGATCTCGCCGATGTGCCCGTCCTCGATCATCTTCTCAACGGTGGGAGTGTTGATCATGATTTCCAACGCGGCGATACGCCCCACGCCGCCAGTTCGCGGAACCAGCTTTTGAGCGATGATACCACGCAGAGTGTTCGCCAATCGTTGGAGGATATGTTTCTTATCTGCAGGGGGGAACATGTTCACGATACGGTCCATCGTCTCATAGGCACTGGGCGTGTGGACAGTGGAGAAGACGAGGTGTCCTGTTTCGGCGGCTTGCATACAGGCTTGCATCGTTTCCACATCGCGCATCTCACCGATAAGGATCACATCAGGGCTTTCACGCACAACGGAGCGCATCGCATCGATGAACGATTCGGTATCGATTCCTACTTCGCGCTGGCTGACGATACATTGCTTATCGTTGTGGACAAACTCGATAGGGTCTTCGATGGTCACGATGTGTCCGCGTCGGGTTTCGTTGATAAGGTCGATCATCGCAGCGAGGGTGGTCGATTTACCGGAACCGGTCGGTCCGGTAACCAAGATAAGCCCCTGCCGATATTGGGTGAGCCCTGCCAGCACGCGGGGGATGTCGGGCTCTTCGGGCCATAGCTCTTCCAGTTTCCAGTGCTTGAGCGGGATAAGACGGAAGACCCCTGCGACAGTCTGGCGTTGCTGGTACACATTCGCACGGATGCGGCAGACATCCTCTACAGTGAACGCCAGATCGATAGCCAGACGATGCTCGAACTTCGCAACCTGTTCGTGCGACATAGGGCTAAAGCAGAGGTCGCGTGCTTGGGCAGGAGTGAGGGGCGCGTAGGTCTCTGAAAAAGGCGTGATTTTGCCGTGCAGTCGCATCACGGGGGGCGCCCCAGCCTTGATGAACACATCCGATGCTTTTAGCTCAAAGGCGCGTCTCAGGAGATCGTTCAGTGTATATTCTAACATCGCTTTTTAGCCTCCGATTTCGTTGGTTTGATTGGATTGGACGGCCTCCGTTTCATTTTGTCGCTTAAGAAGGTACGATACGCTCCAAAAGATTCCTATGCCAATCAGCAAAGCGGAAGCAATAAGCAGAACAATCCACCAAGGGGAGATCGAGCGCGCTCCCGAGTCTTTGGGAACCACCTGAGGTTGGGGCTGGAGACGCTTGAGGGGGATTTGGAGTAGCTTCGGGTCTGCAGTATGCACATAGATCATCGTACGCCACAGGCGCGGCTCCGCCTGGGTCCACATCGTCAAATGGGGGGTCTCGTAGTGTGTGTAGCCAGCGTAGGTCACTTCGTGGGGGAGCGCCGTATAGACGTGGATTACAGGCAGGTCGGCAAAGGTGCGCACGATGGGGGTGAGGTCGATCGTGCCCTCCCGCAAGTTGACTAATCCGCCTGTCGTGAAACTGGCACTGGTAAATAGCTCGTTGGGTTTGGCATTGCGTTTGAGGCTATCGTCTGCGATTTCAAGGTGAGCGACCAAGTGTTGGCTCCAGTAGGCGAACTGCCCCACTCGTGCGCGCACCTGCTCATGCGGAATACGCCGGTCAAAAGTCCAGCTAACAAGGTGTGAGCCATCGGACTGCACGTAGAGCAGAACGACGACGCTGGGGGGGCGTGTCCAGTCTTGCGCATCGGTCGGTGGTCGGCTCAGACAGAGCCAGAGTGCAAGCAGGAGCCCTCGCTTCCAACGGGTGCAAGCGCAGTGCATGGGTGAACGATTCATGGCTACTCCTCGAGTGCGCGAAACAGTGGATCGAGCGCCTCCGCATACTGATGCTCTATAGCGGCATAAGCCAGCTCGATGGCCGTCGTCCACAGCAGGATCACCGCTTGCTCGGCTGGAAGCTCCAGCACGCGCGCGAAAAAGTCCTGCATAACCTCCTCATAGGAGCGCGCAGACTCCTCAGGCATTTCATAGCATCCCGTTTCGTCGCGGGCGTTGTCATAAGCCTCGTTTTGGAGCTGATCCAGAAATTCGCGTACATTGGCCAGCGTTGCATTTTGGAGGTTCTCGCCAAAATGGCTCCGTACCCGCTCTCTAAACTCGGCTAATCGCACGATGCGTTCCCCTGCGTATATTGTACCCCACTTTAGAAAAACGGCGGAGCGCGAGGGGGCTGTAATCCCCTCCAATTCACAGGTAGGGCAGACGGTGTAAGGCCGGTCCCTTCCGCATCTCCCACCGTCCCGGCATAAGGTACGAGCGGGTGCGCGAGCTCTCCATCACCTACGACAAGGAAATCGGGCAGTTAGAAACCCGTCTGGTGGTGCAAGTCAAGGCCCGCGAGAACAAGGGTACAGGTCGTGTGGCGGTGGACCTCGGGGAGACCTACCTCATGGCCTGCACCGTTGAAGACGGGACGGTCTTCCTCTACTCCGGCAGGTTCATCAAGATTGGAGACCTGACCGGTATCCGCGAGGCCATCGACTACGGCGCCCAGATGAACCAGTGTCTCCATGCTTGGCCGTACCGGAAGTTGGCGGACATGCTCCGCTACAAGGCGGAGCTTGTTGGCATCGATTTTATCACGTCGCATTCCCGTCGTCAACAAGCAGCACACCCGTTCGCATCGGCTCCCATCTTAGGGGGAGGTCAGGATCGTGCCGACATTCCCCACCGCCACGAAGGTGCCGTTGCCGTAGGTGACGCCAGCGAGATGGTTCGCCGTCCCCGAGGGACGAGCGGTCCAGCTCGTCCCCGTCGCGGTCCCGCTTGTCCCCGGACGGCTTGACCGAGGTGTTGCCCTCATAGAGATTACACACCGTTCGGTCGGCTCCCAGCAGGCGTGAGCGGGAGACCAACGCTTCGCGCGGGGGAAGTCCCTGGGCGTCCGCATCGTTCCATAGCGAGCGTGGCATGTTCTCGAAGATTCGGGCAAGATGCGGATTCTCCTATAGGCAGGATTGTCGCGCCCGCTGACGAATTTCGCGATTATGTTCAAGAGGGAGTTTTTCGGGGTTCCCACAGGGATGGGGATTGTGGCGGTGCTGTATGCGCTGGTCGGTGCGCTCCTGCGTGCTTACTATGTGGATTACGAAGGGGTACGCCAGATTGCCACTGTGGCAGAAGGGCTTCGGCGCGACTCGCTCGCCTTTTGGAGTGGGCATGGTCCGCTCGGCATGCTGTTATTCTGGCTCATTTTGAAACCGTTTTCGTTGGCGTTCCCCTTACTGGAAAGTGCCCAGATAGTGGGAGCGGTCGCCGTCGCGTTCTCTGGGTTAATCTTATACCGCATCTTTCGGATGGTGGGGCTGTCGAGCGGTTTGGGGGGATGGCTGGTAGTCTTCTTCTACTTCTCTAATGTGGCGCTCAACGCTGCCACGATGCTCAGCTTCCCTGCGATAGTTCTCCTGCTAACGGCTTGGTGGATCAAAAGCGCCCTGCACGCCTTGGCGACTCGCGAACCGGAGCCCTCAAGCCTTACCCAACTGGGAGTCGCAGGGGGACTGCTAAGTACCGTGAGCCTGTTCGCCCTTATCCCGTGCATTGCGGGTGGAATTCCCGCCTCCCGAAGGGGGCAAGCAAGGGGCTACTGGGTAGGACTTCTGGCAGGGGTTGTCGCTGTCTACTTGGCGGTCTACTTCGTTGTTCTGCCCGACCCTGTGGTGGTAGGCGGAGTGGAACGCCCAAAGCCATCGATGTTCGAGTGGCTTGCCACAGGCACGGTGCAGACTCCGATTGAGCCACCCCGCCTGTCCGGGATCTACTGGCAAGCAATGGGCGAGCAAGCACAAAATGCACTCTTAGCCCTCGGACGCCCGTTCCGCGTGCGCGATGTGTATCAGTACTATGTGGGCGGAACCTTTATTACCCTGCTCAAGGGAGCCTTTCTGGCACTGATGCTTGTGGTCGTGATCCTGCTGATTGTTGTGCGGACTACAGGCGAGCGGGTTCCCAGCGACCGTCTGGTCAGTGTGGCACGCCAGATTGGGGGCTACGCGTTAGAGGTCTCGCTTCCCGTGCTTGTCTTCTGGCAGGGCGATTATCAGCCACTCTACTTGTGGACTCTGTTCTGGATGCTTGTGGGCTTGGGCGGATGGCTATCGAGCTATGTGGATGAGGACATCCAGCGTGTCCGTTATGGTGTTGTGCCCCTGACGCTGGTGATGGTGCTGTTCGGGTTGATGAAGCAGGGCGAACTGCGCGCGATTGAACATGACGGCGAGCGTCAGGAGGCGGAGGCGGTGCGGGCGATTCTGCAGGACAACCAGATCTTTGTTGCAACGACCCGCCTTGCGGAATGGCTTCGCTATTATGCAAGGGGACAGGCGCACGTCATCGCCACCGAGTATTGGCAGCGACCCGACAAGGAGTTCATCCAGTTGATAGAAACCGCGAAACAACGCTCGCAAAGTGTGATGGTGTGGCAGTACGCTCTGGATCCCGAACTCTACCGCGCCGCAGGCTTACCCGTAGACCTACGATGGCTTGAATCGCTTGAGTGCGCCCAAGCAGAGTTCCAAAAGGGAGAGGGCGCCTATCTCCGACGCTATGCACGGTTGGTCATCTATCCGACCCTCATCGACCGCTGGGTGGGAGAAGTGCGCACCTACGGCAAGCCGACTCGTTAAAAGTATGTATCATGACGGACGATGCGATCCTTCTCGAACGCGCGAAGCAGGGGGATACCGAAGCGTTTGACCGCCTGTGGCTGCGCTATCGGGATCAGGTGTTCCGTTCCCTGTTGAAAGCATGCGTGGGCAATCCAGACACAACCCACGATGTGCTTCAGGACGCCTTGCTGAACGCATTCCGTCTTCGCCACTTGGCTCTACACCATTGCCCGACGGCTTTGCATCCGTGCGCGTAAAGACTTAGACTGCTTCTACTCGTTGGATAACCCGCTCGAAACTGAAGAGGGCAAGCAAATCCTAAAAGAGCTTATCGACAAGCATGCCCAAGACCCCGAAGCGATTGTGAGGGAGAACGACATGCGCGAACATGTTCAGCAGGCGATTGCCGAACTGCCCGAATCGCTGCGTCCGGTGCTGATCCTGCGCGACATAGAGGATTGCTCCACGGAGGAGACAGCGAAGCGACTGGGGCTTACCGTGGCGGCAGTGAAGGCGCGCCTGCACCGAGCGCGGGAGATGCTACGCAAGAAGCTGGAGGATTACCTCCGAGAGACAGGGTAGGTATAATCTCTGCGTGTCGGAGCGGGCGTCGATAGAGACTTTGCGCCGTGCGAAGCGGTTGGGCTGGCTGGGCTACACGCTGGCACGCGCCACCGGGCGTACCGTGCGCCTCTATGTGGAAGGTTGGGAGCAAATTGATCGCCACTTGCACGAGGGCACGGGAGCAGTGATGGTCTCATGGCACGGGCGCACGCTTCTGCCTGCCAACTATATGCGTCAGCGCGGGATTTGGGCGCTTATCTCACTCTCGCGCGATGGAGAGGTGCAAGCCGAGATTTTCCAACGGTTCGGGTTCAACATTCTGCGTGGCTCCACCAATCGCGGCGGCGTGCGCGCTGCCCTGGAGGCGGCACGCGCGGTGCGACGCGGTGGAGTGTTGGCGTTTACCCCCGACGGGCCGCGCGGTCCCAACAAAAAGTTTCAGCCGGGCGCGCTGCGGATCGCCCAAAAAGCGGGCGCGCCTATCTACCCTGCTGGGGTGAGTGCCTATCCGCGTCTTCTGTTGCCCACATGGGATCGGTATCTGATCCCGATGCCCTTCGCGCGCGGTGCGTTCCTAATCGGCACGCCCGTCTGGGTGCCCGAGAATGCGGATAAGGATGAGTTCGCCCGCCTCACCGAACAGCTCGAACAGGCGATCAACGAGCTTGAGGCGCGCGCCGAGCGGATAGTACGCCGAGGACCCCCCCGATGATCCGCTGGCTCTACAATCTCATGCTATGGCTATTGGCACCCTTGTGGGGCGTGTACCTCCTCACACGCATCCTAAACGGCTCGTGGCGGGAGCGCTGGTGGGAACGGTTCGGCTTCATTCCCGTCAGTCCGACGTGCAGTAAGCGGCGCCTCTGGGTGCATTGCGTCTCAGTGGGTGAGACCCTCGCCGCCCTACCGATACTCAAAGCGCTGCGCCACGCGCTCCCCGAACACGAGATCATCCTCACAACCACCACCCCAACAGGTCAGAGCACCGCCTACGACTCGGCGCACGAATGGGTGGACGCAATCGCCTACTTCCCGCTCGACTTCCGTTTTGCAGTGCGCAACGCGCTTCGGCGCATCCAACCCGATATACTGGTGCTGTTCGAAACCGAATTATGGCTCAACCTGCTGGCGGAACAGCATACGCGCGGGGGACTCACGATGGTCGTGAACGGACGCCTCAGCGATCGAAGCTTCCAACGCGCGCAATGGGTGCGCCCCCTCTACCGTACGCTCCTGCAGTGGATCGACTTCGTATGTGCGCAGTCGGCGGTGGATGCCGCGCGCTTTGTGGAGCTGGGCATCTCGCCCGCACGCGTGGAAGTCTGCGGAAACACCAAGTTCGATCAAGCGTTAGAGGCTACCCACACGGATGCGTCTGAATGGCGTCGGGTGCTGTCGCTGCCCCCTGAAGCGCCGGTGATCGTCGTGGGCAGTACCCGCACCCCAGAAGAGGAACAGTTCGTCGCCTCAGCCTACCGCAAAGTGTTGGAGCAGTTACCCCAGACCTGTTTGGTGATGGCCCCGCGCCATTTAGAGCGCGTGAGCGAACTCACCGCCCTGCTCCAACGATGCGGCTGGAGCCCCCACCTGCGGAGTCGCCTCCCACTGCCAGAGGGACAGTCCGCTCAGGTGGTGGTGGTCGATACCTTCGGGGAGTTGGCAAGCCTCTACGCTGTTGCTGATGTCGCCGTTGTTGGTGGCGCATTCGCCCCGCTCGGTGGGCAAAACCTTTTCCAACCGCTGGCGCACGGCAAACCCGTGTTTTTCGGACCGCACACCCATAACTTTCGCGACATCGCCCAGATGGCGAAGGCCGCAGGGGTCGGCTTCGAGGTCGCTGCCCCTGATACGCTCGCACACGGGATCTTGGAACTGCTCACCCATCCAGACCGCCGCAAAGAGATCGAACAAACGGCGCGTGCGCTCATTCAAGCCCACCAAGGCGCTACCCACCGCACGGTGGAATATATCCTGCGCGCTTGGGAACGCCACGCCCAGCGTACGGCGTTCCGTCGCGCTTGGGAACGACACGCCCAGCGTACGGCGTTCCGTCTGCCCAAGTCATGAACCCCATGGCTAAAGCCAGGGGCTTGCAGCTAGGCCAGGTGGCCCGCCGCATATGGCCACATACGGGCGGCCCTGCGGA
>PSLB01000076.1:0-10609 GCA_040289385.1 Armatimonadota bacterium
CAACCGGCCTATCGTGCCAGCCCGCGCAAGCGGGCTAGGTGCAAGCCCCTAGCTTTAGCTATGGGGTAGTTGACCCCGACATCCTTTATTCCATACTGGAGGCAGGGTACATCCCTGTGGTGTCGCCGATAGGGGTCGGCCGTCACGGCGAGAGCTACAACCTGAACGCAGACCATGTGGCAGGTATACTGGCGGGTCGGTTCGACGCTGCCAAGCTCATCTTGATGACCGATGTGCCTGGCGTATTAAGCGACCCTGACCAGCCCGAATCGCTTCTTTCGGAGCTCAGTCGGGAGCAGGTGCAAAAAATGATAGAGGCTGGACTGGTTGCTGGCGGGATGATCCCAAAACTCCAAGCCTGTCTCACTGCGTTAGATGCAGGCGTGGCGCGCACGCATATCATCGACGGACGCATCCCCCATGCACTCCTCGTTGAGGTCTTTACCGACGCAGGCATTGGGACGATGGTCCGCCTGTGAAGGTATCCTATCCCCAGCTACGGAATGGCACACGCACTGACACGGATCCGACTTAATGGTTTTAAGACCTTTGCACAGCGAACAGAGGTGGAGCTGCCCGCCCTGTTGACCGCTGTGGTGGGACCCAACGGCTGTGGCAAGAGCAATCTTGTGGATGCGATTGTCTGGGCTTTGGGCGAGACCAGTGTGCGCACCCTGCGTGCGACTACAGCGACTGAGGTGCTGTTTAACGGCTCGGCGAGTGCCAAGCCGATGGGCTTGGCGGAGGTCTCACTCTGGTTCAATAATGAGACGCGTTGGCTTCCTCTTGATGCCGACGAGGTGCAGGTTACGCGCCGAATCTATCGCTCTGGCGAATGGGAATGCTGGATAAACAAGACCCCAGCCCGTCTACGCGATGTCGCCGACCTGTTTGCGGGCACAGGCTTGGGGCGTGGGGGTTACGCGATTGTGGGGCAGGGCGACATCGAGGCGTTCCTGAACGCCGATCCCGAAACCCGACGGCTCTGGCTGGAGGAGGTGGCAGGAGTGGCTCTCTATCGTCAGCGCAGGCGGTCGACTTTGCGCGACCTCGAATTGGCGCAACTCCATCTCCAACGCGTTGAGGATGTGCTACGCGAGTTAGACCGCCAGCGCGAACCCCTGCGCCAGCAGGCGGAGCGTGCCCTCCTCTATCGAGAACTGTTGAACCAACTCCAACAAAAGGAGCGCCAGCGGATTCTCCACGACTGGCATAGCCTCCACGCACAACTCCAACATGCCCTCACCGAACGCGACCGCCTCCACCAGCAGGTTGTGGAGACCGAACTCGCCATCCAAGAAGACGAACACCACGCCGAACAATATGGACAGCAGATCAGTGCGCTGGAGGCTGAAATGGACACTGTCCGTAGCCTGCTGCAGGCACAGCTCAGCGCTGAGGAACGGCTCATCGGACAGCAGAACACCCTCACCGAGCGTGAGCGTGCCCTTACCGAGCTGACCCACACCCTTACCGACGAGGTCAACAGCCTCAACCAGCAGGCGACACAGACACTCCAACTGATAGAGAACCTCCAAAACGAACTCAACGAGTGCCAGTTGGCCCACGAAGCACTGGTGAGCCAAGTGCAGAATGCCCAACACACGGTCCACACACTCGCCCAGCAGAGGCAAGCGTTAGAGGCACGCTATCAAGCGACTCTCCAAGCGCATGCCGAGCAGGAACAGAGACGCCAGCGAATTGCTTGGCTCGCCCAAGAAGAGGCGACACGACGCCAGCATCTGGAAATGCTCCAGCAAAAGCTGGAACAACTCCAACATGCTTACGAGACCGCTTCCGAACACGAACAGCGCGCCACCGAAACCGTCGAACAGCTGGAGCAAGCTTGGTGGCAAAGCGAGCGCACCGTTCAACAGCGCTTGCGCGAACTCCAGCACGCCCAGCGTCAGGTGGAAATCTTGCGGGCACGAGCGCATGCCCTGAATGCCAGCCTGCAGTCGGGCGAAGGCGCCAACCCCAGCGTGCGTGCCCTGCTTCAGGCAGTGCGTAAAGCCGAACTGCCCCCCTACTATATCCCCGTCAGCAGCGCCCTCTCCATCGAAGAAGCCTATCTCCATGCGATTAACACCGCGTTAGGTAGTGCCGTCAACGACATAATCACTCCCACCGAAGCCGATGCCAAACGCGCCATCGAGTGGCTCAAACGGAATCGCACAGGACGCCTCACTTTCCTGCCTTTAGAACTGTTGGAGCCAGCTCCTTCCACCGATTGCCCGCGCTTCAAAGGACTGATTGGACGCGCCAGCGATCTCGTGGCAACCGACCCCGAACACCAGCCTGCCGTTCTCCATTTGCTGGGACAGGTGCTCATCGTAGAGACTCTGGACGATGCGATCGCACTTCTGCACGCCCTTCGCCAGTCTGCCCAGAAGAGCAAAGCCCCACGCTGGGCGCGAATTGTCACGCTGGAGGGCGAGGTGCTCCAGCTGTCGGGGGTTCTCAGCGGCGGCGCTCAAAGCCATGAGCGCCAGACCCTCCTGCATCTGAAAGCCGAGCTGGACAACACGCTCCAAAACTTGCAGAATGCTGAGCAGATCGCACGCGATGCCGAAACCGCCGCCGAAACGGCGCGCACCCAGCACCACAAGCTTCACGCCGAACTGGAACAGGCACGCCAAAACCTACGCCATCCCACACAAGCGCGCATGCAAACGGAGAACGAACTCAAACTCGCCCGACGCGACCATGAGCAGACCACACGCGAACTGACCAAACTGACCCAAGAGCGGGAACGCCTGCAAGCCGAAAGCCGACGAGAACCACTCGACGATCCAGAAAGCCTCCAGAACGAGCGCATCGCCCTCGAACACGCATATCAAGAGGCTCTACAGGCGTATTCGCAAGCGCAGGCGCAGTCCACCCAGTTGCAAGCGCAGAGGCGCGAGTTAGAGAAACGGCTCGCTAACGAGCGCACGCAACAGGAGCGCACGCACCAGCGTCGGCAGATGCTCACCCAACGGCTTGCCCAGCTACAGCAAGAGCACAACCAGATTCAAAACCAGCGTACCCAGCTCACAGACGAACTGGAACACACACGCACGCAGATCGATACGCTCCAGCACCAGCTCGATACGATGCGCCTTCAGCGTCAGCAACTGCTGGAGACCCGCTTCGCCCTAACTCAGCAGATCAAAGCCAAGCGCCAACAGCGTCAATCACTTGGCGAGCATGAGCGCACCCTTGAACTCCAGATTGCCCGCCTCGAAGTGCGTCTCAACGAGATCACCGACTCCTGGCAACGATTGTGTGGCGACGAGCCCCTGCCATCTCCCGACCCTAACGAGGCGGCACGCCCCGCACCTGTGAGCCGAGCCGAGATCGAACGGCTCCGACGCACCCTGCAAGAGATGGGCGAGGTCAACCTCGGCGCCACCGACGAATACGCACGGTTGACCGAACGCTACCAGAGCCTCGAGTATCAGCACAGCGACCTTCAGGCAACCTGCGACCAGCTCAAACAGAATCTGCACGAAATCGATGCAGAAGCCCGCGCCCGATTCCTACAGACCTATGAGCAAGTACGCCACGCCTTTCAGGAACGCTTCCAACGCCTTTTCGAAGGAGGTAGTGCCGATCTCATCTTGACCGACGTGAGCGATCCACTCTCCGCAGGCGTTATGGTGGAAGCCCAGCCCCCCAATAAGCGTCGGCAACGGCTGGAATGGCTCTCCGGTGGCGAGCGTGCGCTCACAGCACTGGCGATGCTCTTCGCCCTCAATGATGTGCGTCCCAGCCCCTTCTATATCTTAGATGAGGTGGACGCCGCGCTCGACGGGCGCAATGTGCAACGCTTCGCAGACCATCTCAAAGAGATTGCCCAGACGACTCAGGTGCTTATCGTTACGCATAACCCCATCACCACTGCCGTCGCCCAGCACTGGCTTGGGGTCACGATGACGGGGGGCGTATCGCAAATCGTGCCTTATTCGCCCCGATTGGAGGGGTTGGAGACCGATGGCGTAGAGACCCACCGCGCCGTGGTGCGCCAAAGCCAACCGATTCCCCAGCCGCAAAACGCTCCCAACGCCCATCCGCCCAATACATCCAGCGGGTAATGAACCCCCACATAGATGCGCGATAGCCCTACCATCACGGGCAGCCAAATCCACGGGAGCGCTTTGCGCCACCCCCCTGTTGCCCATCCCAGCGCCACGACAGTGGCCATATTGGCTGCATGCGCCGATGGAAACGAACCCGAAGTGAGCCTGCCCGTAATCGCCTCAATGGGTAACGCCACGCAAGGACGCTCACGCCCGACCCACGCCTTCAGCCAGTCGCAGGTCTCGTTCGTGAGGATAAGTGCTGGTATGAGAAGCAGGGCAAACGAACGGAGCCGCCCCCCACGCCAAACCATCCAGCCCCATAGCCCTAGCACCGCGACCCGCGCCAAGGGCGCTTTGAGCGTATCGGAAAAGAAGACCATGATTGGTGTGAGCCAATCAGCTCGCCAGCCCTCGAAAATCCAAAAAAAGAGTTGCTCGTCCCAACGCAGCAGTATTTCCATCGGGCATGTTGTACCTGAAAAGGTATAATGGGTGCCATCATGAAGGAAGTAGCTATGGAATTTTGGCTGGCTTTTGCATTAATCATTGGTATTTGTATATCGATAGATCTTTTTGTTGTTCAGCGTAAGCCCCATGCAGTTGGATTTCGTGAGGCTTCTGCATGGGCGGTTGTATGGATTGCGTTGGCTATGCTTTTTAACATTGGGATTTACATATGGTACGACGAAAAACGTGCACTGGAGTTTATCTCTGCTTACCTGATTGAGTTGTCCCTTAGCGTTGATAATGTGTTTGTGTTCATAGCAATTTTCAGGTATTTTAGGACACCTGCGGAGTTTCAACGGAGATTATTGTTTTGGGGGGTACTGGGAGCCTTAGCGATGCGCGCCTTGTTTATTATATTAGGATTGGCTTTGTTGCAATATTTTCACTGGATGATGTTTATATTTGGGGTGGTTCTCATTTTGACAGCAGTGCGTCTTGTGCTTAAGCCTTCTAAGGAGGTAGAAATTGAACGCAAATGGATTATGCGAATTGCACGGAGATTGCTCCCAACAACTCCGTTGTATCACGAAGGGGCATTCTGGGTTCGTGTGAACGGGCGTTTTGTGGTGACCCCTCTTTTTATTACTTTGTTGATGATAGAGACGACAGATCTGCTCTTTGCGATGGACTCGGTTCCAGCAGTTTTGGCAATCTCCAATGATCCGTTTATTGTGTATACTTCCAATGCATTTGCGATTCTCGGTTTGCGTACCTTCTTTTTTTTGATTTCGAAGATGATGGAGTTTTTGGTGTTTCTGCACTACGGTTTGTCGGTTATTTTGGTGTTTGTTGGTGTGAAGATACTTTTTTCTCCGATCTATAAAATTCCAACGAGTATCTCCTTAGGATTCATTAGCATGGTCTTATTCATTAGTGTTCTGGTTTCCCTTCGCAAGTCTTCTAAAATGAAATGAGGCACGAAATAGGAGATCAGGAAAGCCCTGATCGCCTATACGATCGAGTTTTGATGTCTTAGCATCCGGTACCGAAGTTGAACAGCACCATCAGCAGATCGGCATCATCTACAATATCGTCACAGTTGACATCTGCCAACGGGTCGTTGCCGCCGAATGCAAACAGCACTGCTAGCAGGTTGGCATCATCCGCACAACCGTTGCCATCGACATCGCCTTCGATAGGCGCAAAGATGCGGAGTGCATCGATTCGCACGGGGTTCGCAAATGGGTCCGTGGTATACACCCCGCGATAGCCAATATAGAAGGCGCCATACCGATTGGGCGTGGCGGTTGCGGTCAGCAGGGTACCATTGCTCAGGGAGCCGTAAGTACCCCCGAAAACGCCGATGACTCGGTTGCCGCGAACCTCTAAGCGCAGGCGATACCAGCCGGAGCTGAGAGCGCTGAGATCGATCTCGCCGTGATTGAGCCATGTGTTAGTTCCGCTGGGATTGCTGTCTCCGCCGGTACCCGCATTCATCAGGCGCAGTTTGACCTCATTCGGATCCGCAGGGGTGGTATTGGCACGGCGGAAGTACCAGCCGATTCCTGTTACGCCACCAGCGTTGACACCAGCGTTGGCAAGAGAGCGGTATGGAATGTTATAGAAGCTATCACAGGTTCCCAACACGCCAATCATCCAGGATTCCAGCTTGCCTGGGATGGATGGGGCTGTATCGATATAGATATAAAACTCATAACCCGCTCGCCTTTCGAAGGTGAAGGTGGAGGTCGCCATGTTGCCACCGCCAGCCCAGTCCTAGGCGATCATTGCGTTACTTCCCTGGGGCGAGGCTGGGGTGCTGTTTGGGTTCGGGGTGGTTGTGTAGGTGGTATCGCTCTGAGTGGGGTCGATGACGCGCAGGGCACGGAACGAACCGCTCATGTTCGGCACAAAGTCGTAAACATTGAGGTTATCGAAGTTCAGTACCAGCGGTGCGCTAAGGGTGCTGGTGTTATTGGAGGCGCCGGGTGTCCACGGCATGTGCCCGAAGTCGTTGCCGTTGTTCTTGGTATCATACCCATCGCGCCAGCGCGCTAACGAGAGCAAAGTGTTGTCGGATGTTGCGCTTGCTTGAAGGGTGATGTAGTTGCCCCAGATGCCGCGCCCCAGATGGGGGATCACATCCGCAGGAACCCAAGTTGTGAGGTTGGGAGCCTTGTTCGTCTCATAGGTTACGGCATCGACCACTTGTCCGTTTGCGTCCCGAAGAGCAGTCCATTCGTTGTCGTTCTCGAACAGATTGTTCGTTCCGACAACCAAGTTCGCATTGGGGACATTGCCCGAGCCAATCACGTAGTACTGTCCTGGTTATAGAACGGTGCCTGCAGGGATAATATGGTCGTGGTTGTTGTCGCCGCTGAGTTGGTCTCCGCTTTGCAGGGTCCAGTTAGCGTGTAGCACGGTGCTGTGCGATCGAGTAATTATACCCAGTCTTCGCTATTTTGGGGTATACTGTACACCATAAGGAGGTAAGAAATGGCAGCAATTCAGCGGACTTTGGTCTTTGTCAAGCCAGATGGTGTAAAAAGAGGTTTAGTTGGTGAGATTATTGGGCGTTTTGAGCGGCGGGGAATTCGGATTGTAGGCTTGAAGATGGTTCACCCCGATCGGGGGCTGGCAGAGCGCCACTATGCGGTGCATCGCGACAAGCCCTTCTTTGAGGATGTGGTACGCTTTATCACTTCGGGTCCTGTGGTCGCGATGGTGCTGGAATGCCCCAACGCAGTTGAGGTCACGCGTCAGATGCTGGGGGCGACGAACCCCTTGAACGCCGTGCCTGGCACGATACGCGGCGACTTCGGGCTCGATATCGAGCAGAATGTCATTCATGGCTCCTCAGATCCCGAGTCGGCGGCTTATGAGATTAACCTCTGGTTCTCACCACAGGAGTTGGTAGGCTGAAGTGAGCACGCGCGTGCGGGTTGGTATCGTTGGCGCCACCGGCTACACAGGCAGTGAGCTTGTCCGCTTGCTGAGTACGCATCCATTAGTGGAGATCACCGTGCTGACCTCGCGCTCAGAAGCAGGCAAACCGATTACCACCCTCCTGCTGCATCTGTACGGCTTGCCTCTGCCTGAATTAACCCCCTACGACCCCGACACGCTGGCTGAGTACTGTGAGGTGGTCTTCTTGGCGGGGGAAACAGGCTTGGAGCATGTGCCCCACCTACTTGCGCGTGGGCTGAAGGTAATCGACCTCTCCGCTTGCGCCAGCGCTCCTTGCAGAGGCACTCTACGGATTGCCTGAACTGAACGACGCCTTGGTCTACTCTGGTGTACGGTTCATCGCCAATCCGGGCTGTTATCCCACTGTGAGCGCATTAGCCTTCGCTCCGATTTTACAAGCAGGGTTGGTCGATACGCAACGGCTCATCATCGATGCGAAATCGGGAGTGTCGGGGGCAGGTCGTTCGCGCGTGACGGTGGACTACCTTTTCACGGAGCTGGACGAGAACTTCAAAGCCTACGCTGTGGACAAACATCGCCACACACCTGAGATCGAGCAGACTCTTTCGGGGGTTGCGGGGCGTCCTGTGTGCGTGCGGTTTACTCCGCATCTGGTGCCGATGATGCGCGGTATCCTGGCAACCCTCTACGCCCTGCTAACCGAAGCAACGACGCCGGCAGCGCTCCACGCGCTCTATAACGATTTTTACGCAAGCCAGCCTTTTGTGCAGGTGCGCCCGTTGGGGAGCTATCCTGCAACGCGTGAGGTCTATGGCTCGAATCGATGTGATATTGGGCTGACGGTCGACACGCGCACTCAGACGGTGGTGATTGTGGGCGCACCTGTCAAAGGTGCTGCTGGACAAGCTATCCAGAATCTGAACCTGTTGATGAGTTGGGAACATACTTTGGGACTGCCGATAGCCGGAATTGCGCCCTAACCGTGTAGGAAAAAACTCGCGTGTAGGGTATGTTAACCCTTATGGAGGGTTATGGCAATGGTCTTCAAGAGTCCGTACAAAGAGGTAGCGATTCCCAATGTCGGGTTGGTGTCTTTTGTTTATGAGCAGGCGGAGACTTACGGAGAGAAGCTTGCGCTGATTGAGGGGCTAACAGGGCGCACGCTGACCTATGCTCAGCTTTGGCAGGGTGTTCGGCGCGTGGCAGGCAACTTAGCCAAGCGCGGATTGAAGAAAGGCGAGGTGGTGGCTCTCTACCTGCCCAATCTTCCCGAATATGCGCTTGCCTTTCACGGAACGGCGTTGGCGGGGGGTGTCGTCACAACAGCCAATCCCCTTTACACGGCGGATGAGTTAGCCTACCAACTGAAAGATTCGGGCGCCAAGTTTCTGGTGACGACCGGACCGCTGCTGGAAAAAGCCCTTCCTGCATGCGTCAAAGCGGGCGTTCAGGAGGTTTTTGCTATAGGCGAGGGCGAAGGAGCCACCCCATTCACCGAGCTGTTGCAGGAGGCAGACCCTCCGCATGTTGCGATCGACCCACAAAACGATCTGATAGTACTTCCGTATTCCAGTGGCACAACGGGGCTTCCGAAGGGCGTCATGCTGACCCACCGTAACTTGGTGGCGAACATGGTTCAGGTGGTGGGTTCTGGAGTGAACCTCCATCCTGAGGAGCGCGTGATCGGGGTGCTTCCGTTCTACCACATCTACGGGATGCTGGTCATTCTGAATCTCTGCCTTTATAAGGGCATGACCATCGTAACGATGCCGCGCTTCGATTTAGAGCAGTTTCTCAAGTTGATGCAGGACTATCGTATTACGCGTGCGAACTTGGTGCCCCCGATTATTTTGGCACTTGCCAAGCATCCGATGGTGTCGCAGTACGACCTTTCGAGCTTAAAAGTGATTATGTCGGGGGCGGCGCCGCTGAGTGCCGATTTAGCGCAAGAGGCTGCTCAGCGGCTCGGTTGCCTTGTCCTGCAGGGCTACGGCTTGACCGAAACCAGCCCTGTCACCCATGTGAACCCTGAGGAACCTGACAAAATCAAGCTCGGTTCGGTAGGTCTGCCAATTGCCAGTACCGAATGCATGATTGTCGACCTATCAACGGGCAACCCCAAAGGCGTTCGTGAGGAGGGGGAGGTATGGATTCGCGGTCCGCAGGTGATGAAGGGTTATCTGAATGCTCCTGAGGCGACGGCGGTGACCCTCACACCCGATGGCTGGCTTCGTACGGGCGATGTCGGCTATGTAGACGAGGATGGCTACTGCTATATCGTGGATCGGGTCAAGGAGATGATTAAGTACAAAGGGCTTCAGATCGCCCCTGCTGAGCTGGAGGCCGTGCTGTTGACCCACCCCGCCGTTGCCGACGCCGCGGTCATCCCAAATCCTGACCCCGAAGCGGGGGAGGTGCCGAAGGCATTCGTGGTTCTTAAGCCCGATATTCCCGCCAGTGCGGAGGATCTGATGGACTATGTGGCGGAGCGCGTCGCGCCATATAAGAAGATTCGGCGAATCGAGTTTGTCCAGCAAATCCCGAAGTCACCAGCGGGCAAAATCTTGCGACGCCTTCTGGTTCAGCAGGAGCGCGAACGCTTGCAAGCGTAAAATGTATGAGGGCTCACACCCTCAAACAGATTTAATTTAAGGGTATAATTTTCCCGCTTCTGCGAAAGGAGGCTACTATGCGATACAACGCCCTCAGCGCCCCACAGGTGGTTGATGCCGCTTTGCGTGCCAATCGGGGCGTTGTGGTATGGAACGCTCAAATCATGCCGCAAGGCGACCAAGACTTTTACCAGATTACTGTTGCGTATGAGGGCGTTTACTCGATACGAGTCGATTCGAATCGGACACCTACGCTGACCCTTTACAACGCCAGTGGGGAAGTGATTGGTGGCACCTCACGAAATGGCAACCCAGATGTGCCGAACCCTAATGCGCCAGGGTTGGTTCTTGCCTTACCCCCTGGGATCTACCTGGGATCTACTATGTGCAGGTAGCCTATCATCCTGGGTGTTTGCCGATATGCGCTCCGCATCTTCCCTGGTACCGCACATCCTGACACCGATCCCACGGAACCCAACAACTCATCCGTATACTGCGGCGCGGAGACCCCGGCCTTTAGGCCTGGGGAGGAGCGCCGCCTTGACTCCTCTCGTGTGG
>PSLB01000077.1:0-10453 GCA_040289385.1 Armatimonadota bacterium
CGCCATCGCTGCGGAGAATATCCGCAGGGCCGCCCGTATGCGGTCGGACGCGGCAGGCCACCCGGCCTCGCTGCAAGCCCCTGGCTTTAGCCATGGGGTTCATGACCCCGATACTCGCCAACCCTAAAGCCAGCATACTACTGGGTTCGGGAACCAGAGTGCCCGTTGCGTGTAGAAGAATCTCTAGGTTGAATTAAACCCTATTCGAGCGCTGTGAAGGAAACCCCTACTGCGTGATGAACGCGGTAAAATAGACCTCCAGCGCACTTTCTTTCTCATGGGTTTTATGCTCCAGTACCTCGTTGACGCGCTCGCGAATCTGCTCTTTGATTTTATGCTTGTCTTCCAACGAATGCAGTTGGGCTTTGGTGCGCCCCGCGAACGCCATTAGCACCGCATCCTTGAGGGCAGGCAGAACCTCCTTCATTTTACCGCCGTCGATGCCCTCCTTGAGACCAAGCGCAACGCCTACCTTGAGGTAGGAATCCTCGCCCAGATTGATCAGGAACTCCCCAAGGTCCAAGGTGGAGCCGACTTTTGGAGGCTTAGGCTCAGGTGGCACTTTACTTCCCATAAGGTTCTTGCCCGCAAACACGCCGCCTGCTAATCCAGCAACCAGCACAATCACCATCATTAGCATCGGGCTTTTGCCCTTGCCGTCGCCACCCTCTTTTGCGGGCTTTTCCTTCTTACCTGCCATACCGTCTCACCAGAAGGTTTATTCCATATCCCGAAGCAGGTATACTACTCTTGGCGCACACTTTCAGGGTAGGTAACTGACAAGTCTGCACCGAAGGAGATCCTATGGACCCAAACGAGGTTGTGCGCCTTCGTCAGGCATACGCGATGCAGGTATCTCCCGTGGTCACAGGCGTAGTCCGTACCTTGAAGGGGAGTGGTGGCTGTGCGGCGCGGCCTGTGGTCTTGTCATTCCGTCTAGGGTAGCACGGCGTCGCTGAACCAAAGCGCAAGGACAAAGCCCTGCGTGCATCCGGAACAAGGATGCCCCTCAATTGATGGAGGGGGGGACGTCACTCAGGCACAGGGCTACATTTGGGTCTATAGCGAATTAGGCAAAGGAACGACCTTCAAGATCTATTTGCCCCGCGTGACGGGCTCCGCCCAGCCCATGCCTCCTCCACACCCCACAGCCTCCATCGCTTATGGCACGGAGCACATCTTACTGGTGGAAGATAACCCAGATGTGCTGGCGACCACAGTAGCGTTGCTGAACAGTCTGGGCTATACGGTGCTGACCGCTACTACACCCAAAGAGGCGATCCGAGTGGCTCAGGCGCACCCCATAGACCTGCTGGTTACCGATGTGGTTCTGCTCCAGATGCAAGGTGTGCGAAGTGTTAGAGCCCATCTGAGAGACTTTGAGCAGGAGTTCGCTCGCACCTAGCGAAAAGAAAGCTCTCGATGAGCGTCATTCAGAGCCAGATTCGCACGCACGATCCAGAGTTTCAGGCGAACCGAGCCCATTACGAAACCCTGCTCCAGCGTTATCGCGAGGCGTTAGCGTGGGCACAAGCAGGAGGGGGTACCGACGCATTCGCGAAGCATCGCGCACGGAATAAACTCACCGCCCGTGAACGCATCCAAGCCCTGATAGATCCCGATACCCCCTTCTTAGAGATTGCGCCCCTTGCGGGCTATGCACTCTACAATAACGAGGCGCCCTGCGCAGGACTGATTGCGGGCGTGGGAGTCGTTCAGGGCAAGGAGTGTATGATTATCGCCAACGACGCTACAGTCAAAGGGGGCACCTACTTCCCCATCACGGTTAAGAAGCATCTGCGCGCTCAAGAAATCGCGATGGAGAACCACCTCACCACCCTTTACTTAGTCGATTCAGGGGGGGCGTTTCTGCCTTTACAAGCGGAGGTGTTCCCGGATCGCGACCATTTCGGGCGCATTTTCTACAATCAGGCGCAGATGTCCGCAAGAGGAATTCATCAAATTGCCCTCGTGATGGGTTCGTGTACGGCTGGGGGGGCTTATGTGCCTGCGATGAGTGATCAAACCATCATCGTCAAAAATCAGGGCACCATTTTTTTGGGGGGACCCCCGTTGGTCAAAGCGGCAACAGGCGAGGTGGTCAGTGCCGAGGAGCTTGGCGGGGCGGATGTGCATACGCGCCTTTCAGGCGTGGCAGACTACTTTGCAGAGAATGACCTGCACGCCATCCAAATAGCGCGCGAGCTGATAGCCAACCTCAACCTCCACAAGAGCTATCCTTTCGAAATGGCAGTTCCTGAAGACCCACTGTACGATCCTCATGAGATTTATGGTATTCTTCCACGCGACCTACGCCAACCGTTTGAGATACGCGAGCTGATTGCCCGCATTGTGGACGGGAGCCGCTTCACCGAGTTCAAAGCGCGCTACGGCACCACGCTGGTGTGTGGCTTCGCCCACATCCACGGCTTTCCCGTCGGCATAATTGCCAATAACGGCATCCTCTTCTCAGAGAGCGCGCTAAAGGGCACTCATTTCATCGAGATATGCTGTCAGCGTCGAGTCCCACTGGTGTTCCTGCAAAACATTACAGGCTTTATGGTGGGCAAAAAGTACGAGAACGAAGGTATCGCCAAGCACGGGGCAAAGATGGTGATGGCGGTCGCCAACGCCCAAGTGCCCAAGTTCACCGTGATTATCGGCGGTTCATACGGCGCAGGCAACTACGCGATGTGCGGGCGCGCATACCAACCCCGCCTGCTCTGGATGTACCCCAATGCCCGCATCGCTGTGATGGGCGGCGAGCAAGCCGCCAATGTCCTGCTGACGGTCAAATTAGACCAGCTCGCCAACAAGGGACAAACAATGGCTCACGAAGAGCAGGAAGCGTTCAAACGGCCCATTCTGGAAAAGTACGAGGAGGAGAGTAGTGCCTTCTATAGCACTGCCCGCCTCTGGGATGACGGTATTATCGATCCTGTAGACACGCGTACCGTGCTGGCGCTGGGGATTTCGATGGCGTGCAACGCGCCTATCCCGGAGACAAAGTTTGGGGTGTTTCGGATGTAGCCTCCATCCGATCGAACACGATGCGCGCCACTTGGTTGACATCCTTATCCCCACGCCCCGACAGGTTGACCAAAATTACTGAACCGGCGGGTAGTTCCGCGCTCAGTTTGACGAGATAGGCGAACGCATGCGCACATTCCAGCGCTGGGATAATCCCCTCCTTCCGTGCCCCCCATGCGAACGCCGAGAGTGCCTCCTCATCGGAGACCGCCACATACTCCGCACGCCCCATCTCCTTAAGGTAGGCATGCTCCGGTCCTGAACCGGGGTAGTCTAATCCCGCAGAAACCGAGTGCGTGGTTCGGATCTGCCCGTCTTCCGTCTGGAGCACGAGGCTGGCGGAGCCATGGAGGATGCCATATTCGCCTGCGACCAAGCTTGCGGCGTGTTTGTCAGTATCCAGCCCCAGTCCACCGCCCTCCACACCAATCAGGCGCACCGATTCGTCCTCAATAAACGGATAGAAGATCCCAATCGCATTGCTGCCGCCACCGACGCTGGCAAGCACCACATCGGGCAAGCGCCCTGCGTAATTAAGAATCTGTTCGCGCGCCTCCTGACCAATAATCGATTGGAAATCGCGAACCATCATCGGATAGGGATGAGGTCCCACACAGGAACCGATGATATAGTGGGTGGTGCGTACATTGGTGACCCAATCTCGGATGGCTTCGCTGGTTGCATCTTTGAGCGTGGCAGTGCCCGATTTGACCGCGTGAACCTTGGCACCCAGCAGGAACATGCGGAAGACATTGAGGGCTTGACGCTCCATATCTTCGGCGCCCATATAGACCTCACAATCCAATCCCAACAACGCACAAGCAGTAGCCGTCGCAACCCCGTGCTGTCCCGCTCCCGTTTCAGCAATGATGCGCTTCTTGCCCATCTTCTTCGCCAGCAGCGCCTGACCAAGCGCGTTATTGATCTTATGGGCGCCCGTGTGGCAGAGGTCTTCGCGCTTGAGATAGATATCGTGCCCCAGCTCAATACTCATATTCAGCGCATAGGTCAGGGGTGTCGGACGCCCGGCGTAGGTCACGCGATGGTAGTTGAGCTCACGCTGGAAGTCGGGATCGTGCTTGTAGTGTAAATAGGCTTCGGTCAGCTCCTCCAACGCAGGAATCAGCGTTTCAGGCACAAACCGCCCCCCAAACCGTCCGAAGTAGCCCTTCTCATCTGGCATTTGGTACGCAGCCATAGGGCAAGTATACCTCAAGGGGACGCCATCGGCTTGGAAGGCGAACCCTTTCACTCCCGAATGGAGTCCCATCCATTAGGACTTAAGTTCTACCGCCTTGCACGCTGAGCGAGTATAATGAAGATGGTGTTCCCATGGATGCGATCTTGATAGCAGGCGGGCATGCGCCTCGCCGATTAGCGGAGATAGCGGGACATTCACGCAAGGGTCTTTGTCGACACAGTCGAAGATTACGAATATGCTCGCCTTTGGATTGCGGATCGGCGTCGGCGCCAGCTGGGAGGTGAGTCGATACCTCAACCCATCTTTATTGACCAATCGTAGGGGATTTCGGGCGTGTCGTAGGGCAATCGGAACTCATCGGGCTGTTCGCGCTGGTACGGTTCCGTCGGGAAATTAATCAAAAGCGATGGCTCCACGCCCACCGTCTTGTATCCATGAGCTACCTGCGGGGGGATAATCAAAAGCATCGGCTGGTGCTCGCCTAAGAAAAACTCGTTAATAACGCCGTAGGTAGGCGATTCGGGACGACGGTCGTACAGCACGGCTTTGATTGTCCCCTTGACCACCACCCAGTAGTCGGTTTGCTTCTCGTGCCAGTGCCATGCTCGAATCACACCGGGGTAGTTGAGCGCCACATAGGCTTGCCCAAACTTCTGAAAGTATGGGGCATCACACCGCAGCAACTCCATCAGATACCCCCGTTCATCCACATGGGGAACCAGAGGCTTCACCAGCACCCCTTCGATACGGCGTCGCTCCATGGAGTTATTTATACCCCTTCTGCCCCATCATCAGGTACAATCTCTTTGGAGGAACGAGCGATGACGACACGAGCAACACTCTCGGTTGAGGGACAGCACTATACCTACTACAGCCTTCCCCATGCGGAGAAACAGAGCTTCGGCACGATTGATCGCCTGCCATTTTCTATCCGTATTCTTCTGGAGAACATGCTTCGCTTAGCCGAATCGCCTGAAGGTACAACGCTGTTGGCAGACGAGGCGGAAACCGTCTTGCGCGCGCTCGCCAACTGGCAACCTCAACCTGCTTCCCAAGAGATTCCCCTCATGCCCGCTCGCGTGATCTTGCAAGACTTCACGGGAGTCCCCTGCGTCGTCGACCTGGTCGCCATGCGCGACGCCATCCAAGCCCGCGGGAAAGACCCAAAACGCATCAACCCTGTCGTGCCCGCTGACCTGGTCATCGACCACTCAGTTCAGGTGGATTACTTCGGCACGGAGTACGCCTTTCTCTATAATGTGGAAAAGGAGTTCGAACGCAATCAGGAACGCTACATGCTCCTGCGGTGGGCACAACAGGCGTTCGATGGATTCCGCGTCGTCCCCCCAGGGACAGGCATCGTCCACCAAGTGAACTTGGAATATCTGGGCAAGGTGGTCTACACCAAGGCGGCCAACGGAGAGGTGCTGGCATTCCCCGACTCGCTGGTCGGCACGGACAGCCACACGACGATGATCAACGCCTTGGGCATTCTTGGGTGGGGTGTGGGCGGAATCGAAGCGGAAGCCGTCATGTTAGGACAGCCCTACCACATGCTTATTCCGCAGGTGGTGGGCGTCAAACTGGTAGGGCAACTACCCAAAGGCGCAACGGCAACCGATCTGGTGCTGACCATCACTCAGCTCCTGCGCAAAACAGGCGTTGTGGATAAGTTTGTGGAGTTCTTCGGACCAGGGCTCAGCACGCTCACAGTCGAGGATCGAGCCACCATCGCCAACATGGCGCCCGAATACGGCGCCACGATGGGCTTCTTCCCCGTTGACCAACGCACGCTGGACTACCTCCGCTTCACGGGACGCCATGAAAGCCTGGTACGCCTCGTGGAAGCCTATTGCAAAGAGAACGCCCTCTTCCGTACCGATTCCACACCCGACCCCGAATACTCCACCGTTGTGGAGTTAGACCTGAGCACCATAGAACCGAGCTTGGCGGGTCCCAAACGCCCGCACGACCGCGTCCCCCTGCACGCAATGAAGGAGACCTTCCGCCGTCTGCTCTACACCCCCTTACGCGAAGGGGGATTCGGGCTGACCTCCCCACAAGAGGGGCGATGGGACAACGAGTCGCCCGCCGAATCGACACCCCACGAGCGCGGCCATACGGGCGTGCCCGTGCTGATCGACGGCGAAGCGGTGTTCCTAAAGCATGGCGATGTGGTCATCTCCGCAATCACTTCCTGTACGAACACCTCGAACCCTGCCGTGATGGTGGCGGCCGGGTTGGTCGCCAAAAAGGCAGTGGAGCGCGGGCTGACCGTCAAACCGTGGGTTAAAACGAGCTTAGCACCAGGCAGTCGCGTGGTCAGCGATTACCTTGCCAGCGCAGGGCTTCTGCCGTACTTAGAGGCGCTGCGCTTCCATGTGGTCGGCTACGGATGCACCACCTGCATCGGCAATAGCGGCTCCCTGCCCGAGCCTATTGCGCGTGCCATCAAAGAAGGCGACCTGGTGGTGGCTGCAGTGCTTTCTGGCAACCGAAACTTCGAGGCGCGTATCAATCCGCAGGTTAAGGCGAACTACTTGGCGTCGCCCCCACTGGTAGTGGCATACGCCCTTGCCGGCACAGTCGATATTGACCTGCTGAACGAACCTTTAGGACACGACCCCAACGGTGAGCCTGTGTATCTGCATGACCTGTGGCCCAGTCCTCAGGAGATACGCGAAACCATTACGCGTGCTGTTCGCTCCGAGATGTTCAAGCACCGCTACGCTCAGGTGTTCGAGGGTGACGAGCGCTGGCGTGCCCTTCCCATTCCTGAATCGGAGGTCTACTACTGGGATCCAGACAGCACCTACATCCAACGCCCCCCTTACTTCGACGCCATGCCAGATACCCCGCCCCCCTTGCACGACATCGCTGGGGCTCGGGTATTAGCCATCTTCGGAGACAGTATCACCACCGACCACATCTCGCCCGCAGGCAGTATTCCCGTCGACAGCCCTGCCGGACAGTACCTCATCAGTAAGGGAGTGGATCCACGCGACTTCAACACCTATGGCTCCCGACGCGGGAACCATGAGGTGATGATCCGAGGAACCTTCGCCAATATCCGCATCAAGAACCTGCTCCTGCCAGGCGTGGAGGGCGGCTACACCATCCACTGGGATAGTGGCGAGCGCACCACCATCTACGAGGCATGCCAGCGTTATAATGCATCGGGCACACCGCTCATTGTGTTGGCAGGCAAAGAGTACGGCTCGGGAAGCTCGCGCGACTGGGCAGCCAAAGGAACTGCCCTCTTGGGCGTGCGTGCGGTGATTGCAGAAAGCTTCGAGCGCATCCACAGGGGCAACCTGGTGGGAATGGGAGTCCTACCGCTCCAGTTTATGCCTGGCGACAATGTGCAAAGCCTCGGCTTGACAGGCGAGGAAAAGTTCACTATCGAAGGCGTCGAGAACCTCAGCCCGCGCAAGGTGCTTACCGTGCGTGCGGTCAAACCCGATGGCACCGAACGCACTTTCCAAGTGCTGGCACGCGTAGACACGCCTATCGAGGGGGAATATTACCGCCACGGCGGGATCCTGCCGATGGTTCTCCGCAAGATGATGGCATAACGAACGATGCCCGCTCCCTGCCATTAGAAAGCAGGGAGCTCTTCTTTTTGGTCCCAACCTTTGAATTCTTAGCATGGCTAAGGGTATACTCTATAGATAGGGAGCGAAGGAGGCGACGATGCATACGATGATGGCACCGGAATCCCTATCTACAGGGGACGCCCCTACTGGGGGCTTTGTGGCGATTAACTACATCACCTGTCAACCGCACTATCGGGAGCGGTTTGAAGAGTTGTTTCGCACGCGTGCGCGGGCAATAGATCGGATGCCCGGCTTTCGTGGCATGTATGTGCTACGCCCCCAGAAAGAGGGCGACCCCTATCTGGTGGTCAGCCATTGGGAAAGCGAGGCAGACTTCCGCGCGTGGGTGCAGTCCCCTGAATTCCTCGATGGACACAAGCGCGGGTTCGAGGATATGCGGAAAGCGCGCAAACGCGGAGAAGACCCACCAATGCAGTCGGATTTTAAGACTTACGAAGTGATCACGCGTTAGGCAGACGGTGCTATGAACGGCGTGGGGGATTTGTATGGAACCTGCACGGTGCGCAGCTGTGTTTCGGCGTCGTGTCGGCATAGGACACCTCACCCCAGATTGGGATCTGTGGCTCGCTGTTCACGAATGCGGGGCTTGGGCTTGGATTGAGCCTTCAGCGCCGTAAGCAGAGCGTCATATTCTGCCCGATCCACAGGGATCGACATCGGCCGAGCGCGTTTGCTGGAAAGGGTGAGGGCGTTGATCCGCTCCACCGTCCGGATCCCTTATCGCGAACTTTTTGCCAGACTGGCGCCACGCCTCCAATACTCGATCCGCTTCCGAGACAGCAACGCAAAGAGGCTTCTCTACCAGCACATGCAGTCCATGTTGAAACGCCTCTATTGCAAGGGGCGCATGGTCATAATGGGGCGTGGCGATAATCACGGCGTCCATTTGACCACTCTGGAACATTTCCTCAGCACTCGTAAAAAAGGGCACTCCGAACTGCTCTCCAGTACTGCGCACACGGTCCTCATGACGGTCGCAGACAGCGGTCAGCACCGTTTCGGGCACACGCTCCGACACAAATCGGCAGTGTCCGAGCCCCATGCCCCCTGCGCAGACGACCTCGATTCGTACTGGATTCATATGACCTGAACCTCTCTGGAACCGCGCTGAACCTCTCCGATGAGCCAAGCCGTCTCGCCGGCTACTTGCAACGCGCTGAGCACCTCGCCGACACGCTCACGCGCCACAATCAACACATAGCCCACCCCCATATTGAACACGCGAAACATCTCCGCATCGGAGACATTACCTAGCTCCTGAATCCTCCGAAAGATGGAGGGCACCTCCCAACTGCGTCGGTCGATAACCACGCGGGCATCGCTGGGCAGCGTACGCGGGATATTGTCGTAAAATCCTCCGCCTGTAATGTGTGCCATGCCGTGGATCACGTCCGAATCCAGCAAGGGGAAGACCGCGCTGAAATACGGGCGGTGGGGTTGTAAAAGCGCCTCGCCAATCGTTACCGACGAGTCAGGGAGCAGGTCGTTTGGGCTTAGATTGGCAATGTCGAACAGCACTCGCCGTGCCAGCGAATAGCCATTCGTATGCAAGCCGTTCGAAGCTAATCCAATCACGGCATCACCGGGCACCACGCGCGAAGGATGGAGAATCTGGCTATACTCGGCAATTCCAACGATACAGCCTGCGACATCCACCTCGCCCGGCATATACACATCGGGCATCTCCGCCGTTTCTCCCCCCAACAACACAATCCCCAAAGATTGACACAACGCCGAGGCGCCCGCTACGACCTGTTGCAACACTTCAGGCTCCAGACGGGACATCGCCAGATAGTCTAAAAAGAAGAGCGGACGGGCAGATTGAACTAACAAATCGTTCACGCCGTGCGCCACCACATCGTGTCCCAGCACCCGATACTGCCCCATCATGCGTGCCACGCGCACCTTCGTACCCACCCCATCGATGCTCGCAACCAGCACTGGCTGACGATAACTCTGAAGGTCTAACAGCATCATTCCCCCGAACGCCCCCATGTCAGAAAGTACCGCTGGCGTGAAGGTGCGCTGCACACTCTCCTTGATAGAGGCGAGAGCACGATTCATCGCGTCGATATCGACGCCGGCATCCCGGTAAGTAACCTCTTCGGGCATGCGCTGGAGTATACCCCATGACACAAAGCACGCCGATCCACGCCCACACACAGCAACAAAAGCATACGCACCCCCTAAGGGGGTTCGAGAAATAGGGATTTTGGGGGATACTCTTCCCCATGAAACAGACCAAAACACACACAACAGGCTCACGAAAGGCTATCCCCTTCCACACCCTCCTCCAACTCACTCAACGGTTCGTCCAACATAAACCCTGTCGGGGAACAGACCTGCGTGCCTGCTGGGCAGTAGCGCGCGGTGAAGACGCTCTGGTGCTTGGCGCACCGACCCGTTCGCTCAGTATGCCTACATCTACCAGACATCGGCGCTATAATATCGTCAACGCGAAGCAAACCGCTTTCTACGCGCTGACCAAGCAAAGGCGCGCTTCGCCATCCATCTAAATCAGGAGGTCAACGGTCAACTACCCCATAGCTAAAGCTAGGGGCTTGCACCTAGCCCGCTTGCGCGGGCTGGCACGATAGGCCGGTTG
>PSLB01000078.1:0-10402 GCA_040289385.1 Armatimonadota bacterium
CGGCCCCGGAGTGTCAGGATAGACACTCGGTCAACGCCCTTCCAGGAGAGCACCCGCTGGTCATAGACGATGGCCCCGTACGGGCGGAAGGAGGGTTTCTTGGACCTGTCACGCTTATAAGCTTCGGCGACTTTGCTGATAGCGCGGACAGTCATCTGTGCGGACAGGCCGAACCGCTCCCGAATCTCGTAGTAGACGAGCTTCTGGAGCCGAACCTTGTTGGCTGTCCTCTCGCGGAACGCGACATCGGCGATGGCGTTGCAGGCCGCGTTGAGCCGCTCCATTGTCTCCAAGAGAGCGGCCGACTGCTCGGCATCAGGTTGGAGTTTCACCATCAACGTCAGGTTCATGCCTTGAGTATACCACAGAATCATCAATGGGAGGGGGGCGCCCTTCCTCCCCACGCCTAAAGGCGGGTGCCTCCGGGCGGCTCGAGGAATGGTGAGAGTGTGTGGGTGGGAGGAAAGTCGCTCTCACATATTGCCGCCCCCGCCGAAATACTGCTCGAACCATCGGCGTCCCATTTCGATCATCTCGCGCTGTTGGTCGGGGGTCAGCGTTTGCCAATACTCAAACGACATGCGCATTCCCTCAAACATTATTTGGTTGCGGATATTGGGATCGGCGTTCATCCAGGCGTAGAAGCCCAGCTGGATTGCTTGTCGTCGCTCTTCGGGGCTCATCTTGGCGAGCAGATCCATCATTTGCTGTTGGAGTTGCTGGTACTGCTCGGCGCGTGTTCCCTTGAGGTTTTGGGTGACCACTGGAGCGCGCGGGTTGAGCACCACATAGATCGCGTTGGCACTGAAGGGCGGTTGCATCTGCTCTAAGGTCTGCTCCATATTAGGGGGGGCAGGGTAGTTCGCCACAAATGAGTTCAGTGTGCCATTGCGCGGATCGACCACCATCATGCCCCCCAACTCGATGGTAAGCAGTGCCCGCGTGGCAGACAGTACCTGCTCGTCTTTAATCTCCTGTCCCAAGACCTTAGTTGTAAAGACCTTGCGCCAGACCGTTCCGGCTGCCTGAGCGGTCAATTCGTCCAGAGCGCGCTCCAGTGTGTCTGCAGTAGGAGGCTTGACCCGAGTCGTGAGCATCGGGTCGATCACGATGCGTACCGAGAACCGCTTAGCCAGTTCCTCAACGGCTTGACTTATCGGCACGCGTCCATCGTCTGGGTTTTTGGTATCGCGTTTGGCTCCGCTGGGCTGTTGCCCCACCACAATCGTCAACAACATTAGCCCGTATACTACCACTACCAAGTGTCGCATTTTTGCCACCTCCTGAGTTTCCGAGCGACAGGAAGGGTTTCACTGCCGTCGAACAATATTGTACCACACCGTCGGTGCAGACATGCTATAATTGTACGGCGATGTACGGCAGCGACACAGGAGTGGAAAACGATGGCGACGACACGCAAGACGATGGGGGAATATCTCCTCGAAAAAGGCTTAATCAAGCGCGAACAGTTGGAGGACGCGCTCAGGATACAGCAAGCAACGGGGAAACTCCTGGAGCAAATTCTGGTAGACCAGACCATAGTGAGCGAGCGGGATGCCTACGAAGCGAAAGCCTACGAGTTAGGCATGCCCTTTGTGGATTTGGATCGCGTTGCACCCGAACCGTCCGCCATTAATGTGGTCAAGGAGCATATCGCTAAGCGCTACAATGTCATTCCCGTTAAGAAGGAAGGCAACATTCTCTACTTGGCGATGGCGGATCCGAACAATGTGATGGCGATTGACGATGTTCGGGTGAACTCGCGCTGTGTGGTGCGTCAGGTCTTAGCGGCGCCCGGCGCGATTCAGGATGCGATTGCCAAGGCTTACGGGGGCTCGGCAGTTGTGGGCGCGACCGACGGGGCGTCCTCGGGTGGCGAAAGCGCCATTGCCCAGCGCCCTGCTGACCTGCGTGCCAGCGTGATGACCGATGTCGCCGCCTACAGCGCGCGCGGCGATTCAGAGGACGATGAGAAGGCGGTTTTGCGCGAGGCTGAAGAGGGACCGATTGTTCGGGTGGCGAACACGATTATCCAGCAAGCCATCTCCGAGCGTGCCAGCGACATCCATGTGGAGCCTCAGATTCGGAATGTGCGCATCCGCTACCGAATCGACGGTGTCCTTCACGAGGCGCTGACTCTGCCCAAATATGTGCAAGCGCCGTTGATCTCGCGCTACAAAATCATGGCGGAGATGAACATCGCCGAAAAGCGGCTCCCACAAGACGGGCGTATCCCCATCCGCTATCAGGGCAAAGAGTACGACCTGCGCGTCTCCTCTATCCCCACCCCACACGGCGAGAAAATCGTCATGCGTATCTTGGATAAGACGAGCGTGCTGATCGGTCTCAACAAACTGGGATTTACCCCAGAAACCCAAGCCCGACTGGAAGAACTGGTCATCCAGCCCCAAGGCATGGTGCTCTCCACAGGCCCCACAGGTTCGGGCAAAACCACGACCCAATATTCGATACTTCACAAGCTGAACTCCGTCGAAAAGAACATCCTGACGATTGAAGACCCGATAGAGTATCAGTTGCCGGGCATTGCGCAGGTACAGGTGAACCGCAAAGCAGGCTTGACCTTTGCAACTGCCTTGCGTGCGTTCTTGCGTCAGGACCCCGATATCATCATGGTCGGAGAGATGCGCGACTTGGAGACCGCTGAAATCGCTATCGAGGCGGCGCTTACGGGGCACTTGGTGCTGTCGACCTTGCACACCAACGACGCCCCCTCCGCCGTCATTCGTATGATCGATATGGGCGTGGAGCCTTATCTTATCTCCGCAACCGTTACGGGCGTTCTGGCACAGCGGTTGGCGCGACGCGTCTGCCAGCACTGCAAAGAACCGCGCGAAATCCCCGCTTCCGATCTGCGAGCCTTCGGCTTTCAGGTGGAAGACCCCGACCAGATTGTCACCATCTGGGAAGGAGTCGGGTGCAACTACTGTCGTGAGCGTGGCTATGCTGGGCGTATCGGGATCTACGAACTAATGGTGGTCAACGCCGAAATCGCCGAGATGATTGTCCGACGCGCGCCCCTTTCCGACATCAAGGAGGCGGCCAAAGCCAACGGCATGAAGGAACTGCGCGAAGATGGGCTGATTAAAGTGCTGGAAGGCTTAACCACCCCTGACGAAGTGCGACGCGTGGTCTTCACCGCAGGATTCTATTGATGAGGAGGTCTCACAAACGATGGATACAAACAACTTGACGATGGGTTCAACAGGAGCCAGCAGCGGAGTCAACCCAGTCGGTGCGGGCACGACGCCTACCGCACAGCCGACGGCTGTCGGGCAAGCGCGCAGTTTGGAAGATATCCATATCGATGAACTGCTCTATATCGTGGTGGAAAAAGGGGCGTCCGACCTGCACCTGTGCCCCTATGTGGAGCCCGTCATTCGTGTCGATGGACAGCTCTTGCGCCTCAACTTTGAGAAAGCCAACCCCCAACATACTCAGCGCTTGATGTACGATATCCTGACCGATGAGCAAATCCAGCGGTTCGAAACCACTTATGAACTGGATTTCTCTTACAGTCTACACAAAGTGGCGCGGTTCCGTGTAAATGCGTATAAAGATAAGGGGGCTGTAGCGGCGGCGTTCCGATTAATTCCGGCGCGCGTGCCCACCATTCGGGAGCTGAACCTACCCCCCGTGCTGGAGGAGCTGACCCGACGCCCGCGCGGACTCATCCTCGTCACCGGACCCACAGGCTCCGGAAAGTCCACCACTCTCGCAGCGATGCTGAACCAGATCAACTCCGAACGCAGTGTGCATATCATCACGATTGAAGACCCCATCGAGTATCTGCACACGCACAAGTTCAGCATTATCAACCAGCGCGAGTTGGGTCAAGATACGAAGTCGTTTGCTGCAGCGCTGCGCTCCGCTCTGCGTGAGGATCCCGATGTGATTCTCGTGGGCGAGATGCGCGACCTCGAGACCATCCAGCTGGCCATCACCGCTGCCGAAACGGGGCACTTGGTGTTTGCCACCTTGCACACCAACAACGCGGCGGAATCGATAGACCGCATCGTTGATGTGTTCCCACCAGGTCAGCAAGAGCAGATTCGGATCCAGTTGGCAAATAACCTTCAGGCGATAGTGAGTCAGCAGTTGCTCCCGCGCGCAGGGCAACCGGGTCGCGTGCCTGCCGTCGAGGTCATGATTGCGACCCCTGCCATCCGCAACCTGATTCGCGAGAACAAGACCCACCAGATCCACACGATGATTCAGACCAGTGGTCAGTTGGGGATGCAGACGATGGATCAGGCTCTGCGCGACCTTTACATCAAGGGCTGGGTGACCTACGAAGAGGCGATGTCGCGGGCGATTAACCCCGACGAACTGCGCAAAATGATTGCGCCCACTGTGATGTCGGGCGGGCAGCCCGCTCTCACTCGCGGACGCTAATCGGAGGAGGCGAATGCGATGCCGTACTTCAATTACACGATTCGAGATGCCAGCGGACAGACCCGTTCGGGTAAAGTGGAGGCACCCAACGCTGAAGAGTTACGCAAACGGCTTCAGGAAGAGGGCTTGCAGGTCCTGGAAATTACGCAGGATCGCACTGCTCCGCGCGTGCCTGCTGGTGGCTATGGGCGCGTGAAACTGAGCAATTTGGCGATCTTTGCGCGCCAGTTCTCTACGATGCTCGATGCGGGCGTCTCGCTGGTGCGCTGTTTGGATGTGTTGCAACAGCAGACGAACGACGCGCGCCTGCGTAAAATCTTGATGGATCTCTCCACGCGTGTCGAGTCGGGGGAGAGCCTCTCTCGCTCGATGGCGCGCCACCCGAAGGCGTTTAGTCAGTTGATTATCGGTCTGATACGCGCAGGCGAGGTCGGCGGGGTGCTGGAAGAGTCGCTCCAGCGGATCGCTGCGTTCCTGGAGAAGGATGTCGAACTGCGACGCAAAATCCGCTCCGCCCTTACCTACCCCGTCATTGTGTTGTTGGCAGCGGTAGGGATCGTGATCTTTCTGGTATCGTGGCTCGTGCCCCAGTTTGCGAGCCTCTTCAAAGAGCTGGGTATCAAGGAGATGCCCGCTCCCACCCAGTTCCTCATCGACCTCAGTGCGTTCCTGACCCAGAAATGGTACATTATAATTATCGCGTTGATCGCGATTCTCATCGCCTACAAGCTCTTTGTTAGCACGCGCGTGGGGCGACGCGTGATGGATCGGGTCAAACTGCGCGTGCCTGTGTTTGGCCCATTGCACCATAAGATTGTGATGGCACGGTTTAGCCGAACGATGGGCACGCTACTGGCTTCAGGGGTGCCGATTCTGCAGGCGATGGAGACCGTCGCTGGTGTGGTAGGCAACGCCGTGGTGTCCGACGCCGTGCTGGAATCGCGTGCCCGAATCCGAGAAGGCGAAAAGATTGCCGACCCCTTGCAAAAGAGTAAGATGTTCCCACCGATGGTGGTGCACATGGTCAGCGTAGGCGAGGAGTCGGGTTCGCTGGATCACATGCTCAATAAGATTGCGGACTTTTACGAGAACGAGGTCGAAATGACCATCGCCAGTCTCACCGCTGCGATTGAGCCTGTGATGATAGTATTGCTGGGCTTCATCGTCGGCTTCATCGTCATTTCGATGTTCCTGCCGATGATTGAGGTCATCTCGAACTTGAGCCAGAATCAGGGGAATTAATGTTCCCTGCTTGGAGCGTCGTGTTCGGCGTTGCCTTCGGGGCAGCGGTCGGTAGTTTTTTGAATGTGCTTATCTACCGTCTGCCCCGGAGGCTTTCGATAGTCTCCCCGCCGTCCCAGTGTCCTGCCTGTCAGCACCGTCTTGGTGTGTGGGATCTGTGGCCTTTGCTGAGTTATTTGTTTCAGCGTGGGCGGTGTCGGTACTGCGGCGCCCCGATATCGTCCCGCTACTTTTGGGTCGAGCTGTGGAACGCGCTGTTGTGGGGGTGGCTCTGGTGGGAATGGCTGGTGGTAGGCGAGTTGCCTCTGCGGTTCGTGTTCTATGCGCTGGCATGTTCGGCACTGATTGCGCTTTTCTTTACCGATATCCAGTATTATCTCATCCCTGACGAGCTGAATGTGGTGATCCTGATCATCGGTTTGCTCCATGCAGGACTGCTTGCCGGGCAGCCGACGCCGTGGGGCTGGTCGGAATGGGGACAGTTGAACTGCGCAAACGCTTTATTGGGTGCTGAGATAGGGGCACTAATCTTTTGCGCGATTGCGATTATCGGACGGTTGGTGTTTCGTCGAGATGCAATGGGGCACGGCGATATTAAGTTAGTGCGCGCTATGGGGGCATTGGCACTTTTGCCGGGGATGCTAACTGCCCTTGGGTTGGCGGTAGTGGGTGGAGCGGTGATGGGTGGGGTGTGGGCGCTCTTCCAACGGCGCTGTCCCCCAGAGCCGACTTCCTTACCCAAGATGCCCTCCCTGCCAGCCGAGCCCGTCCCGAAACTGCTGGTTGCCTGCCTAATTTATTTACTGTGGTTGGATGTGCTGATAGCCTTTTTGCCCTATCGTCTGCAAGATGCCCTCTATCAGAAGCTTGGGCTCGCCTATGAGGAGCCAGAGATGGAAATTTGGCTCGAGCAGACCCACGAACAGCCCGGCATGCTCCCCTTTGGACCCTTTTTGGCACTGGGTACGATGGCGGTAATTTTGTGGGGCGAGACGTTTGCTCAGGGGATCCGCCGCTATCTGGAGTGGGCAGGCTTCTGAAACCGTGCCGATAGGGTACTATATAGCCTATGCGAGCAGTCCGAATCCATCAGTTTGGCACGGCAGACAACCTGATCTACGAGGAAGATGTGCCTGAGCCGATTCCCCAGCATGGTGAAGTTAAAGTACGCGTGCGTGCATGTGCCCTGAACCACTTGGACATCTGGGTCCGCAACGGTATTCCCGCGTATCAGACCCCCCTGCCCCATATTTTAGGCAGTGATATTGCAGGCGAAGTGGCGGAGGTCGGTTCAGGTGTCAAAGATTGGCGAGTGGGCGATTTGGTAGTGATCTACCCCGTGGTGACCTGCGGTCAGTGTCGGTTTTGTCGGACCGGTCGGGAGAATCTTTGTTTGCAGGTGCAGGTGATAGGGGCGCATCGGGCAGGAGGCTACGCGGAGTATATCGTTGTTCCGTCGCGCAACTTGCTGCCCAAGCCGTCTCCTCTAAGCTACGAGGAGGCGAGTGCAGTGCCGTTAGTGTTTTTGACGGCGTGGCATATGTTGATCACGCTGGCTCGGCTCCAGCCGGGGGAATGGACGCTGATTATGGGCGGAAGTAGTGGGGTCGGGAGCGCAGCGATTCAGATTGCCAAACTGCGCGGGGCACTCGTTATCGCAACTGCGGGTACCGAAACCAAAATGCAGCAGTGCTTAGAGCTGGGTGCCGATGTGGGGGTCAACCACAGCGATCCCGAATGGTGGAAGCAGGTCAAACAGTTGACCGAAGGGGAGGGCGTCGATGTGGTGTTTGAGCATATTGGTCAGTCTGTTTTCGACCCATGCGTGCGCCTGCTTGGCAAGGGTGGACGGCTGGTAACCTGTGGTGCGACGACAGGTCAAACAGCACAGTTTGATATTCGCTATCTGTTCAGTCGGGAGATAGAGATTCATGGGGCTTACATCGGCACACGGGCGGAGTTGGCTCAGCTGCTCCCGCATGTGGAGAAAGGACGCCTCAAGCCTGTGGTAGATAGCATCTTCGAACTCCGCGACGCACGGCTGGCGCACCAAAAGCTAGAGAGTCGCGACTTCTTTGGCAAAATCGTTCTGCGAATCTAAAAGATTCGCAACCCTGCTTGGTTCCAGTCGTCCAAAAACCGCTTGAGACCGATATCGGTTAGCGGATGTAGGAATAACTGTTCCAGCACTTTGAAGGGCATCGTGGCGATGTGCGCCCCTATGCGGAGCGACTCGACCACATGCATCGGATGGCGAATGCTGGCGACCAGCACCTCGCTCTCGAAGCCATAGGTGGCGATCATCTGGACGACTTCCTCGATGGTGCGCATGCCCTCGCTGGCGATATCGTCCACACGCCCGACAAAGACACTGATGTAGGTAGCGCCTGCTTTTGCTGCAAGAAGCGCTTGCGCAGGCGAGAACACGAGAGTCATGTTTACGCGAATGCCTTCCTGTCGCAATTGGCGGGTGGCTTGAATGCCTGCAGGGGTCATCGGGATCTTGACCACGATGTTGGGCGCCCACGAGGCGATTTCGCGGGCTTCTTTAAGAATATCGGGCACAGTGGTGCCCACCACCTCCGCACTGATGGAGCCATGAGGCAAGAGTTCACACATCGCCACAACGGTCTCTTTGAACCCGCGCCCCGCTTTGGCAATCAAGGACGGATTGGTCGTGACCCCATCGATAATCCCCCACTCGGCAGATTGGCGCACTTCGTCCACCTGACCGGTATCCACGAAGAGTTTCATAGCGGTCGCTCCTGAAGGGGAACTGGCTGCCGGGGGTGGATTCGAACCACCACTACCAGATCCAGAGTCTGGCGTCCTGCCGTTAGACGACCCGGCATCGTGCGCCAATTATACCCGCCACTCGAACGGGAAGGCAAGAGTCGAATGGTTCGACTCCAAGAGGCGGGTATACTTTATCAGGAGGTTGTGAACCTTGTTCGCGGAAGCGCTCAGCTTTGACGATGTGTTGCTTTTACCGAACTACTCAGCTGTTTTGCCTGATCAAGTAGACCCGTCCACGACGCTGGTACGCCACATCCGACTGCAAATCCCGATTGTCAGCTCGCCGATGGACACGGTGACGGAGTCGCGTATGGCGATTGCCTTGGCGAGGGAGGGGGGGGTGGGCGTGATCCATCGCAATATGCCCATCGAACGCCAAGCGCTGGAGATCGACCGAGTCAAACGCAGTGAACACGGCGTCATTTGGGATCCTATCTACCTCTCACCAAACCATACAGTACGCGACGCTTTAACCCTGATGGAGCGCTATCATATCTCAGGTGTGCCCATCACCGATGCGCAGGGCTATCTCGTCGGAATCTTGACCAATCGTGATATTCGGTTCGAAACAAACTACGATCGCCCCATTCGCGAGGTGATGACCCGTGACAATCTCATCACCGCCCCAGTCGGCACCACGCTTGAGGAAGCAGAACGAATTCTGCAACAGCACAAGATAGAGAAGCTCCCTATTGTGGACTCCGAAGGCAAACTGCGGGGGTTGATCACCATCAAAGACCTGTTGAAGCTCCGCCAGCACCCGCATGCCACGAAGGATTCTAAGGGGCGATTGGTGGTGGGGGCGGCGGTGGGCCCGCTGCGAGAACCGATAGAGCGCGCACGCGCCCTTGCGGATGCAGGTGTCGACTTCATCGTAGTCGATTCGGCGCACGGTCATTCTGAAGGCGTACTCCAGGCGATACGCGCCCTTCGGCGTGCCCTGCCCGATGTACCCATCGTTGGGGGCAATGTCGCCACGTGCGAGGGGGTGCGTGCCTTAGTGGAAGCAGGTGCAGAAGCGGTTCGGGTCGGGCTGGGCGCAGGCTCGATCTGTACCACACGGGTTGTGTCGGGGGTGGGTGTGCCGCAACTGACCGCCATTATAGAGTGCGCCGAGGAGGCGGACAAGGTGGGCGTGCCCATCATCGCCGATGGTGGAATCCGCTACTCAGGCGACATCGTTAAAGCGCTCGCAGGGGGCGCCAGTGCCGTGATGCTGGGCAACCTATTGGCAGGGTGTGAGGAGTCGCCAGGCGAGATTGAGATCTACCGCAACCGTGCTTATAAGGTCTATCGCGGGATGGGCTCGGTCGGAGCGATGCGCGAAGGCTCCAGCGACCGCTACTATCAGGTGGATCCGCGCAAAATCGTGCCGGAAGGCGTGGAAGGGCGCGTCCCCTATCGCGGACCGCTCTCAGAGACCATCCACCAACTGGTGGGCGGGTTGCGTTCAGGGATGGGGTATCTCGGTGCCAGTACGCTCAAAGAACTGCGCGACAAGGCACGCTTCATCCGTATCACAAACTCCGCCCTCCGCGAAAGCCATCCCCATAGCGTCTCGATCACCCGCGAACCCCCCAATTACTGGACTGGTGGCGAGGAGTAGCGCGGTTGCGCGGCAGCGTTGGCTCGTTGGAGGGGCGGCTGTGCTGGCAACCATTTTGAGCGCGGGGCTCTATCAAATGCTACGCCCCTATTCGACTCCCGATATGAGCCCTTCAAAGGCTTGCAAAAAAGCGCGCAGAGATGTGCTATAATGTAATGCAACCTAAAGATGGGCACCATTTTGAGAACGGACATTGCCGTATAATTCTAGTGCATAAGAGGTATGGATCCATGTGTAGTAAGTGTAGTAACAAACTGTCACAGCTAGGAGCCTTTTTGCTCCTTGCGGTCCTGTTATCGGTAAGCGCCTTTTCTCGCCCCAGGGGGAATGGGACAGGCGGGACCG
>PSLB01000079.1:0-10312 GCA_040289385.1 Armatimonadota bacterium
TGAGAGGAGTCAAGGCGGTGCTCCTCCCCAGGCCTAAAGGCCGGGGTCTCCGCGCCGCAGTACACGGATGATGCTGTGATATTACACCCTTCGATGGCACCGGCTGTTAGCCGACTTTGCGTTCGCGCTCGCGCCAGCGTGAGGAGAAGATATGGTACTTGGCACGATATTTGCTGACGGTGCGTCGGGCGATGTGGATTCCCACCTCTTCGAGTTTGAGGGCGATTTCGGCATCGGTGAGCGGGGCACCTGGACGCTCATGCTCATCGATAATCTGGCGAATGAGTGCGGCGACACGGTAGGCGTTGTCGAAGAAGATGTCGGCGGGCACCATCGAACGGTTGGGCAGTTGGATCCACTTATTGCGCACCGCTCGTCCGATGGTGGAGCGATGCAATCCTGTCGTTTGCGCCAGCTCGGCGCGAGTTATCGGCTGGAGGAAGCGCACATCGCTAGTGAAAAAGAACGGATGCTGTCGTTCTAACAGGGCTTGCATAATCTTCTTGAGCGTTTGCTCTCGCTGGTGAAGCGCCTGCAAAAAGATTTGGGCGCGCTTAAGAAAGTGGCTCAGGTGCGCCTTCTCCTCCTCCGTCGGGCGAATAGTCCCCTCCCGAAGTTCCCGATAACGGTTGAAGTAGGTCGGGCTGAGCTTCAGAAAAGGGGGTTTGTAGCCGCGTATCTCCACATGGAACCCGTTCTGGGAGAGAGAGACCACGATATCGGGTTCGCGGGGCGGGGGCGGATTCGGCGGCTCATCTGCCTCTGCGAAGCCTACTGAGGGGTAAGGAACCAGCTCGTTGCGAATAAAGGAGAGGGCTCGCGCTAAAGTGGTCTCGTCGATGCGGAGTTTGCGGGCTAATTTATCGTGTCGGGCGTTGGTGAGGTGAGCCCATCCCTCGGTCACCACCTGCCAAGCAAGGTGGTAGAGCTCCGCATCTGCTTCGGAACGCGCATGCTGTTGATAAGCGCGGATCTGGAGCTGAAGGCACTCTTGTAGCGACCGTGCCCCGACTCCTGGCGGATCGCACTGCTGCAGTTTCTGCAGGATGGTTTCCACTTCTTCCAAGGAACAGTTGAAGCGGAGCGCGATCTCCTCCAGAGGGGCAGTGAGATACCCATGGCAATCCAACGATTCCACCATAAACTCCGCAAGCGCTTTCTCGTGTGGTGCAAGGGTGAGCGCGAGCTGTCCCCACACATGGTCTTTGAGGCGCATGGGCGGGGCTGGCGGCTCGAGTTCGTGGTCCTCCTCATCGGAGAGGGGTTCCCACCCATCGCCCTCTTCAGGGGCATCGGTATGGAAGGTCAGTGAGAAGGTATCTCGGTATGTCCAAGCGCCCTCTTCAGTCGGTTCCAGAGCAGGGTTCTCCTCCAGCTCCTGCTGAACCAACTGTTCCAATGCGACGATATCGAGGGTCAGCATTCGGGCGAGCAGTTTCAGCCCCGCACTGGCTTGAACCGTCGTTTTGACGGTCGGTGCGACTCGAGTCTGCCCGGTTAGCTTATTCATCGTTTTCAGCCCTCCGTTTAACTTTGCTGTTGGTGTGCATGTTCCTGCTGTTTAAGCAGCATGCGTGAGGTTTTGTTCGTTAAGGGTGCAGACACGGTTGCGTCCGGTATGTTTGGCTTGGTAAAGGGCTTGGTCTACCTGTTCAATCAGCTCTTGACGAGTTTGCATCGTGTCGGTGCGAGTAGCGACGCCGAAACTGCCCGTGACGGGGCGCAGATCCCACTGAGCGTGTTCGATAGCATATCTGAATCGCTCTGCCACACGCAGGGCATCTTCGAGGTCAGTGTTGGGAAGCACCACAACGAACTCCTCACCACCGTAGCGCACCACAAAGTCCGACTGTCGTGCATGGAGGCGGAGGATGTGAGCTACTTTTTTGAGCACCTCATCGCCTGCCTGATGCCCGAAAGTATCGTTATATTGCTTGAACCGATCCACATCCATCAGGATCAGCGACAGGGAGGTACGGTATCTTTGGGCACGCTGGAACTCCTGCTCCAGAAAGTCTTGGAAGGCACGATGGTTTTTCAGTCCTGTCAGTCCGTCCGTTATGGCGAGATTTTGGAGCTGTTCGTTCATTAATCGAAGTTGTTGCTCGTACTCTACCCTGTCGGTAACATCGACGACCGAGACCAGCCCGCCCACGACCTCACCTGCCGGATTACGCAACGGGAACACCCCGCGCAAAACATAGTGGCGACGCCCCTCTGCATCGTAGTCTTCCGATTCGATGCCGTTTAGCACGGAGCCCGTCAGCACCATGCGCATCAGTTCGCCCATCCGTACTGCCGACTCGCCCCGAAAGACCTTCTCGAACATTGAGCGGAACAGCACTTCGCCTTTGGTATAGCCGTAAAGTTGCTCGGCGGCTTGGTTCCACTCGTGGAGAACGCCTTCGCGGTCGAAGGTAAAGCAGGCGATGGGTAGGTTTTCGAAGAGGTCGGCGAATCGGCGGTTTGCGTGTTCCACCAGGCGTTGGGTTGCCTGAAGGCTCTCATGCTGGGTTTGAAGCTCCTCGTACATTTCGCTGAGTTGCTGGTTCTGTTCGCGCAGTCGGTTCTCTGCGTGGAGAATCCGTTGGGCGGTATGCAGGCAGGCTCTGAGTTCTGCTGGGTCTAAGGGCTTGGTGAGGAAGTCGTCTGCTCCTGCTTCCATGGCGGCGAGCTTGTCCTCTTTTTGGTCGCGCCCTGTAAGCAGGATGATGTAGGTATAGGTTTCGTGAGGATGCGCGCGAATTTTCTGGCACAGTTCCAGCCCGTCCATTTGAGGCATTTCCCAGTCGGTGATGACCAGCGGGGTGGGTTGATGCTGGAACGCCTGCCATGCCTCTGCCCCGTTGTGAGTGACTTGAACTGTGTAGCCCAACTGGCGCAAGGCACGCTCCAGCACCTTCGCCAATACGGTACTATCTTCCGCAATCAGCACTTGCATCGCCATTCCCGTACACTGGGGTTATTCCACAAATTGGAGCGAAAGTGAGGACGGCGAAAATTAGGCGATTGTCTGGGGATGGTAGATCGGCTTTTGGCGGAGCACGACCTCGCTATCGGGTCGGATGTTCAGGGCTTGGCGTGCAGAACCGCCGTTGATAGCAATCTCCAGATAGCGATTGCTTCCAAAGTAGGCGAGGGGTGCGCCCCACGGTACATCTGCAAAGGTACGTACCAGAGGCACTACCTGTTCGCCCAGACTCACTTCCACCAGATGCTCTGGTTGACGCCAGCGTTGATACACCTCCTCGCGCAAATTGAAGATGACATTCCCAAAGTGGTCGAAGTGGAGCGGGTAGGTGTGTATGGTTTCATGGGTAAGGAGGGGTTCGCAGTCTTCCAGACACTGGAGCGTGGTTAGATCCAGCGGGGACCCGAGCTGGGCGATCGCCGTGCCATTGGCATGATGGGCACATGCAGGCGCGAAGATGTCGCGTCCGTGAAAGGTGGCGCTGACTGCTGGCAGGTGGTAGCGTGGATTGTTCAGCACCACCGCCTCGAGTGGAGGATCCTCATCAAGGGTCAGAGTGAGCAGTCCGTTGTCGGGAGCGAAGTAGGTCAGCCGTCGCGCTTGCACGGCGATGGCGCGCCGCGCGGTGCCGACGCCCGGGTCCACAACCGCAATCACGAGGGTGCCGCCGGGCAGGTACGGAATGGCGGTCTGCAACAGGTAAGCGCCGGCACGAATGTCTTGTGGGGGCACTTCGTGGGTGAGGTCTAAAAATTCAACCGTGGGGCTTATCTGCAAGATCACAGCCTTGAGCTGGGCGACATAGGTGTCGCTCTGCCCATAGTCGGTGAGGAGTGCGACCAAGCGTTTCATGGGGCAGACTCTTCGATAAGTGCTTGACAGCAATCGATGAGTCGGATGGTACCGATGAATTTGCCGTCGCCGTGGACGGGGAGCGTGTCCAGCCCTGTTTGTTGCATGCGTTCGACCGCTTCGGTAATGGGGGCATGTTCGTTCAGCACGGGCGGGTTGGGTTGCATCCACTGGGTGATGGGGGTTTGGGCGAGCGCATAGGCAGAAGATTGGGGTTGAGACGGGTTGTCAGGGTAAAAGATACGGAACACCGTCCGCTCGGTGATGATTCCCTGCACAGCGTCCGATTCGTCCAGAATGGGCAGAAGGGTCACCTGATAGAGGTCGAGCTTATCTACTGCATCCTGGAGGGTGGAGTCCCATCGCAGGGTGGGCGCGTGGGTATTGACGAACTCTTGCACACGCATCATCGTATTGTGGCGACTTCTCGAATAATGGCGAGGGTGAGGTCAACTCCGCGCACGAGATCGTCGATGAGGACGAACTCCTCGTGGGTATGCACTTTCTGCATCGCGGTTCCCACGACACAGCAGGGTAGCCCGCGTGCGTTATAGACGCTGGCGTCGGAGCCGCCGCCAGTTCGGCGCATGGGGGCTTCCAGTCCGATTTTTTGGGCGGCGGTGCGCACCACTTTGACGGGGAGGTCTGCTTCAGAGAGTCGGTAGCCCTCGTAATGGCGTTCGTGGTGGATTTCGGTGCGTCCGCCGAACTTGCGGGCGGCGCGTTCGAACTCGGCGACCATGTGCGCTATCTGCGCGTCGAGTTGTGCAGGGTTCCAACTGCGCGCCTCGGCTTTGATGGAGACCTCGGGGCAGACGATGTTGGTCATTTGTCCGCCTTGGATGATGCCGATGTTGGCAACAGTCTCTTCGTCGATGCGTCCGAGTCGCATAGAGGCGATGGCTTCGGCGGCGATCTGAATGGCACTGATGCCCTTTTCGGGTTCTACGCCAGCGTGTGCGGGCTTGCCGATGACGCGCACCTCCAGCTTGTCGTGTGTCGGTGCCTCTATGATGACCGAGCCGACGGGCGGTCCTGAATCGTACACGAACCCGAAGTCGCTGTCTACCAGCGCGAAGTCGAGCGCGCGTGCCCCCAGCAGACCGACCTCCTCGCAGACGCTAATCAGCAATTGGATCTGTCCGTGAGGGAGGTTGTTTTCGACGACGATTCGGAGGGCTTCCAGAATGGTGCTTAAGCCTGCCTTATCGTCTGCGCCCAGAATGCTGGTGCCATCGGTATGGATTTTGCCGTCTTGAATGATGATTTTAACATTTGGGTTCGGCGTGACGGTGTCCATATGGGCACTGAAGAAGATTTTGGGAGCGCGTTCGATATTGGCAGGCAGGTTCGCAACGATGTTATTGGCGTTGCCGCCCACCACTTGGCTGGCATGATCCTCCTTCACGGACAGTCCCAGCCCCCGCAGGAAGCCTTTCACATATTCTGCTACCTCGCGCTCGTGGCGGGGTGGCGAATTGATTTGGCAGAGCGTGGTAAACAGCTCCCCCAGCCGATCGTTTTGGAGGGCCGTAGGCTCCATATCAGTTGTTGGCGGGGATGACACTGACTCTTCGTCGGTCGCGTGCGCCTTCGAACTTCACATAGCCGTCCACGAGGGCGAAGAGGGTGTCGTCGTTGCCCCGCCCGACATTGCGTCCGGGATGGAACTTGGTGCCGCGCTGGCGCACGATAATGTTGCCTGCACGCACGAACTGACCCCCGTAGGCTTTCACGCCGAGAAACTTCGGATTACTATCGCGTCCGTTCCGTGTACTGCCGACACCTTTTTTACTCGCCATGTCGATTGCCTCCTCGTAGGGGTGGTATTATACCCTATTTCCTCGCAGGGGGGTATTATACCCTCTTTCAAGGGTAGCTCGCTCCCCCACCAAGAGGAGCGAGCGATTTTAGAATTGGAACCCGAAATAAGTGGAGAACACCCCTGCGCGGTTGCCTGTTTGCGAGGGGCCGCCGCTGAGTTCGCGTGCGCCTTTACCGTTGGCGTCGATGATCTGATACAGAAAGTGGAGATCGGTGTCTTGGGTAAGATTGTAGCTTGCGTTGAGCGTGAGGTAGTTCCATTCGGGCTTGAATTGCCGATTGTTGATCTCCCAGCGAACATTTTCATAGCTGGCTTCGAACCGCCATCGGCCGCCCAGCTGGTAGTTTGCCGTTAGCAAAAGCCGCTGGAGGCGATCGTTTTTTTGAGAGGCTAAGGCGCGTTTCCCCGTGTAGAAATCGGTGCTCAGGGTGAGGTTGAGGCGTTCGCCTACCTTGTAGTGGGTTGTCAAATAGCTCCCCTTGATATCGGAGGGGTTGTAGGCGTAGCCGATTCGTCCCCAGTTGCCAGGAGTGACGAAGTAGGGGTCTATCTCGCGATAGCCCAGCAGGATGTCCCAGCGCTCCGAAAGTTGGTACTGTGCCCCCACATCGAAGGCTCGGTTCTTGCTACCAATGGCACGGTTGTCGCCTCGCCACAGGATACTCTGGGCGAAATCGAGGGAGACCTTAATGCCTGTATACTCGGAAGCGAGGGAGATGCCCAGCACATCGGCGCGGTCTATGCGGTCTATAACAGTGTTGGAGAGACGCTGGTAGGTGCCTCCAATGCCTGCGGCAAAGTAGGTGAGGTTTGCTTCTAAGGGGATATCTGTGAAAACTTTGGTACGGTAGGTGAGGTGCAAGCCGAATAGCTGGTCTGCAGGTGCCGAGACCGAGCTGTTGTAGTTAGCGAAGTAAATGGGGAAGAGGGGCGTATTGTGCCCTCGCGAAGCCCAGCTACTCCCGAAGAAGAGTTTCATGCCCAGCGCACCGTAGTCGCTCGACAGCAGAAAGCCGTCCAATCGGTGGGCGCGGTCGCGGTAGTGGGGCAAGTTCAGATAGAAGTCGGGTTCGATGCGCTGGAAGGTGTAGCGCGAAAGTTGGAGCGGGTAGCGTCCTACAGTCGCTTGGAAGGTTCGTCCAAAAAGCACGATGGGTGTCTCAATGACCGCCTCCCAAACAGCGAAGTCGGTGTTGCCTATAGACTGATGCGTCCGATCCGCACCAAAAATGTTTGCATTGCGTGAAGCGGCACGCAGATAGGGGAGATAGTTACCGAAGATAAAGGTTGCACGGGCGTTGATGGTGGGGTTGACCTGCTGGTTAAGGTGCAGTACCAGTTCGTGGGCGGATTGGAAGCTCTGAAGGAGCTTTCCGGATGGGTTGATTTCGGTGCCGTTGAGCGTGTACGCCGAGCGTTTATCGAAGCTGTGGGTGCCCACAGTGCCGAAGTAGACCTCCCCTGTGAATCGGGCATATTGGCGTTCGAGGGCGCGCACTCGCTCTTCGAGCGATTTCCACTCGTCGCGCAGATCTTCGATGACCAGTTGTTGCTGGCGCAGTTCGGGTTCAAATTCCTGAGCCAGTCGCTGTAGGTTGTCGAACGCACTCCGCAGTTGCTTGAGGGTTTCCACCTCTTGCTGGAGCTGGCGGAGCGTGTCGCGCAAGGTGTTCGGCTGCGGTGGGGTCGGGGGTTCGGTCTTTGGCTGGAGGGAGTCCAGTCGTTGTTGGATCTCTGCGAGACGCGCAATAAGGTTTTGGTAGGCGCGTGCAATCGCCTGAGCGAACTGGGCGCGGGTTACGGTCTCGTTGGGACGGAAGGTACGGTCGGGGTAGCCTCCCAGAAGCCCCTCACGCACCAGTTGCCGGATTGCTTGGTACGCCCAGTGGTTGGGCAGTACATCTTGCATCTGTGCTGAGCCCGCGGCGACGACAAGGGTGGTCAGCACAAAAAGGCTCCACTTCCTCATTTTTGACCTCCTCCGTGAGTAAAGGGTAGGTTAGTATAGGATACCCTATCGCTCGCGGGAAGGCTCGTCGTCGGTGAGGCGTTCCAGCTCTTCAATCAGATCCCGCAAAGCCCGAAGTGTCTCGCGAGCAGGCTCCTGTTGCGGGGTACACTATAAGTCATGCGCAAAGCACTGACCATCGCTGGCTCCGATTCAGGCGGGGGGGCTGGCATTCAGGCGGATCTTAAGACCTTCGCTGCGCTGGGCGTGTATGGGACGACCGCCATCACGGCACTGACCGTGCAGAACACCAAGGGGGTTCAGGCAGTGTTTCCCGTAGACCCCGAATTCGTAGGTCGGCAGATCGACTCCATCTTGACCGACATCGGCGCCGATGCGGTCAAGACGGGCATGCTGTTTAGCGCGGAGATTATCCAAGTGGTAGCGGAGCGTATTCGACGCTATGCGGTTGCAAGTTTGGTAATCGACCCCGTGATGGTGGCAAAGAGCGGAGATCGGCTGCTGCGTGAGGATGCGATCGAAGCACTTAAAAATGTTTTGATCCCGCTGGCGTTGGTCGTGACCCCGAATTTGGGCGAGGCGAGTGTGCTGACAGGTTTCGCCGTGCATGATAAGCCCAGTATGCAAGAGTCGGCGCGTACCATCCACACGTTGGGGGCACGCTGGGTTGTGGTTAAAGGGGGGCATCTGCGCGATTGTGCCGACGATCTGCTGTACGATGGACGCGAGTTCTACTGGTTTCCCGCTTCGCATCTGGATACGCCGCACACTCACGGCACGGGCTGTACCTTCTCTGCAGCGATTGCTGCCTACTTGGCCAAAGGGGAAAGCGTGCCCGAAGCAGTGCGTCTTGCGAAGCAGTACCTTATGCAAGCCCTTCGAACCGCCAAACCCATCGGCGCAGGGCAAAGCCCCGTCCACCATCTCCACCCTTACTATCCATTGGACTAAGATGGAAACCGTTCGCGATCGGTCGAGATTGTCGCAGACCGCCCTGGTGGCGATGGAGGGCATTACCAAGCGGTTCGGTTCGCTGATTGCGTGCGATTCGGTAGACCTCCATGTGCAAGCGGGCACGCTCCACGCGATTATGGGCGAGAACGGTGCAGGCAAGACGACCCTCATGCGTGTCCTCTACGGCTACTATCAGCCCGATGCAGGAACCATCTCGCTGAACGGGAGAACGGTTCACTTCCGCAGTCCTGCCGATGCCATTGCTCACCACATTGGAATGGTCAGTCAGCATTATAGCATCATTCCTGAGCTCACCGCGTTGGATAATTTGATATTGGGAGCCGAGCCGGTGAGGTGGCTTGGGGTAATTGACCGTAGGGCGGCGCTTCGGCGGGCGCGTCAGTTGGCGCAATCGCTGGAATTTGAGCCGAATTGGCATCGCCCTGCCGAAGAGCTAAGCGTTGCGGGACGCCAGAAACTCGAGATTCTCAAACTGCTCTGGCGCGATGCCCATATACTCATTTTAGATGAGCCGACGGCAATGCTCTCCCCAAGCGATGTCGAGGCGCTGTTTGCCACCCTGCTTCGGCTGAAGCAAGAAGGGCGTACCATCCTACTGGTGACGCACAAGTTGAACGAGGTCCTGCAGTATGCGGATTGGGTCACTGTGATGCGTGCAGGGCGCAAGGTTGCCGAGACGCCTGTTGCGGCGGTCGATGCGGAACAGCTGACGCGCTGGATTGTCGGTGAAGAGACGGCTCGTTCCGAGATGTCGGTTTCCATCCAGCGTCCTAAGGATTTTGTTGAGGTGTTGGTCATTCGGGATCTATATGTCCGCTCGGATCGGGGGGGATGGGGCATTCGCGAGCTGAACCTGAGCGTGCGTGCTGGCGAGATTGTGGGGCTGGCAGGCGTGGATGGGAATGGTCAAGCGGAGCTGATGGAGGCGCTTGCGGGGTTGCGTCCTGTGGCGCGCGGGACGCTCATGCTGGGCAATCAGCCGTTCACTTATTGGACGACTGCCCGACGCTTGCAGGCGGGAATTCGCTACCTCTTCGATGATCGGTTTCGGCGCGGGATGGTTCCCCTCTGGAGTGTGGAAGAAAATGCCATTTTAGGGTTTCAGCGTGACCCTGAGCTGCAGTGGCTCGGATGGCAGCGGCGACGAGCCATCCGTGAGCGTGTGCGGCACCTTATTGAGCGATTTCAGGTCAAAGTGCCCGCCCCCACTGCGCCCATCCTCTCCCTTTCTGGTGGCAATCAGCAGCGGCTGGTGATTGCCCGCACACTCTACGGTACGCCGCGCTTGCTGGTGGCGTTTGCACCAACGCGCGGGCTGGATATTCGTGGAACTGAAGCGACCTATCGCACTATTCGCGAAATGTGTGTGCAGGGCATGGGCGCGCTGATCCTCTCGTTTGACCTGGACGAGCTGATGGAGTACGCCGACCGTATCGGCGTGCTATCCAAAGGACAGGTGGTGGCGATGTTTGAGCGTCCCCACTTCTCACGAGAGGCGATTGGCGCGGCGATGGTGGGGCTGACCTCTTCAGAACCGAACCGTTCCGATTGATGCCTCACCGGAATTCATTCCGGGGATTCCTTGGCTGTCTACGCAAGCGCGCGGAGCGGGGCAGGGCCCCTCACCTCCGAAGAGGCGGCCGGCACCTGCGCGGAACCGCCAAGGCAACTTCGGCCCGCGCCCGGGCGACTACTCCGCCGGCGCAGATCCGCCGGCCGG
>PSLB01000080.1:0-10238 GCA_040289385.1 Armatimonadota bacterium
CACCCGAGAGGAGTCAAGGCGGCGCTCCTCCCCAGGCCTAAAGGCCGGGGTCTCCGCGCTGCAGTACACGGATGAAATGCCCAGTCTGCCAGATTGAGTTGAAGATAGCGGACCGTGCGGGGATTGAGATCGACTACTTCGTGGGGCACCGCCTCCGACGTGCCACCCCTCACGCGAAGCGTACGATGACGACGCCCCACACTATCCCTCAGGCGAAACGCATGACGACGATCCACGCCGTCCCCACCGCAAACGCAAAAAACGAGGCTGGCTGGAGGATCTGTTCGACATCTTCGACGGATCACTCTGCACGCGAAATCAGCAGGAACCCACCCAACCCGAACAGTAGATTAGGCATCCATGCAGAAACCAGCGGCGGTAAGATCGCCTGATCCCCCAGAAGCCGAAACAGTAGAAAGGTGTTCCAAAAGACGAACACCAACACGATCGAAAGCAACACACCCACAAAACTGCCTGCGCGGGCCAGCCAGAAACTCAGCACGGGGCTACAAAGCGCCAGCACAAAGCATGCCAACGGCATCGCAACCTTCAGATGGTAGCTGACCTCTAAACGCGGGTTAGCAAGCCCCATCTGCCGATTGCGTTCTATCTGCTCGCGCAGTTGGGCGCGGGTCTGCTCCTCAGGCTCCGGAGTGGTGAAGAAATCTTGCAACGCCACTTGCAGATTAATGACCAGTCGTGGGGCGCGTTTCACCTCGATGACCGTGTCGTCGGCAGTGTAGTAATGTAGGGTTGGCGACTCCAGCTCCCACACCCCGTCGCGATAGGCGCCGCGCGGCGCTTTGATCACCAGCCATGTCCCCCGATCCCGACGCTCCAGAATGAGGACATCCTCCAACACCACGCGCTGACCCCTCTGCTCTGCTATGCCGATACCAATCAGGTAGTTTTGCACTTTCAGCACGGCATTGCTGGTGAGATTCGGCACTGGCGCCAAGAGAAACACCCGATTGCGCAGACGATTGAACTCGCGCATTGCAGGTGGAACGACACGCTCGTTCAGATAGTAGTTGAGCACAGACATCACCAGACCCGCCATCAGCAACGGCAAGAAGAGCCGACGTAGGCTAATCCCCGCCATACGCAAAACAGTAATCTCGCTGTCGCGCGTCAACCGATTAACCGTGAGGGCAGTGCCCACCGCCGTGCCCACAGGTAAGCTCAGCACCAGAAGATAAGGAGTGTAATACATCACCATCTGAGCCACTGCAACCACTGGCACGCCATAGTTCAGAAACCACGGCGCATAGTTGAAAAGCAGGTTGCCGATCAGCATCAGCAAAATTGCCAGCGTGCCGATGCTTAACGGGATCAGCATCTCGCGTAGAATGTAGCGGTCTAACCGCGTGAAGGGTGGAAAAATCCAGATTCGGCTCATTGTTTGCGTAGGATCAGCAAAACCAACAACAACGCAGTTATCAAGGTCAGTATAATCGCGATCAGTGCCGACAGCCCCATCAGCTGGCCTTCCCAGATAAGGCTCAGCCCCATCGCCGCAACCGCCACCACCCAGATGTGCACAATCTTATGCAGGAGCTGTTGCGGCATCATGCCTCCGCCGATGTAGGCAGGCAACAGAAGCTGACCGCACCGCTGACACCGCAACGGTCCGACGGGATTCTCCGCACCACAAACCATACAGAGGAGCGCCTCACACTTGCGGAGCTGTTGGAGCTCGTCTTCCCAGCGAGCAAGGGTGCGCTTCTCGCTGTAGGTAAATAAGGGCGCCTGCTGAACCGCTTGACGCATATAATGCACCGCATGCTCCAAGAGGTCATGCTGATAGCATAGGTTAGCCAGTTGAATCAGGGCACCGAAGTTTTTTGGATCGTACTCGACCGCCAAGCAGGCGCGCTCCACCAGCTCGGCATCCATTTGTGCATGGGCATGCCGATTGAGGTAAGCCCTTAGGAGGGGCAAGGTGATGGCGCCACCTCCCAGCGTAATCAATGACAGCGGGGTGGCATACGGAAACGCCTGACGCGCACTCGCAAATGCCAACAATAGCGCGACGGTAGACCCCGCTATCGCCTCGCCTGCTGAAACATCGCCGATTACCGCCATCGTGATGAGCGCAAAAATCCACGCAGCGGCGACCAACCACACCATCATCACCCAAAAGATGCCGACGACCGACTCCATCGCTTCGAGTGTACCTCGTCGGAGAACTTAGCCCCGTCTCTGAAGGCGTGCCAGATCTGCTTGGAGGCTATCTGGATAGCGTTCTTGAAGCTCTTTAAGCACCTGGCATGCCCGCTCGCCCTGTCCAACCCGTTCCAGCAGGCGCGCATAGATTAGTAGGATTTCGGGGCGCTGCGGGTGCTCGGTTTGCTTGACCAGCGATTCTATCCATCGTAGGGCTGAGGGATAGTCGTGCTGGCGTTCTGCCATTTCCAGCAAGCGGTCGCGTTCGGTGGAGCTCAGGAGATGCAATCCATCAAGCTCCGCAAGGAGCTGGGCAATAGAGGCGATTTCTGAGTAGTTTGTGGGGTGGAGCAAGGCGGTTTGCAGGGCGTGCGCCAGCAGGGGACACGCCTCGCTGCGTTCGCCGAGCAGTGCCCATGCCCTACCTGCAAGTTGGAGTGCCCCTGGAGGGGGCGAGTCCAGAGTCAGGAGGGGCTGAAGCCATCGGAGGGCATCGCCCCCTGCCCCATAGCGCAGGCTCGTCTCCGCTTGCTGAAGGAGATACTCGCGCTCGCCTTCGCCCCCCGCACCCCACAGAATCGCCAGAGTAAGCCCAGAGGCGAACCCGCCCAAATGCGCCCAGTAGCCAATCTCTGTTGGATGGGGACTCCCAGCATCCCAAATTGCGCCCACGCCTTGCCACACAACCCACAACAGCACAGCGACCCACATCGGCGCGCCCCATCCCCACTGATGAACCGTAGCGCCTACAAGGCGCACACGCCGACGGTAGTACCGCAAGGCAAAGTAGCCCACCAACCCCGAAATGGCGCCTGATGCCCCCACCAGCGAATCGTCGTAAAGGGCAGGCTGAACCATGCTGACCATTGCCCAGTGAGTCAGCACCGCCACAACTCCACTGACCACATAAAGGCACAAAAAGCGCCAGCCATCGAGCCCCCGCTCCACATACCAGCCGAACAATATCAGAAAGAGCGCATTCTTGAGCCAGTGTCCATAACTCGCATGGACAAAGATACTGGTCAGCACAGTCCCCCAGTCAGGGCGTGCAGGCTTAAAGCCCCAGACCGCCACCGTCTCTGGATGGTGCACACTCCACACCGTAGCTAGGGTGTGAACAACGAGGAGCCCCATCGTGAGGAGCGGTAGGCATGTGCGCATCCCAATCCGCCTCTACCATTACGAACGCCCCGCCAACGCTTCGTCGGGGATATCGAAGTTGGCGTAGGTGTTCTGCACATCGTCATGCTCTTCCAGTACGTCCAGCAAGCGCATGAGCTTATCGGCAGTCTCACCTTCCACACGCACAGTGCTGGTGGGCACCATCTCCAGTTGGGCTTCACTAATGGGCACACCTCGTTCCTGAAGCGCCTCGCGCACTCGATGGAAGTCCTCTACAGCGGTAATGACGCGATAGAACTCCTCTTCTGTGGTCACATCTTCGGCACCTGCCTCCAAAGCGATGTCGAGAAGCGACTCCTCGCTGATCACGCTGGTGGGCACTACGATCACGCCTTGTTGCTTGAACTGCCACGCCACGCTCCCGCTCTCGCCCAGATTGCCCCCATGCTTCGCAAACAGGTGGCGCAGCTCCGCCACCGTGCGGTTTCGGTTGTCGGTCAGGCACTCCACCATGATGGCGACTCCGCCGGGACCGTAGCCTTCATAGGTAATCTCCTCGTAGCTGACGCCTTCCAGCTCTCCCGTGCCACGCTGAATCGCGCGCTTGATGTTATCGGCGGGCATGTGATGTTCGCGCGCCTTCTCGATAGCCAGTCGGAGCCGTGCGTTGGATTCGGGATTGCCCCCGCCAAGCCGTGCGGCAACGATAATCTCGCGCGCCAGCTTGGTGAAGAGCTTGCTCCGCATCGCATCTTGCTTGGACTTGCGGATGCGGATGTTGTGCCATTTGGAATGTCCTGCCATCGCTTCTCACTCCTCAAATTTTAGGATACCCGATGGTTTATTCGTAGGCACGCAGCATCTGCTCCGCCTCTTCACGCGAGACCAGCACCTGCCGTGGCTTGGCTCCATCCAGCGGCCCTACAATGCCGCGTCGTTCCATTAAATCCAGCAAGCGTGCCGCACGCCCATAGCCGATTTTAAACCGCCGCTGCAGCATCGAGGTCGAAGCCTGCCCGTGAGCGACCACCAGACGCACAGCCGCTGGGTAGAGGTCATCCGCCTCCTCGTCTTCCTCATAGTCGGCACTCACGAGCGAATCGAAATCTGTCGGATTAAACAGATAGACAGGCGATTCTTGGGCACGCCAGAACTCAACAACCGCCTCAATCTCCGACTCGCTTAGGTAGCACCCTTGAATTCGGACAGGCTTTGCCGCATCGATGGGCAAAAAGAGCATATCACCCCGCCCCAACAATCGCTCCGCACCGTTCATATCCAGAATCGTGCGACTATCGACCTGACTGGACACAGCGAAGGCGATTCGGCTGGCGATATTCGCCTTAATCGTGCCAGTGATGACATCCACCGAAGGACGCTGGGTGGCAATCACAAGATGGATGCCCGTTGCTCGTGCCAACTGTGCCAGCCGGCAAATGGAGGTTTCGAACTCCGCTGCTGCTTGCATCATCAAGTCGGCTAACTCATCGATGACCACCACCACATGGGGTAAGCGTTCCGATTCGGAGGCGCGCTCGTTGTAACCTTGAATATTCCGCACCGCCGCGTTCGCAAACAGGTCGTACCGTCGATCCATCTCTTTCAGCACGGCGCGCAGGGCGCCCGCCGCCTGCTTCACATCGCGCACCACAGGACACATCAGGTGCGGAATCCCATCGAACAGCGACAACTCCACACGCTTCGGGTCAATCATTACAAAACGGACTTCACGCGGGGTCGCCCGAAACAGGATGCAGGCGATGAGCGACAGGAGACACATACTCTTTCCTGAGTTTGTAGCCCCCCCAATAAGCAAGTGGGGCAGACGAGTCAGATCGGTATATTTCGGTGTGCCCGCCACATCCTTACCAAGAGCGACTGTCAGCAGACTCGGAGCATTCCAAAACTCGTCGCGCTCGATCACCTCACGCAGTGCCACCACTTGGGGCTGGTCGTTCGGAACCTCCACCCCGATTGCGCTTTTGCCAGGAATTGGCGCCTCAACGCGCACGGCAATCGCAGCCAGCGCCATCGCCAAATTATCCGCAAGATTCACGACCTTGCTGACCTTAATGCCCGGATCCAGCTGAATCTCGTATCGCGTCACGGTGGGACCGTGTGCCACCTCTACGACATTGGCTCCGATACCGAACTCTTCAAGGGTGCGTTCCAATATCGCGATCTTCTCCTTGACTTCGGACTGGCTTCTGCGTGGTGGAGCAGGCGGCTCTTTAAGCAAGGCAAGCGGTGGAAGGGTGTAGTGTCCCTCGCTAGCGGGCGGCGGGAGCGGGATATTGGGGCGCGTGCGTTCCCAATTAGGGGCACGCTTTGGCTCAGCCAGCTTCCGCCCTTCGGCGGTATCCGCTCCAGCAGATGGGGCAGAAAGTGGCGAACTCTCCCCCGAAGCAGTTTCCCCAGACTTTGAAGCGACCCGAGGGACGGGGCGTTCGGAACGGCGTTTGAGCGCGTGGGTTGCCTTCTCCGCAGTGTGGCTGGCAACCTCAGTGACAGCACGGGTGGCGGTCGCCGTCCCACGCCAGCCCGTAGCCAGAACGCGCCCCATCCCACGAAACAGACTGACCAGCGGGAGGTTGAACATCATCAGCACCGCCAACAGCCCTAATGCGCCTAATAGCACGCTTTTCGCCTGACCCAATCCCATCTGGAGCAGGTAGCCCAACACCGCACCGAGATAGCCCCCCGTGCTTCTAAGCGCACCCGAATGAAACCAGTTGCCCGACTGCGACTCAGGCTGTGCCATCCACCCCAAAAGCACCAAGTAAAGCAAAAGCCCACCCCCAATCACTTCAGGCAGAGCCAGTTTCCCCACGCCAAACACCAGCGCACCCGCCGAAAGCCACAGCACAAGGGGCAAAAGGTACGCTCCATTCCCAAACAGAAGGCACAAGCTATCGCTCAAAAAAGTGCCCACTACCCCTTTCTGGGGCATCGTCAGGCTCAATAGCACCAACAAGCCCGCAATGGCTAACCCGATAGCCAGGCGATCGTAAAACAGAGGGGAACGCTCTTTGGGAGGCGGAGCGCCCCGCTTACTCACCGACTTGCGCTTCGACGCTTTCGTCACCATGCTCTCACCCTGTAAATGTTGCGTTCCACCGACACACCATCACTACCGATTGTACCCCATAAAACTCACAGGATGCAATAGGGTATCCTATGCCCCACGATGCGTCGGCTGACTCTCCTACTCGGCTGGCTTTGGGCAATTGGGGTCGTCTATCTGCAACCGCTCCCCTACTCGGTTCAGCTAACGCGTCAGATGGGGCTGGAAGGACACGTGATATGGGTCGATGTCACAGCAAACCTCTTCTGGCTAATCGATCGCGAAAAAATCAGAGATTTTGTCCATCGGTGCCATATGGTGGGCATCAACACGATTGTGCTAGATGTGAAACCGATCAGCGGTCATGTGCTGTACCCCAGCCAGTTTGCCCCGAAATTGACCGAGTGGCGCGGGGTTAAAGTGCCTCCAGACATGGACATCCTGCAGGTGTTCCTGGAGGAAGCTCACGCCGCCGGGTTGGAGGTGCATGCGAATATCAATGTGCTATCGGAGGGGCACAAGCTGTTCCAGACGGGACCGGCGTACGAGAATGTGGATTGGCAAATGGTGGCGTACTCGCGTCGGCGTTTTCTAAGCCTGCCAGACGGCACGCGCTACGAGCTGAACCGCTTCGAAATCGCTCCGCCTCCCGAAGGAATCGCCGCCTATCAGCGGAACCCTGTGCCACCCCCTCCCGCTGGACGCAACTGGGCTTATGTGCTGCTTACCGATGACTTACGGGTCGAAGCGGTTATCGATGGCATGTTTGTCAGCCAGCCCATCCAACCGCCACCCAACGGCTGGGTGCTGGTCGCCGACAGAAATGCTGCCGGACACCTTGAGCGATTAGCCATATTGGGAACCGCCCTGCGTCTGGAGACCACTCCTGTGTTGGCACCGATCGCCGAATCGGACACCGAAGGCATCGCTGTCTTTGTGAACCCCCTACATCCCACTGTGCGGGAGCGATTGCTTGCAATCATTCGTGAACTATGTATCAACTACCCAATCGACGGGTTAGTGTTGGACCGCATGCGCTGGGCGAATGTCTATACCGACTTCTCCGAACGGACGCGCCAAGCCTTCGAGGCACTTTATGGACCCGTGCAGAACTTCCCTGATGACATCGTGCGCCCACCGCTCCTTCCGCGTGAGGGCTTCGAGCGCGGTTCCCGTTTCGGGCAGTGGACGGAATTTCGCGCACAGGTTATTCGCGACCTTTTACGCGAAATCCGACGCACGGTCGAATCGGTACGCCCGATACCCATTGGAGCCTATGTCGGCAGCTGGTACCCCACCTACTACGAGTTAGGGGTCAACTGGGCAAGCGATGCCCTCGAGCGCCCCTACGGCTTCGTGAGCGACACCTACCGATTCGCTTCCTATGTGTTCGATCTGGACTACCTGATGCCCGGTACCTACTTTGGCATCCCGTTTATGAACGAAGCGTCCCTGTACGAAGCCGATGAGATCCGCACCGTCGAAGGCATGGCACGGCGCGTGATGCAGTGGACCAATGGCGAGCTGTTCGTTTATGCGGGTATCTATGCTGAGGATTACCGGCGCGATCCGATGGGCTTCGAGCGAGCGATTCGCGCCGCATGCCTCAGCTCGAACGGAGTGATGATCTTCGACGCCTCGCACATCGTTCTTTGGGACTGGTGGGAGCTCATCCGCCGTGCGCTGAGGGCAGACCGCTCGGAAACGCCTTTAGCGCCCCACCAGCTCCCGTCGCTTCTACAGACCCTGCGCCGGACCATCTCCCCTAACTGAAGTAGGTATAATTCAGCTGCTATGGCAAACAGCCTCATCCCGCTCGGTGCGGTACAACTGCCTCTTAGCAAGCCCCGACGACGCGCACGCGCCGTTCAGGTCGGTTCCACCGCCATCGGAGGCTCCAACCCGATCCGGGTGCAGTCGATGATTACAGCCGAGACGATGAACACGCCCGCAGCGGTCGAGCAGATTATCCAACTCTACGAAGCGGGGGCGGAGATTGTGCGCGTTACAGCCCCGAACCTGCGCGAGGCACAAAATCTGGGCGAAATCCGTGCCGAACTCAAGCGACGCGGGTATGGGCATATCCCCCTCGTCGCCGATGTGCATCATCAGGGCATGGAAATCGCGCTCGAATGCACTAAACATGTAGACAAGGTGCGCATCAATCCGGGGCTGTTCGTCTTTCGCAAGCCAGACCCCAGCCGTACAGACTACTCGCCCAGCGAAATCCAGCAGGAACTGGAAGCCATCGAGCAAGCCCTTCTGCCTGTCATTCGCGCCTGCAAAGAGCGAGGCGTAGCCATGCGGATCGGGGTCAACCACGGCTCCCTCTCGGAACGCATCAAGGTGATGTACGGCGACTCGCCGACGGGAATGGTCGAATCGGCTTTGGAATATCTCCGCATCTGTGAAGCGCACGGGTTTAAAGAACTCGTCGTCTCGCTCAAAGCCAGCCGTGTGCCCATTATGCTCTCGGCAAACCGCCTGATGGCTCAGCGAATGGAGCAGGAGGGCATGGATTACCCCCTCCATTTGGGGGTGACAGAGGCGGGAGATGGCATGTACGCCCGCATCAAGAGCGCCATCGGCATTGGCACGCTCCTTGCGGAAGGCATCGGCGATACGATTCGCGTCTCGTTAGCCGAAGACCCTGTCAACGAGATCGAAGTCTGCTACGATATCCTGCAGGCTTTGGGCTTACGCAAAACGAAGGTCGAGTATATCGCCTGCCCGTCTTGTGGGCGCACGAAGTTCGACCTGCCGACGGTTCTCCATCAGGTTCGAGAAGCGACCAAGCACCTGGTGGGGCTCGATATTGCGGTCATGGGGTGTATCGTCAACGGTCCGGGCGAGATGGCGGATGCCGATTATGGGTATGTGGGGCGTGGGGGGGGCAAGATTGCTCTTTATCGCAAAGGGCAACTGGTCAAAAATGACATCCCTGCAGAGCGCGGCGTGGAAGAACTCATTGCCCTGCTCAAAGCGGACGGCGTATGGCGCGATCCCGAATGAACCCTCCCGAAGAGCGCCTCTCGGAACTGTTTTTAGGCACTCTGGATACCGATGCGGACGGAACCGTCTCGGTGGAGGAAGGGCTCCAACGCGCAGGCAATCGCGGATACGGTCTCCTGCTGATCCTGCTGGCGATCCCTGCTTTTATCCCCTTGCTGCCGCCCGGCACCTCGACCGTGTTGGGATTGTTGATGAGCCTCGTGGCGGTTCAGATGCTTTTGGGGCGTCCTGTGCCGTGGGTGCCTGCACGGTGGCGTCGCCATCGGATGGCGCCCCAAACCGTGATCGCCTTACAGACTCGCGGGGTGGCACTCTTGCAGCGCTTGGAACGAATCTCCCGCCCGCGTGGACGATGGCTGGTGAGGAACGGCTTGATGCTTCGTTGGCATGCCTTACTGATTATCTTTATGGCGCTGGTGCTTTCCTCTCCTCTGCTGTTTTTGAACACGCTTCCCGCTTTGGGGATCCTGCTCATTGGGATTGGCTTACTCTCATTGGGATTGGCTTACTGAACCACGATGCCTACTTCTTAGCGGCTGGCAACCTGATTGCCCTGGTGCTGGGCTTTCTGGTAGGAACCAGCTTCCACCTACTGGTTCAGATCCTCAACGCCCTCTGGCACAGGATGGAGGGCTAAGAGACCTGCCGATATTCTGGTGCAAGCCAGTGCGTGAGTTTGGTGTAAAGGATCTCCTTATGGCTCATCCGTGTACTGCGGCGCGGAGACCCCGGCCTTTAGGCCTGGGGAGGAGCGCCGCCTTGACTACTCTCGGGTGGTATCATCTCCTCAGAACCTTGAAAGCAAGAGTTCAGGAGGTTCTGCCAGCGAATCGCCTGGCAGGTAAAACTCTTGGCGTATTGAGCCGGCCCCGCC
>PSLB01000081.1:0-7254 GCA_040289385.1 Armatimonadota bacterium
GGACTTACACCCCGTCCACGGGCGTTTAACGTCTTTGCTCCACTCCCGGCGACGGCGGCTGCCAGGGACACGCTAATATATTATACCACAAGCAACCACAGTTGTCTATGGGACGTCCAGCAGTTGCGAACCCCATGTTTTGGGCGATTTGACGTTCTCCCCAGCCCTAAAGGGCGGGGATTCTTTCTCGCCCCTCTACGCTCTTCGCGCTTCTTCGGAGCGAGCTACGCGGGGGAGTTATTCTCCCCCTTGGGGGACGCCATTGCCCCAACTACTGGGCCTTGGCCCAGATACTTAAATATGCTGCGCCCTCTTTGGGGCGGAGCGATTTTGCTTTTCCGTAAGAGCGTGATTGTTGAGGTAGGGTGCTGCCCTTGATTTTGAGTTGCGTTCTATCCCCCCTGAGGGAGTTCGAAAAAAAAAACCTCTTGAACGGTTCCCGCTCCAACCCTCTCCGTGAACAGGGAGGGGAACCCATGTAGGGGCAGACCTGCGTGTCTGCCCTATCTCCTGTGTCGGGGTACGCAGTCCCCTACCCCAACCCTCCTGTTAAGGGGGCACATTAGGGGGGGTGGAAAGAAGCGGGTCAACTACCCCATAGCTAAAGCTAGGGGCTTGCACCTAGCCCGCTTGCGCGGGCTGGCACGATAGGCCGGTTGACAACGGCCCGCAAGCGGCAGACATGCCACCACCGGCAAGGTAATTCCGGGCAATGTTCCGGGCGGCGTTCAGGTCGGCGTTCAGCTCGAACCCGCAAGCCCGGCACAAAAACCGTGATTGGGAGCGGCGATTGGAGCGATGGACATAGCCGCAACGACAGCACATCTGCGAAGTATGGCGAGGATCGAGTCCAACCACATTACACCCCTTGGCCTCTGCCTTGTAGGTCAGGAAGAACCTGAGCTGCGCGAAGCTCCAGGAGTGCAGGCGGCGGCGCGATTCCCTGCCTCGCTGCCTAGTGCGCGTGCGGATATCCACCAAATTCTACACGACGATCACGGTACCGGGCTGAACGGAATCGACGATACGCCGGCTCAGAACGTGGTCGCAGTCGCGCCGGAAGCGGTTGACCTTACCGGCCAGCTTGCGGAGGTGCCGCTTGGCCGAGCGGGTGCCTTTGCGCTGGAGACTGCGACGCAGCCGGAAGTACCTGCGTTCTATCCCCTTCCAACGCCGTTCGCCAAAGAAGCGGTTGTTGGAGCAGACGGCTGGGCGCGAAAGACCCATATCCACTCCCACAACCGATCCGGATGGACAGAACTCGACATCAGGAAGTGTCACGACGACATGGAGCCAGAACCTCCCTTTGCGGCAGATCAGGTCCGCACTGTCGAAGCCGATGGCTTGATCCAGAATGCCTTGGGTGTACGGATCGAGGGCGAACGGCACTTTGAGCCGCCCCGCCACGGATGCGAGGCTCACATAGCCTTTGGCAGCACGAAGCGCGTAGGTGCGGGCGTCATAGCGGATCGATCCCAAGGCGGTGCGGGGGCAGGAAGCCCGGCGACCCTTCTTCTTGCGGGCAAACACGGACTTCAGCGCTTCGGTCGCTTTCACGCGCGCCGCGATCACCAGTTGAGCGGGAAGATCGTGGAATCTCGCCCGGATGGTGCGGTAGGTGGCGTGGTGCAACCGCACGCCGTTCTTCTCTCGCTGCACCCAACCATAGGCTGCGACGGCATTGAAGCACTCGGCGTGCTGACGCAGTGTCTCCAGGAGCACGCCCGCCTGCTCAGGGGTTGGATTTGGCCGAAGCCTGATCGTTCGCTGCATACTCATACACTACCACCTTTTGCGAAGGGGGGGGAGGCGGCGCTCCTCCCCATGGCTGAAGCCAGGGGTCTCCGCGCCGCCGTCAACCGATGACCTCTATCTCCTTGTTGGAGAGCGAACGGAAGAAACCTGAAATAGTGATAGGATCGAGAGCAACCCCAGCCTTTATGAGCCCTTCGGGATTGTGGCGTTGGAGGCGATGGCGGTCGGCGTTCCGGTGGTGGTCTCCGATGCGGGCGGCTTGAAAGAGGTGGTCTGGCATGAACAGACAGGGATCACCACCTATGCAGGCAACCCCGAAAGTCTGGCGTGGGGGATTGTGCGCGTGCTGACGGATGTCGAATCGGCGCGTCAACGCGCCCAGCATGCACAGCAAGTGGTGAACACAGAGTCCAATTGGCACAAGATAGCCGAGCAAACCCGCCGAGTGTATCAGCGGGTCTGGAGCGAATATTTGCGAACCGACTGGAGGCTTTAGGCGGCAAGGTCGCTTAGCGCGTTGCGGGCGATGGAGTTTTGGGGATCAATGTCCAACACCTGTTGGAGGTGGCGGCGCGCCTCGTTCGTGCGTCCGCAGTCGCGTAGGATGATCGCCAAGTTTAGGTGCGCCTCCAGATAGCGGGGGTTGATCTCCAACGCCTTTTGGAACTGTTCGATGGCTTCCTCCTCGCGTCCCAGAGCTGCAAGTGCCATTCCCAAGTGGTTGTGGATATCGGCGAAATTCGGGCGGATGGCAAGAGCTTTGCGATACTCGGCGACCGCCGATTCGAAGTTGCCCCGCTTATAGAGGTCGTCGCCGAGTTGGGCATAGTAGAGCGCATCATCGGTACTTGTGGAGCCGAGGGTCTCGAAGAGCGCAATCGCCTGCTCAAAGTAGCCTTTGCGGTCGTATTCCAGTGCTTGCTCCAGACGCTGAGTGTCGAATCCGGAATCTAAGGCTATGGCAGCTTTAATGTGCTGGAGCCCCGCCTCACGCTGTCCCGTTTCGTAGAGCAGAATGCCCTTGTAGAGAACGGCTTTGGCGAAGCGCGCATTAATCTTGAGAGCCTCTTCGATATGCGCGAGAGCGTCCTCATATTGGCGGAGCTTGCGCAGGGCTAAAGCGCGCTGGAAGTGCAGATCGGCATAGTGGGGGTGGATTTCGAGGGCTTGAGCAAAGTGCTGGGAAGCGACCTCGTACTGTCCCCGGCGATAGGCAGATTGACCCAGCTGCGTGTGGGATTCGGCGATGTAGAACTTAGCCAGTTTCTGCACCATCACATCGCGCGTTTCGGTGAGCGTGCTCTCAAACAATCGGAGTGCTTCCTCAAAACGCCCTTCATCGTAGCACCGAATGCCTTCGTCATAGGCGCGACTCTTGCAAACACCCAGGAATTTCTGAAGAAACGACATACTTGCCTCCGTGAAAGCAATTATCGGAAAGGGATCGGCTCGTCTTCAGAGGGCAAGCAGGAGATGCGGAGCACCTCGCCGAATTTTAAAGAGCAGAAAAATGCGATTTGGAGCACAGGTTCTCATCGTGGGCATAGTTTATGCGTTGTTGGGCTGGATTGGGCTCTATTATGCCTATCTGCCGACATCGATCTCACTTTTATGGTTGCCGACGGGCTGGGCGATTGGGATGGCGTGGTGGTGGGGGCGTTCTGCTCTGCTGGGCGCTGGGCTGGCGGTGCTGGTGCTTTCACTGGTTGTGGAGGGTTGGGGCTGGTACGGTCTGGCGCGTGCGTTGATCAGCTGGCTGGCTTACGGCTCTATCGTTGGGCTTCTCCGCCGCTACGGGTTTGACCCCAGCTTTCTGCGCCTGCGCGAGGTATTCCTTTACTCGTTCCTATCGGCAGGGGGTTTGCTGTTTACTGCTGTGCTGCAGAACGGCGTGAAATGGCTTTCTGGGCGTCTGCCAAGCGACCAATTCGCAATCAGCTGCCTCCACGGGTGGGGAGGTAACTTCCTTGGGGGGCTGTTGATGGGCACGCCCATTTTTGCAATCTCTCATTTTCGAAGTCTGAGATGGCTTCACTGGGCTGAAATCGCGTCGATTATGGGGCTGGCTACGGGGCTCACCTACGGTGTGCGTTCCCTTGACCCCTCGGAGTATGCGCCGCTTTTGTTAGTGCTATCATTACCCCTGATGGTGTGGGCTGTGTTACGCCAAGAGATTGCAGGGCTGAGCCTGTCGTTGCTGGCGTTAGCCGTCAGCTTGGGACCGCCGTTTGGCATCGTGGGCGATCTGGATAGAGCCAATATGACCTCCAGCGCCTTTTCCGCCTACTGGCTTTTTCTGGTGGTCAGCTACCACACGATGATGCTCTTAGGCGTTTATGTGCGCCAGAAGCGCGAGTTTGCCGAGAAGTTAGAGGACGCCCACCTTCAGCTGGAAGCCATCCTGGAGAACGCCCCAACGGTAGCCGTACAAGGCTACGATGCGGAGGGGCGAGTTGTGTTCTGGAACCGTGCTTCGGAACAGATGTACGGCTATACGCGCGAGCAGGCGGTCGGCAAAACACTGGATCAACTGCTTTTCTCACCTGAACAGGAACAGGAGTACCGTGCGATGATACGCACGATACTGCAAAGCCAGGTGCCGGCTCCCCTCAAGGAATGGACTATCCGCACAGCGACAGGCGAAACGCGTTATGTCCTCTCGTCGCTGTTCCCTATCCATCTGCGTGAGCGCACGGTGGTGATCTGCGCCGATATCGACATTACCGAGCGCAAACGGTTGGAACAGCAACTGCTCCAGACGCAAAAGATGGAGAGCATCGGGCGCTTGGCAGGCGGAATCGCCCACGATTTCAATAACCTCTTAGCTGCAATTATGGGGTTTGCCGAGTTAGCCAGCAGTCGCATTCCGCCTGACCACCCCGCACAGCAAGATCTGAGCCACATCTTAGCGGGAGCAGAGAAAGCCGCAGGGTTGGTACGCCAACTGCTCGGTTTCGCCCGAAAACAGTTCGCCCAACCGCGAGCCACCGACATCAATCAGGTGGTTCAAGAGATGCGTCCGTTTTTAGAGCATTCTCTCGGGGAAGCGATCCAACTCAACTTGCAACTCAGCGCGCAGCCGACGATCATTCGGATCGACCCCGCTCAGCTGGAGCAAATCCTGCTGAACTTGGTTCTTAACGCTCGCGACGCGATGCCCCAAGGCGGAACCATTACCCTGCGCACCGAACGCCTTCACTCCACACATTCTCTCCCTCCCCTCCCTCCTGACGTCCCCCCAGGTGAATATGTATGCCTGATTGTGCAGGACGAGGGAACTGGCATCGCCTCAACCGACCTCCCCTACATCTTTGAGCCTTTTTACACGACCAAAGGCACCCATGGGCACGGACTCGGCTTAGCCACTGTCTACGGGATTGTGGCGCAGAATCGGGGGTTCATTCAGGTACACAGCCAGCCCGATGTCGGCACTGAGTTTCGGATCTACTTCCCTCGTCTTGAGGTGCCTGTTGCGGTGTCGCCGACTCCTTCAGAAACGGAACCTCACGCGACAACAGCCTGCATCTTGCTTGTCGAGGACGATGAGGCGGTACGCGAAAGCCTAAGCCTCATGCTTCAGGCGATGGACTATACTGTACACGCATGCGCCTTGCCCGAAGAAGCGTTGCGCCTTGCTCAGGAGATGCCAATAGATATTTTAATTACCGACATCAGCCTCCCCAATATAGACGGCTACCAGCTGGCAGAACAGATCGCGCACCACCATCCGCGAAGTGGGTGCCTCTTCATCAGTGGTTATCAGCAGGTACGCCCGCCAAAGGAGCTGACGATACGCCATACTTTTCTGGCGAAGCCATTCAGCCTGCGCCAACTTCAAGAAGCCCTGAACGAACTGCTTAGTTAGCGGAACTTCCTCCGCCTCTATCCCGTCGAAGTGTGCTATAATACCAAAGGGGGTATCCAAAAATGCAAAAATGGATGTTGTTGGCTTTGACTGCGGTCTATTGGTCTGGAGCCGCCTATGCCCAAAAGGCTCCGTTGTTCGTGAACCGACCGATTTACCCCTCTTGGGCGCCTCTTTGGGATTGGGAACACCCTCCCTCTATGGAGGCGCGCCATGAGCTGATTGCATCGCTTACAGGCATTCCCGAAGTGGGCTCATGCTGTGCGGAAGGCGTTACATACGATGGACTGCCGCTCCATCTCTGCTTCGCACCAGGCACGCCGCCAGAGTATGTGGAGTATGTGTCGCGCTTGATCTTCGGGGACTTTTTCCCTGCCTACAGTGCGCAAGCTCGCTGGACCAGTACCTCTTATGGCAGCACAGGCTCGCAGGGAACCCCAGTTCGCCTGCGCTGGAGCTTCGTCCCCGATGGCACCTTGCTCCCTGGACTTTCGGGACCCGCCCAACCCAGCAACCTGTTTGCCAGCATGAACAGTAAATTCGGCAACAACACCACCCTGTGGCAAAGCCAGTTCCGCAATAGCTTTGCACGCTGGTCGCAAGTTGCAGGACTGCGCTACGAAGAGGTCGGCGATGACGGGGCCCCCTTCCCCAACACGCCCGGTTCCAGTAGTGGGGCGCGCGGGGATGTGCGCATCGGCGCACGCAATCTGGATGGAGTTAACGGTGTGCTGGCGTTTAACTACTTCCCCAACATTGGCGATATGGTGTTAGACTCCAGCGAAAGCTGGCAATCCAGCCTCGGCACCTACCGATTCCTGCGCAACACGGTGATGCACGAACACGGACATGGGCTGGGATTAGAACATGTCATACCAACTGATGCCACTAAACTGATGGAACCTTACTTGAATACGAACTTCGACGGTCCCCAAGATGACGACATTCGCGGGGCGCACCTCCTCTATGGCGACCCATACGAACCGAACAACACCGCCCCTACAGCCACCCTCATCGATATGACCCGCACCAACGCCTCTGCGCTCGATCTGGCAAGCCTCGATCGCATCACCGATGTGGACTGGTATCGCCTTATTGTGCCCGCAAACAGAAAGATTACAATCACGGTAGTCCCTGTGGGAGCCTCCTACTCGGTGGGACCTCAGGGCGGCACTGCCACGCCCATCGACACGCGCCAAATCCAAAATCTGCAGTTGGAACTGCGCGCGTCCGACGGCACGACGGTCCTTGCCTCTGCTACCACCAACGGCTTAGGCGCACCAGAGCAGATTCTCAACTACCTCTTGCCGCCTGCAGGGGGTACATTCTACGCGCGCGTCTTTTCGGGGCCTGGCTCCAGCGACGATGTCCAGCGCTACCGAATCCTTGTTCAGACCATTAGCCTGCCTCTAGGTGATGTGAATGGCAGCGGATGCGTGGACGATGCCGACCTACTGGCTGTGCTGTTCGGCTTCGGCAGCAACGACCCCGCCGTCGATCTGGACGGGAACGGAGTCGTGGACGATGCCGACCTCCTAACTGTGCTGTTCAACTTTGGAGTCGGGTGCTGATAATCCACCTCCAGAACGCGCCGCCGGGAGCCCCGGGCTTTAGCCCTGGGGAGGAGGCGGCGC
>PSLB01000081.1:7346-10193 GCA_040289385.1 Armatimonadota bacterium
ATACCGCCGGCGGTGGGCCGTCGTCAACCGGCCCCGAAGCCCTGCCCGGCTTGCCAGGCGAGGGCAAGCCCCCGGCTTTAGCCGTGGGGCAGTTGACTTCACTGCCTCCCCCAACCACAGGGGGAGGCACCCCCACCTACCCTCTTAATTCGGGTATACTTCCGTTGCTATGCGCGTGCGGATTAACGGCACCGAGCGCGAGTTGCCCGAAAATACCACCCTGCTTCAACTCCTTCAGGAGCGTGGGATAGACCCCCGAACAGTTGTTGTGGAATACAACTACGAAATTATCCCGCGCGAGCGCTACCCCGAGATTGCGCTTCGCGAGGGCGACAACCTCGAGATTGTCCAGATGGTCGCCGGGGGCTAACATGGACACCGTGCTGGTTGTGGGAGCAGGGATAATTGGCTCAGCTGTCGCGCTGGAACTCCACCGGCGTGGGGCACGCGTCACTGTATTGGAGAGCGCGTCAGAAGGGGGGCAAACTTCTGTTGCTTCAGCGGGGATGGTCAACCCGTTCAGTCTCACTCCAGAAGAGAATCCTGCGCTCCCCTTCGCTATCGAGAGCAGAAGACAGTTCCCAGAGTGGGTCGCAAGCCTCAAGGCACTAACGGGCATCGACGCGGAGTGGCGTGCAGAAGGGGGGCTGTGTGTGGCGCTCACTCCTGGGGATAGGGCCCATCTCCAACGGATGCTGGCATGGGTGGTTCGGTATGAGCCTTCTGCGCGCCTGCTGAGCGACCAGGAGGTGCGCCAGCTGGAACCTGCGCTCACCGAACAGTGTCTCGGCGGGCTGTGGCTCCCCAGTGAAGGCTGGGTGCATACCGAGCGACTGATGCGCGCGCTCCATCAAGCGTTGCGCCAGAGCGGAGTGGCGCTTGAGCGCGGACGCCCTGCAATTGGGTTCGCAACCGAAGGACGCCGCGTCGTGGGGGTACGAACCGCTACCGGCACGCTTTATGCTGGTGCGGTCGTGCTGTGCGCGGGGGCGTGGGCTAGCATGCTTGCCGATACGCTTGGCATCTCCATCCCAATAGAGCCTCTGCGCGGGCAGGTGCTGGTACTCCGCGATCTGCCCCAGGGTGTCGGACGCCTTCTCGTTTCTCCCATTGGCTATCTGGTTCCACAGGCAGATGGGAGTGCTCTATTCGGTGCCACGCGCGAGCGAGTAGGCTACGATACCCGCGTAACGGCTGAGGGGGTAGAAACTCTGCTCAGCCGTTTCCTGCAGCTGTTCCCCCGAATGGTCGATGCGACCCTCATGGGGTTCAAGGTGGGGTTACGACCGAACACGCCCGATCATCAACCGCTTATCAGTGCGCTCCCCCACTGGGATGGGCTTTACCTCGCCTGTGGGCATTCTTATCACGGTATTTTGCTGGCACCGGCTACGGCGGCAGCTGTCGCCGATTTGGTGAGGCACGGCGCAACCTCCCTACCCATTGAGCCGTTTAAACCGGAACGGTTTGAGAAGCACGAGGTGAATAGATAAATGCAAAGCTATCCTGTCATCTATGCGAAGGGGTTGGATCCGACCTCAGACGACCCGCTCCAAATCAATGCACCCCTTGTAGTGGAGTGGCTCATCAGTTTTTTGCGCGATGAGGTTCGGCGTCGGCGAGGCTTTGAGAAGGTTGTATTGGGGCTATCAGGAGGGGTGGACTCCTCGCTGGTGGCGTACCTGTGTGCGCACGCGTTTGGAGCAGAGAATGTTTATGCCTTCCTCATGCCCTACAAAACCAGCAGCCCCGAAAGTCTGGAGCACGGGCAACTCGTGGCGCAGGCGTTGGGCGTCCACTCACGCATCATCGAGATCACCCCGATGGTAGATGCCTATCTGAACCAGTTCGAACCCGACGCCACCCCGACCCGCGTCGGTAACATCTGTGCCCGAATGCGCATGATTGTGCTGTTCGACCAGTCGGCGAAGCTGACCGCCCTCCCCATCGGCACCGGCAACAAAAGCGAGCGGCTCTTCGGCTACTTCACGTGGCACGCGGACGACTCCCCGCCTATCAATCCGCTGGGCGACCTGTTCAAAACGCAGGTATGGCAGTTGGCGCGCTATATGGGAGTGCCGGAGGTGATCATTCAAAAGCCTGCATCCGCCGATCTGATTGTGGGGCAGACCGACGAGGGCGATTTCGGTATCTCGTACCGCAAAGCCGACCGAATCTTGCACTTTTTGATTCAGGGCTATTCGTCCGATCGCCTTGTGCGGATGGGCTTTCCGCAAGAGGAGGTGATGCTGGTCAAAAACAAAGTGGATAGCACTCACTGGAAGCGCCATCTCCCCACCACGGCGATGCTCTCCACCACTGCGATCGGTGAGTACTATCTGCGCCCTGTGGACTATTGACGCTCGTGTACCACCTCTTCGCCCAGCCGATAGAAATGCCCACGATGGTAAGCGAGCGTGCGGGCGTGGAGATTCCCGACAGCACGCAGAGGTTCCCCGACAACAAGCAGGTGGCTTCCGTAGGCGCGTCGATCCAACACCCGACACTCGAACTGAGCGGCGGCGCCTTCGATGAGGGGGGCAGAGATAGATTGCGCAGGCTCAGTTGGGATCTGGAACCGCTCGATTTTGGGCACTTCTCTGCCTGAGTGGCGTCCGCAAACACGGGCAATCCACGCTTGATTCTCTGCTAAAAGGCTGATTCCGAAGGTATCCGCTTGCTCGATAAGTCGACGCGTGAACCGCTCTTCTCCCACGAAAACCCCGATAAGCGGCGGCTTCAACGAAACAGGGGCACACCACTCGGCACTCATCAGAACCTTGACAAGCAAGAGTTCAGGAGGTTCTGCCAGCGAATCGCCTGGCAGGTAAAACTCTTGGCGTATTG
>PSLB01000082.1:0-10159 GCA_040289385.1 Armatimonadota bacterium
GGGGAGCGCGAGGGGGCAGTAATCCCCTCCCAATTCATTGGGGGGATACACGGACCCCCTCGCGCAGGGGGGGATCATCATGGGATGAACAGGTATCTCCCGTCAAGTGGATTAGGGGCCGTGTGGCGCGGCCTGTGGTCGTGTCATTCCGTCTGGGGGTGGAACGGCGTCGCCGAACCGGGGCGCAGGGAGAAAGCCCTGCGTGCATCCTGATCATGGCAGCGGACGAGACGGAAGGAAGTACTCGGTGTCCAGATGGGTTGCCCGCGCGAGTCGACCGTGTAGCGGTTGTAGCGTGTAATGCCTAACAGGTAGATACCCGGTGCGGTGATACAGTTCGTGCGGTTATCGATTCGTGATTCGAGACCTGATGCGGCATTAGGGTTATCATCGTTGTGGACAACACCCTTGTCCCTGCAATCGAAGAGCCAGAGCATCGTTCGGTCACACAGATCACATAGAGGTCGGTGTCGTTAGCCTCCAACACCCCGCGCACACGCCGGACAGGAGTACGGCACGGTCGTGCATCGGTTGCGGTGACTTTCTGGGCAGTGCTGGGCAGGTCGCCCGCATCGCCCACGCCGTTGTTGGTCTCATCCCATCCATCGAAAGGCGAACCAACTTCGGTGCGGATTTCGAGGTCATCGTAGTAAGCAACGCCTCCTCGGGCAGCCGTGGTTGCATAGTCGGTTCCCAGATTAATGGTCGTGGGTATTGAAGAGAGGTAGAAGGTTGCAGAGAGCCTCCAGTTGCCTGGGTCCTCCACTGTGGCGGTTGCCTGGGAACTGCCTCGGTCGTAGGTCAATTCCAGCTCCAGTGCCAGATCCAGCCCTCCAGCCCTGAACGCCAATTGCCGAGCTACCTGCTATGAAGTCGGGGGCTTCCCAACTGGTACTATAGAGCACCTGTGCGCTGGCGAATGCAACAGCGCTTACCGTTATTCCGAATGTCCACACACTTCTCAGATATCGTTTCATCGTAGCCTCCTTTCGGCGGTTGGGATCCGCTGGTTGATGGGCTCTTAGGGTACAATCGTGGCGATGCCTGAAAACTACTGGCTTCCGCGTTCTGGACCGATGCCGCGTCCGCGTTCGATTGCCGAAGCGGTCGAGGTGCTTAAGCACGAGGCGTTTCCTGCACCCGCGGTGAGTAAGGTTCGTTTCCACGCACGCGAGTTCACAGCGATCTGTCCACGTTCGGGGCAACCAGACTTCGGCGAGGTGATTATCGAGTATATTCCGCACCAACTCTGCTTAGAGTCGAAGACGCTCAAGTTCTATTTGTGGGCGTTCCGCGAGGAGGGGGCTTATGCAGAGTCGCTTGCCGCGCGCATCGCCGACGACATTGTGGAGGCGATTCATCCCCGATATGTGCGGGTAGTGGTGCGTCAGTATCCGCGAGGGGGCATCGAAATTGAGGCGGAAGCGGAGCGCCACGCAGACTCGGTGGAATCACATGCCGGCTGATTCGAGCTCCTTTTGTGGGAAGTAGGGGGCAGGGCGACCCTGCCCCTTGTGTTAGCGTTCGCTCTGTGTACCGACGGGTTCCGTTTGTTCCACGCGCTCGAAGACGAACTCGCCGTCGCGGAAGTCGACGCGCACGGTGTCGCCATCTAATACGGCACGTGCCAGCACCTTCTGCGCCAGCGGGTTGAGAATTCCGCGTTCGATAGTGCGTCTTAGCGGGCGCGCACCATACTGCGGGTCGAAACCGCGATTCGCCAACTCGATAATGGCTTCATCGGAGACCCACAGTTTGATCTTGCGTTCCGCCAGACGCTTCTGCACCTGTTGGAGTTGAAGTTCCACGATTCGCCGAATGAGGAGGATATCCAACGGGTTGAAGAGGATGATTTCGTCGATGCGGTTCAGGAATTCGGGTCGGAAGTGTGCCCGCACCGCTTGCAAAATTTGCTGGTGGATCTCCTCACGGTTGAGTTCGTTCATCTCGCTGAAGAGAACCGAGCCGATATTGCTGGTCATAATCACGAGGGTGTTGCGGAAGTCGACGGTGCGTCCCTGCCCATCGGTCAAGCGTCCATCGTCCAGCAGTTGGAGTAGGACATTGAAGACCTCGGGGTGCGCCTTTTCTATTTCATCGAAGAGGATGACGCTATAGGGTCGGCGTCGGACGGCTTCGGTGAGCTGTCCGCCTTCTTCGTAGCCGACATAGCCCGGGGGCGCGCCGATTAGGCGAGACACAGAGTGGCGTTCCATATACTCGCTCATATCGATGCGCACCATGTTGCGTTCGTCATCGAATAGAAACTCGGCGAGCGCTTTTGCCAGCTCGGTCTTGCCCACCCCAGTGGGGCCCAGGAAGATAAAAGAGCCGATGGGTCGGTTCGGGTCGGAGAGCCCTGCACGCGAGCGTCGGATGGCGTTGGCGACTGCGCTGATGGCGTGGTCTTGTCCCACCACGCGCTGTTTGAGCCGTTCTTCGATATGGAGGAGTTTCTCGCTCTCCGATTCTTTGAGGCGTTGGACGGGTATCCCTGTCCATTTTGCCACGACTTCGGCGATGTCTTCTGCGTCCACTTCCTCTTTGAGCAGTTGCATCTGTTTTTGAAGCTCCGCAAGTTGCTCTTGGAGGTTTTGGAGTTGTTTCTGGAGTTCGAGCAGGACACCGTAGCGCAGTTCGGCGGCTTTAGCGAAATCGCCTGCCCGTTCTGCCTGTTGTTCTTCGAAGCGTGTTTTTTCGATGCGTTCCTTGACCTCGCGGATTTGGGTGATGAGTTCCTTCTCGCGTTGCCAGTGGGCGACGAGTCGGCTTTTTTCCTCGTTGAGTTGTGCCAGTTCGCGTTCGAGCCGTTCGCGCGGTTCGCGTGCTTGTGGAGTGTCTTCTCGGCGGAGTGCTTCGCGCTCAATTTCTAATTGGCGGATTCTGCGATCGATCTCGTCGATTTCGGTGGGCATGGAGTCGATCTCCATGCGCAGTTTTGCGGCGGCTTCATCGATGAGATCGATGGCTTTGTCGGGCAGGAAGCGGTCGGTGATGTAGCGTGCGGAGAGTTTGGAGGCGGCGACGAGCGCGCTATCGCTGATGCGCACCCCGTGGTGCACCTCGTAGCGCTCTTTAAGCCCGCGCAGAATGGCGATGGTGTCCTCGATGCTAGGTTCGCCCACATAGACGGGCTGGAAGCGCCGTTCAAGGGCCGGATCTTTTTCGATATGCTTGCGGTACTCGTCGAGGGTGGTGGCACCGATGGTGCGGAGCTCACCACGCGCCAACAAGGGCTTGAGCATGTTCGCCGCATCCATCGCCCCTTCTGCAGCTCCTGCACCGACAAGCGTGTGAATTTCGTCTATAAAGAGGATAATCTGCCCTTCTGCCGAGGTAACCTCTTTGAGAACCGCCTTCAACCGCTCCTCAAACTCGCCCCGATACTTGGCACCTGCGATTATGGCGCCTAAATCGAGCTGGATGAGTCGCTTGTCCTTAAGGGTATCGGGGACGTCCCCCGTTGCGATGCGCTGAGCCAGCCCTTCCACGATGGCGGTCTTGCCCACTCCTGGCTCGCCGATCAACACAGGGTTATTTTTGGTGCGTCGCGAAAGCACATGGATCACGCGCCGAATCTCCTCATCTCGCCCGATGACGGGGTCCAGCTTGCCCTGACGCGCCAGCAGGGTGAGGTCGCGTCCGTACTTTTCGAGGGCTTGGTACTTCTCTTCGGGGTTCTGGTCGGTGATGCGTTGTCCGCCCCGAATCTCTTGCAGGGCACGCAGGATAGCGTCGCGTGTGACGCCATGCTGACGCAGTATCCGTCCCACTTCTCCAGAAGTGTCGCCTGTCAGCCCCAATAGGAGATGCTCGGTGCTGACATACTCGTCTTTGAGGCGCATTGCCTCGTCGAAGGCGGTGTCAAAAACCACTTTGAGCCGTTGGGTCATCTGCCCGCCCACTGCCGAGGCACCTGAAACCTGCGGGCGTCGGCTTAACTCCTGTTCCAGCGGGTTCTGGATAAGGCGAGGCATCACCCCCAACTTTTGTAGGATAGATGGAACCACGCCCCCCTCCTGCTGAAGGAGCGCCAGCATCAAATGCTCGCTGTCAACCGCAGGGTGGCGATAGCGTTCCGCAGTCTGAAGTGCCTCTTGCACCGCCTCTTGTGCCTTAATCGTTAGCTTGTCGAATCGCATGGACAACCTCCTATCTTTAGTCTTGTATTGTCAATTCTCTTGATACCTGCTTTATTATACCCGATGAGAGCGCAAAAAGTTCCCACTGAGGGTACTCTGCGTGGGGAGTGAGGCGTCGAACTCAAGTCAAGGGTCAACGGTAGAGGCTCGGTTCATTTGGTGGGATGGTGGCGCCCGATATGCCATGCCATCGCCAGCATGGCGAAGGTGAGTAGTCCGCCAATCCAGCCTGCGAGTGCATAGGCGGTAAGCCACCCCGCGAGACCGGGACCAATCACATACCCCAGCGAATAGAATGCATGGAGCACCGCCAGCGCGCTCCCGCGCATCGATTCGGTAGCCCCTTCAAACGCCAACAGATGGACCGATGGGAACGCCAGACCAAACCCCACCCCTCCCAGCACCGCCCACAACCATGCCCCTGCGGGTAAAGGAAGTCCTGCGAACGCCAAAAGCCCCCACGCAAGGAGCCCCACTCCCAAACTTGCCCGTACAGAGGCCCCCCCAAGCGCATGCCGACTCCGCACCAGCGCCATCCACAACACCGAAACCAACGCAAACAGTCCCCAGATGCGTCCGCGATAGGCAGCGTTGTAGCCAGCGGTCTCCATCTCCAAAGGGAGCGCCACCGTTTGAACTCCCATCGCAAAGGTCATGCCCAGCGTCAGCCAAAGGCTTGCCACCACCCCAGCGGAACGCCACAGCGTCCCAAAAGCAAAAGTTGGCAGGCGGCTTTGCACAGGAGCGAACTCGTAGAGTCCTAGCACGCTCAGACCTGCCAGCGCGGTCAACAGGCTCACAATGTAGAGCAAAATCTCAGTCCCGTGCGCTTTGATAATAATCCCGCTAATCGGCGGTGCGACCACTGCCACCAACCCAATCAGTGCGCCGATAAGTCCCATCGTGCGCGTTCGATGCGCCCCACCATACTCCCCTGCCACAGCAAAAAGCGCGGGCACGAATACTGCACCGGTGGCTCCATGCAGAACCCGAAGGAGCATTAGCTCAAGCGGTGTGTTCCCTATTGCATACAGCCCAATTAAAACGCTGGCGCATAGGAGGCTGACTGCCATCGGAATGCGTCGCCCCCAGCGATCCAATATCCAGCCCGAGCCGAAGTTTGCCAGCAAGTTCGCTAACGAGTAAAGCCCCACAATCCAACCTGCTTGTGCTTTCGTGGCGCCCAGTGAGGTCGCATAGGTCGAGAGAATGGGGACAATCGCAAAGGTATCGAGGAAGGCAACCACCGCCACAAACCCCAAAATGAGCAGAGCCATCCGTGAACGGGCAAGGTGTGTTGAGGTTTCAGGAATCATCCGTGTACTGCGGCGCGGAGACCCCGGGCTTTAGGCCTGGGGAGGAGCACCACCTTCCCTCCTTTCGCGAGATATTGTAACATATGAGTATGAAGCGAACGATCAGGTTTCGGCTGAATCCAACACCTGAGCAGGCTAGCGTGCTCCTGGAGACACTGCGCCAGCACGCTGAGTGCTTCAATGCCGTCGCGGCCTATGGTTGGGCGCAGCGGGAGAAGAACGGCGTGCGGTTGCACCACGCCACCTACTACAGCCTCTAGGTGTTCCCTTCGGGAAGCATCCGGGAGAAGTTCCCTAACTTCCCGGCGCAACTGGTGATCGCGGTGCAGGTGAAGGCGACGGAAGCGCTGAAGTCCGCCTTCGCCCGCACGAAGAAGGGCCACCGGTTTTCCTGCCCCCACACCACCTTGGGCTCGATCCCCTACGACGCCCGCACCTACGCACTGAAGCCCGGGCAGGGGATGGCCGGGCTGTCCACGGTGGCGGGCCGGATCAAGGTTCCCTTCGCTGTAGATACTCATGCCCGGAAGTACCTGGCCAGCGGTGCTATATGTGCCGCTGGCGGGCCGCTGTCAACCGGCCTCTCGTGCCAGCCCCTAGCTTTAGCTATGGGGTAGTTGACCTGACCTTAAGGATACCTCTTCCGAGAGGACGATGCCGACTATCGCTCCCAAAAAGAAGGCTTGTGCCGAGAAGTAAGTCCACAACAGCAGAACCACCACCGAGCCTGCGGAGCCATACAGCGTTGCCAACCCTGTTGTCAAAAGGTACAGGCTCACAAGGGAGCGCATCATTATCAACAGCAGGGTCGCCACCAGCGCGCTCCACATCGCCACGCGCCAGCGTGGACGCCGACGCGGAAGCCACCAGTAGAATAAAGTCAGCCCAAGCCACACGATAAGAGGAAATAACACACGGTTTAGACCATAGCCCAGCCAGTAGCCGAAAGGGGGGTGGTCGGTTAGACGCTGGCGAAGCGCATTCAGCACCAACTCCAGCACGAGGCTAACGCTAATCAATAAGATGAGGATCAGCACGCCCATGCTGGCAATTAGTCGCGTGAGGATCCAGGGGTGAACCTCGCTCTCGGAATGGGGGGGCGAATTCCAGAGTTCGTCCAGAGAGTTTTTGAGCGATTGGAGAAGTCCCGATGCGCTCCAAAGTGAGAGCGCCAGCCCCATGAGGGTGGCCGCGACGCCTGTGCCGTGTTGGAGGGTCTGTTCCAAGATTTGCTGAACCAGCCGTTGTGCCCCTTCACCAATGCTCTGCTCTACGGCTTTGAGAATTTGTTCGGCGACGCGCTCGGTTCCCAGAAAGTAGCCTGCAATACCTGTCATCACCACAAGCAGGGGCGATAGGGTCAACAACGAGAAGAAAGCCAGGGCCGCAGCGTGGCGCGGTACTCTGTGGTACCCCCAAATCTCTGCGACTCTTTGCGCGAAACGGAACCCGCCCCGCTCTGTAAGCCACTGGTAGAGCCGAGCCCCTACTATCTTCGAGCGCACACGAGGCTGCGTCGGTAGGTTGGGTGGCTTAGGTGGTCGATCGCCACGCCGCGACGCGAACGGGCGCTGTGGATAAAGTAGCCTTGACCAATGTAGATGCCCGTATGATCGATTTCGCCACCCTTGACCGCGAAGTAGAGACGATCGCCGGGGCGCAAATCTTCGTAGCGGGCGATAGGGATGCCTATGCGTGCCTGATCGCGCGCCCGCCGTGGGAGGGAAGCTCCCATCTGCTCGTAGATGAGCTTCACAAAGCCCGAGCAATCGAGCCCATCGCTTGGCGTGTTCCCGCCCCAGCGGTATCGCACGCCCAGATATCGCATCGCTAACTGTGTGATGAGATTCGGGTCCACACCGCGGGGCAAGGTGTAGACCACCTCGTAGGGGGTTATTTCGAGTGCGCTGAGCGGGATCCAGCCGAGTCGTCCGTTCTGCATCAGCACCCCACCCCACTGCCCACGCCGTTCACGCACGATGAGGTAGTAGCGCGCCGGCACATGCCAATAGATCGGTGCACGCATGTGGGGCGACTGATAGATGTTCGTAGCACGCTTCACTTGGGCCAGTCGCCCAATCCTGTGGCGTATGTATTGGGGATTGCGCTCCGTACTGGGGGGCGGAGGCTTAGGCACTGCGTACCTCCGCAAGGGAAGATTCCAAGCGATGGCGTACTTTATGCCGTTCGGCGATGAGGATACAGCGCAGCGTTTCTAAGGAACGGTTGAGGTCGTCGTTTACAATCACATAGTCATACTGGGGCACATACTCCATTTCGCACCGTGCATTTTCCAATCGGAGCTGGATGGCGTCTTCGGTATCGCGCCCGCGCTTTCGCAGGCGTCGCTCCAACTCTTCCAGCGAGGGGGGCACAATAAAGATGAGAATAGCCTCCGGAAACCGTTGGCGCACCTGCATCGCACCCTGCACATCGATACGAAGCACCACATCGCGACCAGCATTGCGCAGCTCCTCCATCTTATGGAGCGGTGTCCCGTACCAGTTGCCGTGGACATTCGCATACTCCAGAAAGGCGCCCTCGGCAATCAGCCGCTGGAACTCCTCCTCGCTTACGAAGTAGTAGTCCAGGCCATGCCGTTCTTTTTGGGTCTGCGGGCGGGTGGTGTAGGTAATCAGTCGGCGCACATTGGGCGCAACCAATTGCCACTGTTCGATCAGCGTGTCCTTCCCCACGCCTGCGGGACCTGAAAGCACAATCAAAAGCCCGCGTGTGGGAGTTTTCAGTGCCGCGCTCCAGTCCACAGTTCGTACACCTCCTTACTAATATTCGCCCGCAGCGTCCTCGTCGAAGGGCGTATGTCACTGCCTGCCGACCTGCTCCCTCATCGTTCCACCCCTTTCCCGATTATCGGCAAAGGGCACCGAATCCGCAGTGGGTTAAATATACCCCATAGGTTTATCGGTTCCTGCACAATTAGAAGAGGCTGGGAACACTGGGATCGATCCACACATCCAGCAGGGTAGGGCGTCGGCTAGCAAGTGCGCGCGGTAGCGCCGCTTCTACCTGATCTGGGGTGGTCAGTCGCTCCGCTTCGATGCCCATGCCTTGCGCAATTGCGGTCAGATCCAGATGGAAGAGATCGAGTCCCTCACGCATACCTGCACCAGGGTAGAACGCCGTCGTGAAGCTCTTGAGAATGTTGTAGGCGCGATTGTTGAGCACCAGGAAGAGTACGGGGGCGTTCTCCTCACGCGCGCTCCAGAGGGCTTGAATCGAATACATCGCCGAGCCGTCGCCAATCACGCATACGACGGGGCGTTCTGGTTGTGCCATCTGGATGCCTACGGAGGCTGGCATCGCCCAGCCCAACCCCCCACTGGCGGAGGTGTAGTAGTCGTTCGTGGTGTTCAGACGCACGAATTCCCGCAAGCACAGGCTGGCAGAAACCGCCTCGTCCACCACGATAGCGTCTGCGGGCAGGTGGCGTGCCAAAGTATGCAGGACAAAAAATGCGCCCATCTTATACCGCGCACGGGTCGCCTCCGAACGCCTGCGTGCCTCCTCGACTGCGCGTGAGGGCGGCGAATAGTCGCGCTCTGCTACATGCGCCGCTAACCACGCCAGCCCTGCACGGATGTCCCCCACGAAAGCACGCTCCACATGGGCACGGCTTGCCACAACAGGATCGTCAGTAATCAGCATCGCGCGCACACCAGGCGGGAGCATCGGTCCTGCAAAATAAGGGTAGAGCAAAAACACAGGAGCGCCTACCACCAATACGAAATCATACTGGCTCAAAGTTTGCAAAATGCGTGGGATCGCAGGGAGCAACATCCCCTCGTAGAGGGGGTGGCTCGTTGGGAAGGCCATGCGTGAGTTCAGGGGGGCATGGTAGACCGCACAGCCCAGCTTTTCTGCCAGCGCTACCGCCTCGGCAACGGCGCCCGCAGTCCCCACACCAGCCCCGATCACCAGTGCAGGCTTCTGGGCGGTGCAAAGCGCCTCCACCACCGCATCCAATCCCTGCGGGATGCCTGGGAACGCCACTTGGCGCACTTGAGGCGCTTCGGCGGGGGCATCCCAAAAGTTCATCGGAACCGACACAAACACCGGCCCGCGCGGGGGGGTCATCGCCAGATGATAGGCTTGTTCCAGCACATTCGGTACATCGCTGGCATGCGTAACCTCATAAGCCCATTTGACGATGGGACGCGCCATACTCACCAAATCCGCAGAGAGTAAGGGATCATGGAACAGATGGCGGGTATCCTGTTGCCCGCAAGTGACGATAAGGGGAGAGCCGTTCTTGAGTGCCGTGAACAGCACGCCCATCGCATTGCCCAAGCCGGGGGCCGCATGGAGGTTGACCATCGCAGGCTTCCCCGATGCCTGCGCATAGCCATCTGCCATCGCCAGCGCGATACTTTCCTGAAGCGCCAGCACATAACGCACGCCTTCGGGCAAGTTCACCAAAAAGGGCAACTCGGTCGAGCCAGGATTGCCAAAGAGGTATCGAATCTGCCGATGCGCCATCCACTCAAAGGTCGCCTCACGAATGTTCATACCGCCCGTGTTCGACAGAGGGTTCGATACTCCTGTTGTTGCCTATTTTGGGTCAGGATCAGGTCGGCGTTCAGTTCGAACCCGCAAGCCCGGCACAAAAAACGTGATTGAGAGCGGCGATTGGAACGATGGACATAGCCGCAATGACAGCACATCTGCGACGTGTGGCGGGGG
>PSLB01000083.1:0-10130 GCA_040289385.1 Armatimonadota bacterium
CGTGGACAGTAGGGGCACCGCATGCCGTGCCCTTATAGATTATATCACAGATCGCTCCATGGGTGCCATGGGAGGATGAAAGCCGCCCTTCCTCCCCTCGCCTGAAGGCGTGGGTTTCCGGGCGGCAGCGACGGTGACCAATCTGGAGTTTGGGGGGACGCGAGGGCAGTGGCTCTTCGTCACCGAGACAGAGACGAACGCGCTATACCGAGCGACGCTTAGCTAAGCACCATCTGCACCAGTTCGCGCGCTGCGCTCACAGACTCCGCAAACACTTGCAGGGCGGTCTCTGCTTGCTCACGAGTCATAATCAGCGGGGGCTCCATCCGAATCACCTTCGGATTGTTAAGGGTGTAGGCAGCGATCACCCCGCGCTGGATCATGTTGGTAATCGTCAGCTCGCCATAGTCTGCCTCGTGGAACTCCACGCCGATCATGAGCCCGCGCCCGCGCACCTCCTGCACAAAGTCGGGATATTCCGTCTGAATCTGGCGCAGCCCGCGAAGCAGATATTCCCCGATCGCTTGAGCGTTCGCTACCAGCCCTTCCTCTTCAATAACCTGCAGAGTCGCCAAGCCAGCGACGCATGCCAACTCGTTGCCCCCGAAGGTGCTGGTGTGTAGAAGGGGGTTCTCGCCGAACATCTCGTCCCACAGGTCAGCGCTTGCTGAGAAGGAACCGATAGGCAGGACGCCCCCACCCAACGATTTGGCAAGCGTGACGATGTCCGGTCGAACGCCAGAATGGTCTACACCCCACATTGCGCCGGTGCGCCCCAGCCCTGTTTGCACCTCGTCGACAATCAGGATGGCTTGGTGGCGGTCGCAGAGGGCGCGGAGACGGGGCAAATAGTCCTCAGGCGGGATGCGAATGCCCCCCTCCCCTTGAATCGGTTCCACAATCACGCCAGCGGTTTGATCATCGATATGTTGCGCAACGGCATTGGCATCACCAAACGGCACATGCACAAAGCCTGGCAGAAGGGGGTCGAAGGGCTTACGGTAGACTTCGCGGCCGCTGGCGGAGAGGCTCCCCATCGTCTTACCGTGATAACTGCCGATGGTGCTGATCATCTTCATGCGCCCTGTAGCTTTGCGTGCTAACTTAATAGCGCCTTCTACCGCCTCGGTGCCCGAATTGCAGAAGAAGCTATATTGCATGTCGCCAGGCAGAACCTTCGCAAGCTTCTCGGCAAGCCGTGCTTGGGGTGCGTTGAACATAATCTTGCTGGGCATTGGCATCTGATCCAGTTGGCGTTTGACCGCTTCGACCACCTTTGGATGGCGATGTCCCAAGGCGAACATGCCGTAGCCGCCAAGACAATCTAAAAACTTTCGCCCGTGCGCATCGTAGATGTAGCACCCTTCGGCGTACCACTCAACCCCCAACCCTGCAAAACGCAAGACCTTTGCCAAGCCAGGGTTCAGGTGGCGCTCGGCCAACTCTGCAATCTGCTCGGTGAAGGCATCTGAATTCTCAGGAAACGGAACCGACATTGTTCTCCACTCCTTGCACAGGAGGGATTATACCTTACCCTGTCTGTTGAAGCACGCGTGGGGCAATTAGCGGAGCATGGCCTTCTGAATTCACGCTGACGAAACTGCAGAACCCCATGGCGCTGGAATAACGGACGAACGGTATAATCCTTCTGGCGTTTACGGTGGCAGTGAAGATGAATCAGATACTCGAACTGGTCTGCTCGTGGCTGCAGAAACCTGCCCCAGATCAGGATGTAGTGATTTCGGGGCGGGTTCGGCTGGCGCGCAATCTGCTGGAGTCTCCCTTCCCCCACCGTGCAACGGAGCAAGAGCTGGCGGCGGTCGCACAGACCCTGCGCGACGCGCTCGCCCCACACGGGCTTGGAGCAGGGAGGGCGTTGGAACTGGCGCACCTCTCCTTAGAAGAGAAGGCGTTGCTGGTGGGCGCGCGCGTGCTAAGTCCCCTCTTGCTCCACGATCTCCCCCACCGCTGGGCACTTTTGAACGCAGATGGGAGTGCTGTCGCTATTCTGAATGAGGAGGATCATCTGCGCCTGCAAATTACCTGTGCGGGATGGCAACCTGATTACCTGATGCCCCACATGCACCACTGGGACACGATTCTGCGCAGTTTACCGTTGCGCTGGGGGTACACCCCTAAGCTGGGGTATCTCACCGCTTCGCCGATCAATCTGGGTTCAGGGATGCGGCTGGGGCTGTTGGTGCATCTGATGGGGCTTCAGCGCGCACGCCAGATTACACGCTGGCTGGAAGCCCTGCAAACGCTCGGATGCCATACGCGCGGACTATACGGCGAAGGCAGTCTCGCTTTCGAAGGCTATGTGCAAATCTCACTGCTGGGAAGACACGAGCTCCTGCCCGACATGGTAGCCCGCCTGCGCGGCACCCTGCGGACCCTTATCGAAGCGGAACGCGAGGCGCGCGCTCGGCTGGATCGCGACGCACTCGATACCGAATGGCAAGAGTTAATCGCCACACTCCGACATAGCGAGAGCCTCTCTCTGGGAACGACCTTACGCACCCTTGCCGTCTACCGCATGCGCGCCATGCTCGAAGGCGATGAATCCCTACGCGACCACGCCGATCAGCTCCTCTTCCAGATTGCTGTGTATCCCCCTCCCGAACCGACCCATGCGGGTCGCTCACGCGCCCAGTGGATGCGCGCCGCGTTCCTTGTATCGTGACATCCTCCCCTCAACCAATTGAGGGGCATCCTTATTCCGGATGCACGCAGGGCGGGGGTCCGTGTATCCCCTCAATCAATTGGGGGGGATTGCAGTCCCCTGCGCTCCCCCGTTTTTCTAATCAACCCAAAAGCGGTGCAGAGCCTGAAAATAGGTTTGTCGCTCACTCCAGCTCAAATAGTTCGCTTACTTTGCACCAAAAGTCGGGCAACAGGTCGCCCCCATCCAACTCATCCTCCGCCGAAAGCGTGCGCACCACAAACGGCGAATAATACACATTCACCGTGCGCGTCTCTGGAAACAATAACCACACCTGCTGCGTGCCCGAAGCAAAATACTCTCCAATCTTGCGGAGCAGATCGGTCGCATCCTCGTGAGGAGAGACAATCTCAACAGCGAGATCGGGAGCAACCGCTTCGAAACCTTTGGCAGGCTTGCCTTCAGGCAAACGCGCCTTGAGAGTGAACGCCCAATCAGGACTGCGAATGTTGCCACTCACCATCCGAAAACCCGCTTGGGAACCCGCAACATAGCCCCGACGACTTGATTCAGATTGAAGGATTTTTGCACCTAGGCGAATCCCTATCACATCGTGTTCGTGTCCTGCTGGCACCTCCTTGGCTTCCCCAGCCACCAGTTCGTACTTGCGTCCATCATCAGGCAAGCGCAGGAACGCCTCTTCGGTCAACCCGCTCTTACGGGAGACGCTCACTCGCTTCTGCTGTAGCCCCGTAGCCATAGCGAAGTTCAGTATACCTCATCCACTCCTCTGCAGGAACGCCCAGACCTTCAGGAGCCGATTAGCGACTCACCGACGCATGCTCGGACGAGACCCTGCCCGCTCGCCCACGCAGGCGAAACAGAAACGCCCCCACCCCTATCACGAACAACGCCACCAGATGCCCATAGGTGAAAACTTGGATCCCCAGCACGGTGAGCGAGGTCGCTCCCGAACGGAAAAACTCGTTGAGGAACCGATAGCCCCCATGCAAAATCAAGAAGAGCGCAAAGAGCTGACCGTTCGCCCACTGTGGCGCACCTGTAGGCGCAACAGGATAACTCCGCCGTTCCAACCGAGCCAGAACGAAGAAGATAATCAGATTCATTACTGTCGAGTACAACTGTGTGGGATGGACAGGGTGGTCATGACCAGGAAACACGACTGCCCATGGCAGTTCGGTGGGGATGCCATAGCAACAGCCTGCAGCGAAGCATCCAATGCGTGCGATCGCATAGCCCAACGCCACTGAAGGTGCTGCCAGATCCGCCACCCGCCAGACATCCAATCTACGCCGTCTCAAAAACCACCAACCCGCCAGAATCGCCAGCCCGAACCCACCAAAATAAGACATCCCCCCTTCCCATACACGCAGAATCGAGAGCGGATCCGAGGCATAGGAACGCCAAAAAATCAGCACAAAACCCAATCGCCCCCCAATTACACCCGCCACAATCGTTAGAAAGGCTAAGTCGAACACATCATCCGACTTGATATTGTAGCGAGGTGCCGCGCGCAGCGCGCGCCACACCGCCAACCAAATGCCCACCGCCCACATAAACCCGTAGGTATGGAGCTTAATCGGACCCCAGTGGAACAGTTCGGGCATCATAGGCGTGGCTCCTCTGGCGATGATTCTGTCTGGGAGGGCTCATCACGAGCAAACAGCTGCACTGCCATCAAGCCTAGAAGGCTCGTGGTAATCGCTACATCTGCCACATTAAACACAGGCCAGATCACGAAATCGAACATGTCGACCACAAACCCGAAACGCAGTCGGTCAATAAAGTTGCCTAACGCGCCCCCCACCAACAAACCCGTCAGTGCGCTGATCCCGCGCGACGGGCGCCCGCGAAACTGATAGACCACTGCCCCAGCCACCACCACTACCGTGAACGGAAGGGTCAGCCACCCCTTGCCAGAAAGCATACCAAAAGCGATCCCCGTGTTGGGCGTAAGTGTTAGGGAAAAGATGCCAGGGATCACTGGAACCGACTGGTCAAATCGGAGTGCGGTAAGTGCCCACTGTTTACTGAGCTGGTCGACCAAAAGCACACTCAAAGCCATCCACCAAAACATCGTCTCCATAAGGATACCTCATAACGGGTATCATCTGCTCGAATGTCGGCACGCGTTGGGCTTTTAACCGTCGAACTTTACATCGGAGGGTGTCGCTCGCTCAAAGAGAAGCGACAGGTTGTGCAAAGCGTCACCAGGCGCTTGCGAAACGATTTCAACCTCTCCGTAGCGGAGGTTGATCACCACGATCTCCACCAGCGTGCGTGTCTGGCAATTGCGTGCGTGGGGAACCGAAGCGAGTTCGTCAATCAAGTGCTAAGCACTGTGCTGGAACGATTACAGTCCGAAGGGCGTATTGTGTTATTGGAGAACACACTCGAGCTGCTATAAGGAGGACGCCGATGGGTGGACGCATGGAACGATTGGAATCGCTCCTCACCGAGGAGATCAGTCAAGTGCTGTTGAAGGATCTGTCGGGCAGTGATTTGGGCTTAGCCACCATTACAGGAGTGAAGATTGCTCGCGACCTATCGCAAGCGGTGGTTTATGTAAGCGTGCTGGGCGATGAGGCACGGCGCCAACACACCCTCGAGAGCCTTCGGCGTTCTGCGGGGTACATCAAAGGCTTGCTGGGCAAACGGCTCCATCTGAAGCGCATCCCCCGACTGCAGTTTGTAGATGATCCGTCCCTGCGTCAGGCAGACCGAATCGCACGCCTACTCAAAGATGGCTGAATTGAGCGGGACATGCGCGCAGCTGCGCCGTCTAACTCAAACGGAGGCAAGTCCGTAGAACCGTATGTCATGCTCGGATTGGGAAGAGCGATTGAGCCTGTATGTAGACGGGCTCCTGAACCCGTTCGTAGAGAACGCCGTGGAGGCCCATCTGTCACGGTGTGAAGCATGTCGGCACACCGTTGCCATATGGAGGTCGGTCGGCACGGTTATCCGTCGACTGCCATCTGTGAACCCACCGAGCGATCTGCGCCTGCGGATTCTGGACAGCACGATGCACCGACGCCTACGAGGGCATCCCTGGCTCCCCAGAGGCTGGCAACTGGCACCTGTGCTGGGGCTCCTACTGGCTTGGATGAACCTCAATCCTGCGACTGTATCGCGCGCTTCACTTAACTCCTCTACCTCCTCTCGCTTGCAGTCGCCTGCATCCGCGACGCTGCAGGCGACTGCCATGCCCGAACCCCAAGCCCAACTCCCTCCTGCACGGCCTGTGCCAGAGAAATGCGTCGCCCCACAAGTGGTCCTCTCGATTAAAGTCTCGTCCAACTTTCGAGTCAGCCCCAATATGCCTCGATGGGTCGGTACTCCACGCTTTAGCCCCGTCGAGCCGAATCTTTCCGAACCCATCGCCCTGCAGACCAACCCTATCGGCATCTCCAACAGAATCCCGGCGAACCCCATCGTGACCGAAGTTGCCGATACGCCCTACGAGCCGATTAACTTGCCTGCTGACAACACACCCGACCCCCCCCAAAATGCGCCCCGCTCACAACACGATCTCACTCACCCGACCACCCTCGCGGAGTGGGCACAACAGTTCAACGCCCAACTCCGTCAACAACGCGCACGCACGCGCCCTGCAACGCTCTCATCGCAAAACACGCACTTTATCCCGATTGTGTCGATACCGCTGAAATAGCCATAATCGGAAAATAGGGTATCTTATACAACGAATGGGTATCACGGTGCGCTGTATAGGATGGTGTATCGGATTAGCTGGGCTGGTGGCATGCGCCTCCGCTCAGAGGAGTGCATCACTGCAGGATCTCAATGGCTCATCAACGACGAGCCCGCCCGCACCTACGACTCAACTCGGCGTCCCCAACGCCGACCTTATTCCAGGCAAAGGGACACGCGGTCCGTACAACTTGCGCTTTACCCCCGTTGTCCCCAACAGTGAGAGCGTCTTCTTAGACGGAAAGCGACTGATACGAGATGTAGACTACGCCATCGACTACGGCTCGGGCACGCTCACGCTTTTCACACCCGTTCGCACACTCTCGACCCTTCAGGTCCACTATCGCTACGACCCGCAGGGCAAACGCACAGAGACGACCTATGCGTTCCCTTTTCTGGCACTCTCGCTGGGACAGTCGGGCAGTATTCAGGCACTCTACGCACCAACGATGACCGAGACCACGCGTGAAGGGGTGAGTTACCAGGTGAGTGCCTACGGTCTACAGAATCGGCTCCAGATGGGGCGTGCTTCGCTTCAGGGATACTACTTCTTAGGGACGCGCACCCCGCTCCAATCGCTGGCAATGCCTTCGGTAAACAATCCGAAGAGCCCGCCTGCCCCCAAAGGCGTCTCAGAATCCGCCCAGTTCATCGTGCAGAATCTCAACATGAACGCAGGGGCGATCCAGTTTCAGGGCAACTATCAAGACATCGGCAAGGGGTTCTCCGCTCAAAAGATGCTTGGCGCCCAGCCGAACCTGAACCCAGACCTGCTCCAACGCTGGGAACAGGAAAAAGGACTAAAACGCTACGACTATACACTGGGATTGAACCTCGGCGGGAGTACCCTCCAGCAGAGTACCCTGCGGATTCAAGACGAGAAAGGCGCAATTGAAGAGCGTGCCTACCAGATTCAGAGCAAAAGCCTGACGCTCCACTATCGGCGACGCACGGTACAAGCAGGCTTCGAACGGTTCAAAGACCTGAACGACCCCGCCAAAGGCGACTGGCAACGCGAGCGCGGACTGGTGCGTGAGCAGTTCGAATCGACCCTCGCACTGGCGCCTAACAGCACGGTTCAGTTCAGTCAGACGCAAGTGGCTCAGGGCGACGCTGAGATCAAACGCCAGCAGTATACCTTCAATCTGCCGTGGCTCAAGCTGGTACGCTCTCAACAGAGTGTCGGGCAGGGCTTCACACGCTTCGGCGACCTCGCAGAAGCCGATAAAGAGCAACTCGCACGCGAAGTCGGCATAGAACGCAATCAGACACAGGTAGAGGTCCGCCAAAAGGGACTGAGCCTCGTGGCGCAGGAGGGGACCGTGCGCACCCCAACGGGCGACTTGAAGCGCGAACAGCTCCAACTCAAAACCGAGCAGATAGAGGTCGAACACCTGCGTCGGTCAGTGTCCAAGAGCTTGCCCAACCTGACGCCCGAAGAGCAAAAACGCCTGGCAGAAGAGGTTCGCCAGTTCCACAATCCGCAGGAACCGCTCAAGCCCGAGGATGTGCCCCAAGTGCTTAAAGAGCTAGGACTGGAGCGCACGCTTCAGCGAGTCGAACTCAAGCCCAGTAAGGAGATGAGCCTCCAGCTGAAACGCTTCGCAATAGCAGACCGCACAGGCGAGGGGACTGCCGAGGGCACCCTCTGGCAACTGCGTACTCCCACACTTCGGGTGCGCCTGTACGAGCGCACCATCTCACCGAACTTCAACCGACTGGGCGACCTCACCCGATTCGAGCGCACCTTGTTCCACAACGAATCCGGAATGGGACGCTCCGACTGGGATGTTAGCTACACCATCAAAGGCTTCGGACTGGCAATCGCACGCATGCAGGTACACGCCATCGGCGCCGGTGTCCAACGTACCAGCTACCGCCTGATGGCCCCCAAGTGGGAGTTCCACTACAACGAGCGCCAAGTAGATGCGGATTTCGCGCGGGCACACGATCTCGCTGATCCAGAGCGCGACTTCTTTATCCAGCTTCTTGGGTTCCGCCAGCACGACTGGACTGCTCGCCTGCGCCCCTCCGAGAGATTCCAACTCGAACTGTTCCAATTTAACGCACAGAACCCATTAGAGCAGATTCGAAACCATCGCAACCGCTACCGTGTGCTGTGGCAACCCAGCGGCTCGCTGAAGATTGGACATCAAGCGGATGCGTACCAATCGGACAAACTGACAGAGGGGCTCTATCGCGACGAGTATACCCGTAGCGATCTCCAGTATCAGTTTCGCTTGGGGCAGTTTAGTACCTACACCGAGCGACGGCAAATAGGGGGTAGCTTAGCGAATCCTTTGTATCAGACCACTGAGTTCTACCGCCTTGGCACTACGGCAGTACGCAACCTCAACTTGGCTCTGGAGGAGCGCCGGACCCGCGCCGACGGGGCACCCAGCGAACGCTGGCGCTATCATCAGATGGCGTATACAGCAAATCCGCGCCTGAAGTTCAACTTCGCCTATGCTCAAGCGGATCGCGACGGCGCACCCGACGAGACCAGCCAGCAGGTGGGGATGGAGTATCAGTTCCAAAACGGCGCGAAGCTCACCTTCACCGAAACACGCAACGGCAAAGAAAACCAGAACGGCACGCGGGTACTCTCTACAGGTCTCACCCAATCGGCATTCGGCGTGCTGTCCGTCGGCGCCAACTATCAAGAGTGGCGCACGGACCGTACCAACACTAAAGCCCAGTCGCACTTGGTGGTGCAGTCTGCACGCCCGTTCGACCTGCTTTGGCTCAAGGGGCTTCAGTTTGACTTCCGCTACGGGGCGCTCGCCGATCGCCATTTGTGGCAACAGGAGAACAAGCACTTCACAGGGCAAGCGACTCTGTTCGGACGCAAGATTTCAGGCGGGTATGTGGGGCTTTATGTGCCGGGGCAGGGGCGCGCTGTAGACCGCTACTACCAGATAGAATCGGCGCCCGACGAGCGTCTGAAATATCAACTCCACTACAAGACGCGCACCTATCAAGATGGGCGGCTCTACCTGGTGCGCAACTACCAGTTCGGCTACCAGCTCGATTCACGCTGGAGCATCCGCCACGAGTTCCAGACCCATCCCGAACAGGCGAACCCCCATGTCGTGCTTGGCTCGGCCCTCCAACCGACAGGCTTCTCTAACTGGGGCGTGGAATGGCGCTGTAACCCGACGGTACGCCTGCGCGGAGACTATCGCATCGAGTGGAACGACCAGCAGAATCGGCGTGTCCGACGCGGGGGGCTGACCCTCCTCGGCGAGCAAGCCGACCGTCTGCGCTGGGATGTGGGCTACCGCATCGACTCCGAAAAGTTCGGCGAACGCTACGGCATCGCCCACACCTTCTACCTATCCACCGAACGCAAGATAGATTCCGAACACTTTCTCATGCTCGGTGTCCAGTGGACTCACTATGAAGAGCGTCCTGATCCGAGCGTCCCGCGCGATCAGCAACGGCTCGTGCTGGAGTTGCGACACCCCTTCTAATCCCCCGACTCGGCTTTGTACCGCTCGATAATTGCGTCGATCTCAGGCTGTTTGCGAAACGCGTTCAGTTCCTGCAGAACATCGTTCGATAACTTCAGCTCCTGCGCCGCTCGGTAGACCTGCTGAAGCCCACGATAGAGCCTCCCTGCACCTTCACGATTGTACCAAACGGTCACGATCCTCATAGAACCCGACGCGGACTTGCTGGCAACGCTCGATGCCGCACAGCGAGTCAAGCAAGCGCTCTCTCCCATTGCTTTCAA
>PSLB01000084.1:0-10061 GCA_040289385.1 Armatimonadota bacterium
GCGCCTAGCTGCAAGCCCCTGGCTTTAGCCATGGGGTTCATGACCGAACACGATGCAAGTAGACCGCCTGTTTGTTAATATTGCACAGTTGGTCAGTCCGATGCGTCTTGGGCTTCACCGAGGGCAGGAACACAGCCACATCCACTGCCTCTCCGACGCCTGCCTTGCGGTGCATGCAGGGCGCATCGTGTGGCTGGGGGCGCGCGCCGATTGGCAAGGTAACGCACGCGAAACCATCGATCTGGAAGCCAGTGCCGTCGTGCCCGCCCTCATCGACCCCCATACCCACGCTGTGTGGGCGGGCGATCGGCTGGACGATTTCGAGGCGCGCCTCCAAGGCGTCTCCTACGAACAGATTCTGGCACACGGGGGCGGAATCTATCACACCGTCCGCCACACCGCGCAAGCCAGCATTGGCGACTTAGTGGAGTTGGCTTTACCGCGTTTCCATCAGCTGATCCAATCGGGTGCCGCTACGATAGAGGTAAAATCAGGCTACGGACTAACTCCCGAAGCAGAGCGGCGCATGCTGGAAGCCATCTCAGTTCTGCGCCAAAAGCTCCACCCGATCACCCTTGTGCCTACTCTGTTGATCCATGTGCCTCCTGCTGAGAATCGCGCGGCTTATCTGGAATCGGTGTGCGAGGGTCTGATTCCCGAAGTGGCTCGCCAGGGGCTGGCGCAAGCAGTAGATGTGTTCGTGGAGCGTGAGGCGTTCACGGTGTCGGAGGCAGAACAGATTCTGCAGTCAGCACGGCGCAACGCGCTTGTGGTCAAGCTTCACGCAGACCAGTTTCATACGCTTGGGGGCGTGGAGTTGGGCGTTCGGCTCGGTGCGCGCTCGGTAGACCACCTGGAGGCATCTGGCGAGACCCAGATTCGAGCATTAGCCAACAGCCAGACCGTGGGCGTGATTCTGCCAGGTGTGAATCTCCATCTGGGTTTACCGCCAGCACCGGCGCGTGCGCTGATTGAAGCGGGCGGAGCCCTTGCAATCGGCACCGATCTCAACCCTGGCTCAAGCCCTCTCTTTTCGATGCAATATGCCCTTGCGCTGGCGGTGCGTCTTCACCGCCTGACCCCCGCCGAGGCGCTTGTCGCCAGTACGGTTAACGCGGCGACGGCATTAGGGCTATCCGATCGGGGCGCTCTGGTGCCGGGCGCGCGTGCCGACTTTCTCACACTCGCGAGCCGGGACTGGCGCGATCTGACCTATGTGCTGGGCGGGGCGATAATCCGCTCCGTTTGGTGTGAGGGCATCCGTATAAAATAGGTATAATAGCCAGCATGATTACACGCCAAGCCTTCGATGCGGAGCTGAACGCTCTGGAAACCAAAGTTCTGGCGATGGCGAGCATCGTGGAGTCGATGGTCGCGGAAGCCGTCGATGCCTTGCAGAAACGCGATTGCGCACGTGCTGAACAGGTCATCCAACGCGATGACGAGGTCGACGAAATGGATGTCGACCTCGAGGCGCACTGCCTTCGCATGATTGCCCTTCAGCAACCGGCAGGGCGCGACCTGCGGATTATCGGCACCGTGATGAAGATGATCACCGATATCGAACGCATCGGCGACTACGCGGTCGATATCGCCAAGGCTGTACGCAAGATCTATCACGAGCATACGGAAGTGCCCACAGTCGATATCCCGCGCCTGTCGCAGATCGCTCGACGCATGCTGCTGGACGCGATTGAGGCATTTGTGAAGCGCGATCTCCAACGCGCCCTCCAAGTCTGCGAGAACGACGATAATGCCGATGCGGTCTATCGGCAGATCCGGGCGCAACTCCAAGAGATGATGCGCCAACATCCCGAACAGGTCGTTGCGGCTTCCTGGCTCCTATTGGTTGCGCACTACCTCGAGCGGATTGCAGACCATGTAACGAATATCGCCGAGCGTGTCTGGTTTATGGAGACGGGACGGCTGGAACATCTGGTCAAACGCCATAAGAGCGGTACCTTAGACGAAGCCTATGCTGAAGCGGCCCAGCATGCAAGCGGGCAAGAGCATGCACCCTCCGAATCGGCTCTCTGAGCACTGGTATGCCATACAGGAACGCATCGCCCACGCCTGTGCGCGAGTCGGGCGCGATCCCGACACGATCCGCATTGTCGCTGTCTCCAAAGGCGTGCCCGTTGCCCAGATCGAGCAGGCGTGGCAGATGGGGCAACGCGACTTCGGCGAGAACTACTGGCAAGAGGCGCGCGAAAAGATCCCCCAGCTCCCCACCGACATCCGCTGGCACTTTATCGGACACCTACAGAGCAACAAAGTGAAGTATGTTACCGGGCGTTTCCGGCTGATTCAGAGTGTGGATCGGCTCTCTCTTTTGCAGGAAATCCAAAAAACAGCGTCGAAATTAGGCATTATCCAGCCGATGCTGATAGAGGTCCGCCTATCCGAGGAGGCGACTCGGGCAGGGGCGCCTATCGAACAGGTGCCCGATCTGGTGGAGCACGCCCTGCAGATGCCAAATGTGGCGCTGCAAGGAGTTATGGGATTGGCTCCCTACACAGAATCGGTGCCCTGTATTCGCAAAGCGTTCCAGACCCTGCGACGGCTTTACGAAAGCTTGCCAGAATCGAATCGGGTCTGGCTTTCGATGGGGATGAGCCACGACTTCGAGGTCGCCCTCGAGGAGGGCAGTAATATGTTGCGCATCGGCACCGCGCTCTTCGGAGAACGCAGGAGACAAGGAGGTTAACAATGAAGCCTTACAAAGATGAGGATGACGCTTACGAAGCAACCCGACCGTCCCTATGGGCACGACTCAAGGACTGGGTCAGCGGTAGCACAGACGAAGAAGAACCGGAAACAGTACCGACCCCCCGAACGGACACCTCGATACGCTATCGACGGTTCCACGCCTACCATATCGCCATTCGGCGCGAGGTGCATAGCTTCGAGGACGCTCGCGTAGCAGCCGACGGACTAAAAGAGGGCATCCAACAGATTCTAAACTTAGCCTCTGCCCCTCAAGGCGTTCGGGAACGGATTATCGACTTCTTGAACGGCGTGGCTTACGCGATCGAGGGGAGCGTGGAGAAGGTCAGCGAGCATGTGTTTGTCTACGCGCCCCCGCAAGCGATTATCGACGCGCCGACCACCGTACCACGCGGGCGTGCAGACGAGTGACGTCCTCCCCTTAATCAGTGGAGGGGCATCCTTATTCCGGGTGCACGCAGGGCTTTCTCCCTGCGCTCCGGTCCGGCGACGCCGTGCCATCCCAGACGGAATGACACGACCACAGGCCGCGCCACACGGCCACTACTCCCCTTGATGGGAGATACCTGGAATGCGCGATGGTAGATATTCAAAGCACCGTTCACGTCTGCAACATGCCGCAAAACGGTTGTCAATGCTGTAGCGGCGGGGTCCGTGTATCCCCCCAATGAATTGGGGGGATTACAGCCCCCTCGCGCTCCCCCGTTTCTCTAATTGGGCTGTCGGGTATAGTATTGCCATGCACCATTTCGAGGGCACGATGCATGCGCACGGGTTCCGATTTGCTATTGTGGTCAGCCGATACAACGAGCTGATTACGGAACGCCTGCGTGAAGGAGCGATCCAGACGCTGTTGCGCTACGGTGCGGATGCCAACCAGATCGATGTCTACACCGTGCCTGGCAGTTGGGAAATCCCCCTCCTGGCAGGGTGGTGCGCGCGAAGCGGACGCTACGACGCCATCATCTGCTTGGGAGCAGTTTTACAAGGAGAGACCCAGCATGCCCATCATATCAGCGGATCGGTCTGTTCTGCTCTGATGCAGATTATGAGCGAAACGGGCGTGCCCGTAACGCTCGGCGTGCTGACCGACGCGACTTTCGAGCAGGCGTTAGAACGCGCAGGCGGCAAAGTCGGCAACAAAGGTGCCGAAGCGGCGCTGAGCGCTATCGAAGTGGTGAACTTACTCAATACCCTAACAGGAGTGGAACAATGAGAGCAGAGTCGCTGGAGTTCTTTCGGCAGATTGCCAACACCCCTTCGCCATCTGGCTATGAACAGCGAGCAGGTGAGTTGTACCGACGCTACACGCGCGAGTTTGCGGATAGTGTCCAGACCGATGTGATGGGCAATGTGATCGCCGCCCTTAACCCCACGGGCAAACCGCGCGTGATGTTCGCCGGACACATGGATGAAATCGGATTTATTGTGAAGTATATCTCTGAGGAGGGTTTTCTTTACTTTGGACCTATCGGCGGACACGACCCCGTCATCCCTGTGGGACAGCGTGTGTTGGTCCACACGCGATCGGGAGCAGTGGCAGGTGTGATCGGGAAGAAGCCTATCCACCTTTTGGAAGACGAGGAGTGTTCGAAAGCCCCGAAACTTCACGACCTGTGGATCGACATTGGGGCGACCAGTAAGGCGGATGCGCAGTCGGTGGTGCGGATAGGCGACCCTGTCACCATCGATGTTGAGTTTCGCGAGCTGCGCAACGGCTTCGCGACGGCGCGCGGGTTCGACAATAAGATGGGCGCCTTTATTGTGGCGGAGGCGTTGCGCCTGCTAGCTGAAGACCGCCCGACTGCTGCTGTGTTCGCTGTCGCAACGGTACAAGAGGAGATTGGGCTTCGCGGGGCGCGTACCAGTGCCTACGGCGTGGATCCTCTGGTGGGCATCGCGGTCGATGTAACCCACGCCACCGACTATCCCTCGGTCGATAAAAAGCGTGTGGGCGAGATTCTGCCGGGCAAAGGTCCCGTGATCTGTCGGGGCGCGAACATCAACCCGCGCGTGTTCGAAATGTTAGTAGAAACCGCCGAATCGGAAGGCATTCCGTACCAGATTGAAGCGGCGGGCGGGGGCACGGGCACCGATGCGAATGCGATGCAGATTAGCCGTGCGGGTATGGCGACGGGGTTGGTCTCCGTGCCTCTTCGGTATATGCACACGCCGTGCGAACTGCTGGCGTTGGCGGATGTCGAGAATGCCGCACGCCTCCTTGCCAGCTTCACGCGCCGAGTCAACGAGCATATCAGTTTTATCCCTGAAGCCTAATGAGCGTTCTGTATAGGCTGGTGGCATGGCTGGCGGTGGTTGGGGTTGCGCTCCAACTTGGTGCAGGCGAGCCCTGCTTTATAAGCATGCCAGCTGTGCCGTCTCCCGATTCGCTCCCGCTTGCGCCGACGCCTACCCTGGCAGTGGTGGTATCGGCTCCTGCAGAGCGACTTGCCGAGCAAGTGAGCCAGCTGAAAGCGCATGGGGTTGGCGAGATGGTGCTGGTGTTGCCTACCATGCCCAGTGAAGCGGAGTGGCGCCGGGTTCTGGAGACGCTGGAATCGTCGGGGCTGGCGTGGTGGCTCTGCCTGCGTGGGCTGCCGCGCACGGAAGGCTGGCTCTGTGCACCGGAGCGCTATCGCACGATGGGCAACGCGGAGGGTGTCTATTCCATCCAGTTGGACGGGGCGACACGCGCCCTTATCGCCGTGTCGCCTGCAGATACACCCAACCTGCGCACGCTGACACAGGTCGCCTTGAGTGAAGGTCATGCGCTTTACGCTCAAGGTGATACCGTCGAAAGTGTGTTGTTGATCTATCCTCTTGTGTCTCAAGCGGTTCCCGGTCTCTGGGAAGGCTGGGATCAATATCGCGATCGGTTGATGGCGCTGCTACAGAAGCGTCGTCCTCAAGTGGGTTTTCGGGGCTGGGTCGTAGAACAAGGCTGGGATGCCCTGACCCTCGCTGGCTTCCCAACCAGCAAGTTAGCGCGTACGGAGTGGGAAGGGTTTCTGCGCGCCCGCTATCCCCATTTGATTGAGCTGGAGCGCGCCTGGGATCTAAGTGGGGGCGTTAGCAGTTATGCGGAAGCATCGCGCCTAATCCCCCTTTGGCGCGATGGGCGCGGGCTCCCGTTTCTGGTCGATGCCGAGGATCCCCGCAAGACTCAGGAGATAGACCCAAGCCGCAGCCAGTTCTGGAACGATTACCATGCGTTTCTGGCAGAGCGATGGAACAATTTGCTTGCGGGCTTGCGCGAGGCTCTGCAAGCAACGACTTCAGAGGCGGAATTCCTATTGATACGCCCTGCCGACGATCCCACGGAGTTGGAACTGCCTCCTGCCTTTCGGTTTCCGCTTGTGCCCAACGGTATTCGGCTGGATGCCGCATGGCAGTCCCTCTGGGGCACTCTATTGACAGTAGCAGTCGCCGAATCGGAGACACAGGTCTACCCGATCCATGCTGTGTGGTTAGAAGCCAGTGGGCTGGATGCGGAGCGTGCCAGCCTCTTGCAGGCACGAGCCCGTTCGCTGGGGATTAGGAAGCTGTTTTGGGAGATCCCGATGGATCAGCTTCCGACCGTGTGGTCGACACTCCAAAGTACCGACAGCCCGCCTGAGAAGCCCCAGTTTGTTCGGTTTCCCAAGGGGTTGTGGGGCGTCACGAGCGTTCAAAAGTACCCTTCAGGCTGGTGGGTTCCCCAAGATTCCGCACGCGATCAGCGTCCTGTGCTATGGGGGTTTGCACTGCCGGGCTTCTGGCGTACGGTGGAAGTTCAGAGCGTGGACAAGGCGGGCAAGATGCAGACCGCTACCCAAGTGGAGCTGGCTCTGTGGTCTCCCGATGGCGATCAGGAGGTGGTTCTGCGTCGGGCAGATCGCAATCCGCTGGAAGCCATCGATTTGGATGGGAAACCCGTTCGGTTGGAAGCTCGAGGGGATACAGTGCGTGTGCGCGTGGGCAGTGTTCCCGTTCGGGTGCGGGGTTTCTCGGCAATCCCTTTATGTGAAAGTTGCGTGGAGCAGTGGGTTCAGCGTGCCCAAGAACTGCTCAAGCGTACGCCCGTCGGTGGGCAAGATCCGGAGATACTGCGGTTTAACCTGCAGGGGGCGCAGGAGCTCTACCGCAAGGATCGCGCTTCGGGCTTCGATTCGGTTCGCTCTGCTTGGTTCGAGACGGAGCGTGCCTATATGCCCTACCGTTGGTTAGAGGCAGAAGCCACTCGTAATCACAGTTTCGGCACTGTCCGACGCGATGCATGTGCCAGTGGTGGCGCGACGCTATGGGTGCGCAGTCCGCTCGTTGGGAGTTTCTATGCACGTTATACGCTCAACCTGCGGACGGATGGGAATTACACCTTTTGGCTTGCAGTGCGCTTGCAATCGAATCGTTCTCTGGGCAAGGTACGCTGGCAGATTTTCCAGGATTCGGAAGCGAGCGCGCCAATGGCGCAGGGTGAAAGCGAACTAAAACCCGAGCGTGCGCATAGTGCCTATGCCGATCAGTTCGCGTGGTTTTCACTAGGGTCAGTGGGGTTGAAAGCAGGCGACTATCTGTTGCATTTAGAGTGGCTTCCGTTGAACTCTCAGCCCCCTTACGCGATGGAATGGGACGCCCTACTGGTGGCACCTGTGGGCATTCAGCCGACGGGCAACCGCTTTCCGAAGTATTGAGAAGAACTATCACAGAGGTGGGCGCAGGGTGTTTGCAACTGCTGGACGTCCGATAGATAACGGTGGTTGCTTGGGGTATAATCTATCAGCGTGGCCCTTGTGGCTGCCGTCGCCGGGAGTGGACCAAAGACGCAAAACACCCGTGTACGTGACGGAAGACCGGCTTTAGGGTCGGCGGTCCCGGATGAATCGGGAAGCCGGCAGCAGGCAACTGCGTCAGACCGGCGCCCCCGCCTGGGCGGGTGTCGAGAAGAGACAACAGCCCGCTGAGCACCGTTGCACTTATCAGTAAACTCTTTCTCATTGTTTCGCCTCCCTTAGCGTCGCCTTAGGCGAGCATAGATATTATACACCACTGTTGCCCAAGTGCGGCTATACCGTCACTTTGGCGTAGTCCAGTACTTTAGGGCAGGGGCAGTTGCGCTCGGTGGGAATCTTTGCGATGAGCCCGAAGATGACTTTGCGGATGCGTTCTGCGTTCTGATGGAACACATGCATGACCTCTTCCGCTGTCACGGGCGAGACCTCTCCTTCGGCGACTAGGCCGCTGTCGTAGTCGGTAATGAGCGATACATTGACCACGCACATCGCCAACTCGCGCGCCAGGTAGGCTTCGGGGTATTGGGTCATATTGATAACCTCCCAGCCCATGGCGGTGAACCATTTGCTTTCCGCTTTGGTGGAGAAGCGGGGTCCGTTGATGACCACGATTGTGCCCCGTTCATGGACGGGAATGTCGTGCGCGCGAATCTCCTCAATAGCCAGTTGGCGCAAGACGGGGCAGTAGGGATCGGCAGGCGAGACATGGTGGACTGTCGGACCTTCATAGAAGGTATCGGTGCGTCCGTGAGTGCGATCTACATATTGGTCAGCCACCACGAAGTCGCCTGGCTTGACGTGGCGCTGGAGTGACCCAGCGGCACACGGGCTGATGATACGGCTGACCCCCAGTTCTTTCATCGCCCAAAGGTTCGCCCGATAGTTGATTTTGTGTGGGGGGATGCTATGCTTGCGTCCGTGGCGTGGAAGAAAGGCGACCTTGCGTCCTGCGACCTCGCCGATGGCGATCAAATCGCTGGGAGGACCGTAGGGCGTGTCGATCTTGACCTCTTCAACTTTGTCGAGAAACGAATAGAATCCTGAGCCTCCGAAAACGCCGATTTCAGCAAAGGGTTTCATCGATGAGCCTCCTGTTTTGTTGGGTGTAGTGGAGCGCCTCTTCTGCGGCTTTTTGCTCTGCCTGTTTTTTGCTGGAGCCGCTGCCCCGCCCGATGATGAGGTCTTTGAGGCGCACTTGAACCACGAAGGTGCGTTGGTGCGGCATGCCGCGTTCCTCTATGACCTCATAGATGGGGATGACACGCCACCAGGCTTGAGTGCGTTCTTGAAGCATAGACTTGTAGTCTTGAACGGGCATGCGCCCTTCCTCAAGGGCTTGGAGTTCGGGTTGGAGATGGGTCAGCACATACTCTTGGGCGGTTTTGTAGTCCTGATCGAGGTAGATGGCGCCAACGACCGCTTCGAAGGCGTCGCTTAGGATGGAGGCGCGCGTCCGCCCCCCTGCCTGCTCTTCAGCAGGACTGAGCCTAATCAGCGGTGCCAGTCCTGCCCGCTTGGATGCCTCGCAAAGCACGCTGGCACGCACAAGGCTGGCACGCGCCTTCGAAATCTGCCCCTGATCCCAGTCGGGATGGCGTTGGAACAGATACTCGGCGATGACTAAGCCGATGACCGCATCGCCCAACAGTTCCAGACGCTCGTTGCTGGCATGGAGATTGCCCTCGGTGCAGGAGCGGTGAGTGAGGGCTTGTTCTGCCAACGCTTTGTTACGAATAGGCAGAGGGCTCTCGCCCCTATGCGACCACCAAAAACGCACGGCGATAAGTATACCCAACAGGTATAATTGGGCATCTCCTATGCAAGCCCGCGAAATTGTCCAAACGATGCGTACGGTAATACACGAGGAGGTGCACAAGGCGGGGTGTGCGGTGCGCTAGATTTGGCTCTTCGGCAGTCGTGCACGCCACCAAGCTCGACCCGATAACGACTGGGATCTCTTCGTGGTAATCGACCCCCAACTACCCGTTCTCCAAAGACGGGCAACCCTCTCGCGTATCCGTTGGCGATTGGCAGAGAAAGGGATCGATGCGGATATTCTCATCCAGTCGGAATCGGCGGTTGTTCAGGAACAGGCCAATCCAGGTACTTTGGTTTATTCTGTTGCAAAGGAGGCCGTGGCGATACGAATGAAGCCACAAGATCGGCATGGATGCCCTCCAGCACCCTGACCACGTTACTGAGCAGAAGCTCCATGCGCTGGGGTTAGAGCCGTGACGTCCTCCCCTCAATCAATTGAGGGGCATCCTTATTCCTGATGCACGCAGGGCGGGGGTCCGTGTATCCCCCCCAATGAATTGGGGGATTACAGCCCCCTTGAGCTCCCCCATTTTTCTAAACGATCACCGTCGTCGCCGCCCGGAAGCCCCCGCCTTCAGGCGCGGGGAGGAAGGGCGGCTTCCATCCTTCCATTACACCCACTGAGCTGTCTGGGGTATACTAAAAACATGAACCGGACGCTGATGGTCAAGCTCCAACCAACCGAGGAGCAACACGCGGCACCCCTGGTCGCGAAGGCCAAAGGCACCGGTCGCGGGATGGCTCTTG
>PSLB01000085.1:0-8541 GCA_040289385.1 Armatimonadota bacterium
GGAGAATACCCGCAGGGTCGCACGTATGCGGTCGTACGCGGCGGGCCACCCGTCCTAGCTGCAAGCCCCTGGCTTTAGCCATGGGGTTCATGACGGCTGTTGTAATGGAGGTGCGTCCAAACGATGTCCAAGCAAGCACCTGTGGAGACAAAGCGGTCGGCTCGCAAGGCGCAGTCGCCTTTCGAGAAACTGCGCACGGGTGGTTCGAGTGCCTATCGCCTCTATGCGATTATGGCATTTTATGCGCGCGAACGAAAACCGCTCCTCGATGAACGCGTGAGCAAGATATTCTGTGAGGTTCTGCCCGAAGTGTGTAGAAGCTACGACTACGAACTTATCGCCTTCCGACTCACGCGAGAGCAAGTGCATTTGGTGCTCGGCTTCAAGCCCGTCGACGCGCTGGCAGATGTGGTGAGCAATATCAAGCGCAGTACCTCGCACCGTATCTTCGAAGCGGTGCCCGGGCTGGAGGCGCAGATCGGGCGGCGCAGCTTCTGGGCAGAAGGCTACATCGTGGAGACGATGAGCTACGATCAAGTGGAGCCTTTCGTCCTCAACTGGGAACGACGCTATAACTCAGAGTCATCGATTGTGCGCATCGTCTACGATGATGAAGCCTCTATCCCGCCCAAAGCATGGGCGCGAGCAAAGGAAATCCTTCTGCCCGTAGAGTGGGCGGTGGTCAAAATGCTCTACGGGTTAGAGGGCGAGCCCCCTAAAAAACTCGAAGAGGTGTCGGATGTTCTCTCGCTTAAGCCAGACGATGTGGCGCAAATTCACAAAGAGACTTTGACGCGTGTGCGTGCATTTCTTCGCCAACTACGCAACGAACGCGCTTCAGGAGGGAAGACGCATGGCTGATTGCCTCTTCTGCAAATTCGTCCAACACGAGCTTCCTGCCCAAGTGGTCTATGAGGACGAACATGCATTCGCCTTTCGCGATATCAATCCGCAGGCGCCCGTGCATATTCTTGTCATCCCACGCACCCATATCACCAACTTAACGGCGGTCACCCCTGAACAGAGCGCCCTGCTAGGACATCTGCTCTGGGTCTGCGCCGAGCTTGCCCGCAAGGAGGGCATCGAAGCAGGGGGCTATCGTGTGGTGGTAAACACAAACCGCGATGCAGGACAATCGGTCTATCATCTCCATCTGCACCTGTTAGGCGGGCGCCATCTGACTTGGCCTCCGGGTTAAGAAGATGCGGGGTGAGTTAGAGCAAAGCCTTGCCGAAACTTATGGGCGCCTCACTTTTTGGAGTGCTATCCTGATGGCAGGCGGATGGGGATGGCATCTCCTGAAGGGCGACACGACAAACTGGCTCATTCACTTCGGTATTGGGCTTCTGCTGATGACGCCGATATTGGCTTTGGCGCATCTGGGATGGCTGGCACGCGATCGCGATCGGCTCACAGTGCGCTACTGCGGGGCCGCCATTCTACTTATCGCGTGTGCCCTACTCATCGGACTATTGCTGGAATCGGATCGGTAGAGAGGTTTGTCTATTCCTCGCTAACTTCTGCAAGAGCGTTTCCCGATACCGTATCGTACGGTTTTTGACCAAGTCGCGTCGATTCTCTGCGGGCTTATTGGTGCGTGTCATCCAAGCTGGGGAGGAGGTGTTTCAGGACGCTCAGGAAGCTCTTCGAGGCTATTCAACCCGAAGTAATGGAGAAATTGCTCGGTGGTACCATACAGAACGGGCCTCCCCGGTGCGTCCTTGCGCCCAACCTCTTGCACCAGCCCGCGTGCCATCAGTTGGCGCACGGTATGGCTACTATCTACCCCGCGCAGGGCATCGATCTGGGCTTGGGTAACGGGTTGCTCGTAGGCGATGATTGCCAACACTTCGAGGGCGGCGCGCGAGAGTCGTCTCGGCGGCGGATTAAGAAGGCGAGTCAGATAGAACAGATATTCGGGCTTCGTCGCCAGCTGATACCCTCCTGCAATCTGCACCAGCTGGATCGGACCCGCTTGTGCCAACTCTTGCTGAAGCTGCTTGAGTGCTTGCTCAACCGCGTCAGGTGACTCGCCTGCGACCTCTGCCAGCCGCTCCAAAGGCAGGGGCGCCTCTGCCGCAAACAGTAGAGCGTGCAGCATGTCTTTCAGGTGCATCCCTGAGATTCCCTTAGCCGTTCATTCCTGCCCGAAGCACCTCAGGCTTGAGGATCCCGATATAAGGCAAGCTCCGATATTGCTGGCGCCAGTCCAGTCCGTAGCCAACCAGGAACTCGTCGGGGGCATCGAAGCCTTTGTAGGCGATGGGGATTTCGATAAGCCGTCGATAGGGACGATCCAGCAGGACGCATACCTTGAGGCTGGCAGGTTTGCGTCGCTCCAGATTACGAGAGATGTAAGAAAGGGTTAGCCCCGTGTCTAAGATGTCCTCGACGATAATCACATGGCGCCCTGCGATCGGCTCGTCCAAGTCTTTGGTAATGCGCACCTCTCCGCTCTGGGTATGGGGACCGTAGCTGGTAATGGCTAAGAAGTCGAGGGTATGGGGAACGGTCAGGGCACGTGCTAAGTCGGTCAGGAAGAACAGTCCCCCTTTCATGACCGTTACTAAGTGTGGGACGAGCCCGTCGTAGTCGCGATCGATTTGGCGGGCGAGCCGGCGCACTTTGCGTCGGATTTTGTGTTCGTCCAGCCATACTCGCTGGAGAATGGGCGGTAGAGCGCGCTGGGAAGTGGGAGCCGTCTTCATCGCTTAGCGCACGATGCTACCGTTGGGCACTTCACGGTCGGGGGTGAGCAAAACAGCCTTGCCATCCACATCGGCTGCGAGGAGCATGCCTTCAGAAACTACTCCGCGAATGGTAGCAGGCTGGAGATTCACCACGACAGCAATCTGTCGCCCGACCAGCGATTCGGGGCTGTAGGTTTCGGCAATCCCAGCTACAAGGGTGCGTGTCTCGTCGCCTAAGTCGACGGTCAGTTTGTAGAGCTTGTCCGATTTAGGGACAGGTTCCGCCGTGCGAATGCTCGCCACACGGATTTGGACGCGCTTGAACTCGTCGATGGTGATCATCTCGCTCATCGTGCGCAATTGTACCCGATGGGCATTAGAGCACCAATCGCTTCTGGAATCGGTTGCGCAGATAGATGGCTACAGCGTTCAGGCTCAGCAGGAGAATCAGCAGAACGATGATGCCCGCCGATGCGTTTTGATGGAAGGAGGTTTGCGGGCGCGAGATCCAGTCGTAGATCTGCACGGGAAGCGTGGTGAACGGCGCGGTGAGGCTATCGGGCAGACGCGTAATGTAGACATAGGCGCCGATAACCAGCAGGGGGGCGGTTTCGCCGATGGCACGCGAGACCGACAAGATGACTCCTGTCAGGATGGAGGGGAGTGCAACGGGGAGAACAGTATAGCGCACGGTCTGCCACTGAGTGGCTCCCAGCGCGAGCGAGCCATAGCGGATAATATTCGGCACGGTGCGGAGCCCCTCTCGCGCAGCAGTGATGATAATGGGGAGAATCAGCAACACCAGTGTGCATGCCCCAGCAATAAGGCTCCGATCCATCCAAAGCATGCGCACGAACACTTGAAGCCCCAAGAGCCCGTAAATAATGGAGGGCACGCCAGCCAAATTGGTAATGTTGATCTCTATCAGGCGAGTCCACCAGTTGCGTCGGGCGAACTCTTCCAAGTAGACGGCTGCACCCACGCCTATGGGGACAGCGATTGCGGCAGTCAGCAACATCAAGTAGAGGCTTCCCACCAGGGCCGCCTTAATTCCTGCGCGTTCTGGGAAACGCGAGGCGAACTGATTGAAGAAGTCCCAGCCTAGTCGGGCGAAGCCGTCCACTAAGATTTTGACGAGCAGGACCGTCAAGATCAGCATAGCAAGCATAACGACCAGCGCACCGATTAGCTGGAAGGCGACCTCGCGACGATGTTCGCGTGCGCGCCAGCGTGTAAGTTCAGGTTGTGCGGCATGGTTCATGCGCGTGCCCCCCGATAACGCCGACGCACCGCTTCACTGAAGAGGTTCAAGATCAGCGTTATAACAAACAGCAGAAGCCCTACGGCGAAGATAGAGTAATATTCCACAGAGCCGTGCGGTACATCCCCCATCGAGACGCGCACGATGTAGGTCGTCATCGTCTCCACAGCTCGGAGAGGATTAAAGGTGAAGTTCGCCTGCTGACCAGCGGCGATGGCGACAATCATCGTTTCACCGACCGCGCGTGCCACGCCTAAGATAAATGCCGACGAGATACCCGACATCGCAGCAGGCACCACCACGCCCCATGTGGTCTGGAACCGCGTCGCTCCCAACGCCAAAGAGCCGTACCGCAAACCGTTGGGCACCGCGTAGAGCGCATCCTCGCTGAGCGATGCGATGGTCGGTAGGATCATCACGCCCATCACCAACCCCGCAGAAAGCGCATTGAAACCCTCCAGTCCCGGAATCACTCGCTGGAGCAAAGGGGTGACAAAGATCAGCGCAAAATAGCCGTATACCACTGTCGGAATTCCTGCTAAGACCTCGAGAATGGGCTTGATCCCACGGCGCCATCGTGGAGCGGCATATTCGCTCAGATAGACCGCCACCAATAAGCCCATCGGTCCTGCCACCAGAAGCGCAATCAGCGAGGTCAGCAGCGTGCCCAGAACCAAGGGGAGAACCCCATAGGCAGGCGGATTGTAGAGGGGCGCCCATTCCCTACCCGTGAGGAACTCGGTCAACGAGGCTTTACGAAAGAAGCCCAAGCTCTCACTGAATAGGATAACGACAATCGCTAATGTGGTGAGCACACCAACAGAGGCACACAGGAACAGAATCGCCCGTACAATCCGCTCCTCCCAGCGCACGCGCCTTCGGCTACGGGCAGAGACCCTCGGCATGCGTACCGCAGCGTGCACGATCTCCGCCTCGTTAACGGTTTTGGTTCCCATGCTCGCTCTGTTCTTCGATTTTGTAGAAATCTTCCAGTTTCACGCCAACCTGCGAGCCATGCGCCCCAAACGCAGAGCCGGTTATGCGCCGATTGACCCGCTCTTTGGCTAACTCATACACCTTCTGGGGGAGGGGAATGTATCCCACCTCGCGCACCAGCGTGGCGGCATTATTCAGGCAGAACAGAACAAATTCACGCACTTCAGGGCGCTCCAGTGCCTTTGTATTCACATACAGGAACAACGGACGCGCCAGAGGCTGGTAGGTGCCATTAAGCACGTTCTCTTCGGTGGGCAGGAAGGCGCCATCGCCGTTCTGGGGGTTCTCGTCGTCGATGGCGACCGCTTTGAGGCGATCTTTGTTCGCAACATAGTATGCCATACCGAAGTAGCCCAGCGCATTTTCATTGGATGCAACCCCCTGAACCAGAATGTTATCGTCCTCGCTGGGGGTATAGTCGGGGCGACTGGCTTTCTCCTTGCCCACAATCGCAGCGGTGAAATAGTCAAAAGTGCCTGAGTCGGTTCCTGGCCCGAACAGCTGGAGCGGTCGGTTTGGGAAGCCTGGGCGCACCTGTGACCAGTTGGTAATCTTCCCGCGCGCTTCTGGCGCCCAAATTTTCCTCAGTTCGGAGACGGTCAGCGAGTCGCACCAGTTGTTTTTGGGATGCACCACCACTGCAAGCGCATCATAGGCAATCGGAATCTCGATATACTCGATGCCGTTTTGCTTGCATAGGGCATCTTCATCGGCTCGAATGGGGCGTGAGGCCCCGGTGATGTCGATCTCGCCGTTGCCGAACTTTTTGAATCCTCCTCCTGTACCAGACTTGCCGACCCCAACGGTCACCTCAGGATACTGCTTCTGAAACTCTTCAGCGAACGCTTCGGAGATCGGGAGCACGGTACTGGAGCCGTCGATGACAATCTTGCCAGACAGTTTTGCCGAAGCGCCCGACGAGGACGAAGCGTTGCCTTCCTCCTTCTTCCCGCATCCACTCAGCCAAAGGCTGGTCAGCACTACAAGACCCAGAAAGCCAGCAAAGTGCCTCATACCACATACAGCATATCCCATGAAATGTTAAAAGCGAGTTAAGGAGAGGCAGACCTGCGTGTCTGCCTCTACAAAAATTCCCTCCCCGTTCACGGGGAGGGGAATTGGGGTCAACTACCCCACGGCTAAAGTAGGGGCACGGCATGCCGTGCCCCTACAGGGCCGGTTGACGACGGCCCACCGTCCCGAGAGACGGTATAGCGGTTGCGGATATTCCTGGTAGCGTTGATGTCCGCATGCTCGCATTATACTACATGATGATGGAAGGGAGGGAGCGCCGCCTCCTCCCCAGGGCTCAAGCCCGGGGCTCCCGGCGGCGCGCCCAAGAGGTGGGGCTCAACACCCGCTGCCAAAGTTGAACAGCACGATCAGCAGGTCTGCATCATCCACCGCGCCCTCGCCGTTCACATCGGCAGGGCCAGTCCCTGTGCTGCCGAACAGCACCTGAAGCAGGTCTGCGTCTCGTCTACACAGCCGTCGCCGTTCACCGTCGCCCGGAATGCCTTTGGTATTTCGTAAAGGCTACGATAAAGTATACCCCACTTCGGGTATCATTCCTGCCGTGAGGCGCGCGTTGGTGAGGCTAAAAGCAGGGCGAGAGCAGAAAATCCTACACGGCTACCCATGGGTGCAGGTAGGCGAGATCCTCTCGGTGGAGGGGAGCCCGGAACAGGGGGAGCTGGTGACGGTAGCCGACTCGCATGGGCGTTGGCTTGGGGTAGGCTCATATAACCCTGTGAGCCGATTCCCAGTGCGTCTGTTCACACTTGCCGATGAACCCATCGATACGCACTTTTTCCGAAGACGCCTCGAGCGCGCCCTGCGCCACCGCCAAACCTGTGTGCAAGCAACCAATGCCTATCGCCTACTGTTCAGCGAATCGGATGGGCTACCAGGCTTGATTGTGGATCGGTTTGCAGACTACCTTATCGTTCAGGTGCGCACTGCTGGCATCGAGCGGCTTAAGCCGCTGTGGCTCCCCGTGCTAATGGAGATGTGTGCACCGAAAGGTATTCTGGAGCGGAGCGAGATGGGATCGCGCCGCGAGGAGGGGCTAATGCCTTTTATCGGTGTGTTGGCAGGTGAAGTCCCAGAACACATTCCTATCATTGAGAACGGGCTAGAGTTTCTGGTGCCCACGCGCACGGGGCTCAAGACAGGCTTCTATTTAGACCAGCGCGAGAACCGACGCCAACTCGCAACCCAAATCCGACCGGGCATGCGCGTGCTGGATCTATTCTGCTACACGGGCGCCTTCGCTCTCTACGCCAGCCGAGCAGGAGCAGTAGTCAAAGGCATCGATATCCTGCCTGAAGTGATCGCTTTGGCACACCAGCACGCAGAACGCAACCACCTCCAAGCGGCGTGGGAGATCGCCAACGCCTTCGAGTGGCTGGAGAACGCAGGGAAACACGAGGAACCGTACGATTGGATCCTCATAGATCCGCCCGCTATTGCCAAAAAGCGCGGGCAAAAAGATTCGCTCCGCTGGGCTCTCTGGAAACTGGTCTACAATGCCATTCCCTTGCTTCGGGAAGGCGGTCGCCTCCTGGTATGTAGCTGTGCCTATCAGATGGATCTGGGCACGATGGTCGAAGTCGTGCGTCTGGCCGCCACCGATCGCCAGTGCCCACTCTTTCTGGAAGATGTTTCCTTTCAGGCTCCAGACCACCCGTTCCTGCTCCAGTTTCCAGAAAGCCTCTATTTGAAGTGTCTGTGGCTCTGTGGAGAGAGGAATAGTGTGTGAAATGGTATAATAAGGCGGTAGGCGATTTGCCTATACACCACAGACAAGACGGGGTTCGCAACTGCTGGACGTCCCATAGACAACGGTTCCTGACCCTGCAAGCCTTCTGGCTTTGGGTATGGGACTTGCATGGTTAGCTCTGCGTCGACGCCGTGCATAACAAAACTCGCCAAGCCCCCCTACTTAGGGGGGGCTTTCTGATGGCTCTTCATGGGTTTCGCGTGAGAGCCAATCCAGAAACTCTGAATTGACCTGGGAAGGGGCTATCTCGCCGATAAAGTTCACATAGTCCACATACTGACGAATGAGGCTCTCTATCGCAGGGAACAGGTCAGGGCGAGTTTTGACAATCAAGACCGTTTCTGGCTCTTGAATAATTTCCCCTTCCCAGAGGTACGCACAAGTGATGGGGAACCAATTGACACAAACGGCTAACCGATGTTCCAGCAGGGCGCGTCCTATTGCCTCTGCCTCTTCGGTTTTGGCGAAGGTAATGTAGTAGAGGCGCATGGTTCTTGTCCTATCTTAGAGGATGTTGGAAGATGCGGAACTGCTTTTGCCGATGGGTACCCCCTGAGACTAACGCAACAGACGAGGGGGAAACCCCAAAATGCTCCGCCAACAATCGGCGCACAGCCTCGTTTGCTTGTCCCTTTTGAGGCGGGACGCACACGCGTGCGACGAAGCTCCCGTCCGCTTGCGCCTCCAGTGCGTTACGCCCAGATTGCGGGATAACCCGAACGCGCACGATGAACTCCATTCCCCACCTCTTGGACGCGCCGCCGGGAGCCCCGGGCTTGAGCCCTGGGGAGGAGGCGGCGCTCCCTCCCTTC
>PSLB01000085.1:8650-9979 GCA_040289385.1 Armatimonadota bacterium
CGGCCCCGAAGCCCTGCCCGGCTTGCCGGGCGAGGGCAAGCCCCCGGCTTTAGCCGTGGGGCAGTTGAATAAGGATACCTCAAAACGAAGCCCCTCCCGTCATTCGGGAGGGGCTCGGAGTAGGGCATAGGTTCAGGGTTTATCTGCCACAGCCGAAGTGGAACAACACTTCCAGCAGGTCGGCGTCATCCACCGTGCCGTCGCGGTTCACATCGCCTTGGCAACCGCTGCCACCGCAACCCTGCGGGCTGACAAAGTAGCCCCCCGTCACGAAGATGGTGTACGCCCCAGCAGCGAGCGTGGAGCCTATCCATCCTGCTATCGGGTTCGTGTTGTTAGCGCACGAAAGGGCACCACTGCTCCACAGCAGGGTGCCTCCAGCATCGACGGGGTCGCGATTGTATCGGCTAATCGCCAACAGATAGGTGCCTGCCCCGGTGAGGCAGCCGACAGAGTTGTCTATCCGAGACTGTAGTCCGTTCGTGTCATCGTTGGCAACCACACCCGTACCATCGCATCGGAAGAGCCAGAGCTGGGTATCCCAAGTCGCGCCGCCGATTGTGGTGGCAGAGAAGTTGTTGGGGTCGGTGATGCAGATGACATACATATCCACGCCATCGGCCTCCATATTGCCCCGAATGCGCTGAACAGGGTCTACACACGGGTTAGAGTTGGGGCGATTGACGAGTTGTGCAGTGCCTGGCAGATCGCCTGCATCGCCCCCACCGTCCTCCTGTTCGCGCCAGACTTCGGGACCAGGTGGCGGACAGCCGTCGGGGTTGTTGCGCGTGGCGCCTCGTACTCCTGTGAGCCGGATGATATAGTTCCCTGACGCAGTGCTGCCGCTCCAGCCTGTGACACGGGAGGTCGATTCGGGGCCGTCAGGACAGCGCACTCCCGTGTAAGGCGTGTTATTCCAGATGAGCCCTCCCTCACAGCCGACGGCGTCGCGATTGTATCGGCTAATGGCGAGGTAGTAGAGTCCAGGCGCTTGGATACAGCCTGTGGAGTTGTCGATGGTGGACTGCACCGTGCCTCTGCTGTCATCGTTGAAGACGACACCCTTGCCGTTGGCATCGAACAGCCAGAGCTGGGTATCGATGCTGGTGCTACCGACGGTCGTTGCGGAGAAGGAGTTGGGGTTGTCGATATAGATGGCGTACATGTCTACATCGTCGGTGTCTAAGGTGCCTCGGATAGCGGGGATGGAGTTACCCGCGGTGTTTTGTGCGGTTTCAGGCAGGTCGCCTGCATCGCCCCCGCCGTTGTTGGTCTCATCCCATCCATCGAAAGGCGAACCAACTTCGGTGCGGATTTCGAGGTCATCGT
>PSLB01000086.1:0-9921 GCA_040289385.1 Armatimonadota bacterium
GTCCTCGTCCGGTTGCGCTGCTTACGTCCAAGCCGTTTGAGAAGCCTGCGAACGCTTCTGGTGTCCCGCTTCTCTGCCTTTCGGGACGCAAGCTTGCGCTGGAGGCGCGATCGGGTTGCGCGGGCCGGCACGGGCGGCGCTCCTCCCCAGGCCTAAAGGCCGTGGTCTCCGCGCCGCAGTACACGGATGAACCCCCACGCTCTTGCGGGTCGTTATTGTGGGGCGATGGGCGTTATCGTAACTTGCATCTCCTGCCCATTCCGCACGATGGTGAACGGCACGGGCTTACCCGGTTCCATTTGATCATAGAGTTGGGTCAGCTCTTCCATTCTCCGCACGGGTTTGCCCATCACCGCGACGATGCGATCGCCGCCTTTCAGCCCAGCCTTCTCGGCAGGGGAACCCGGCACCACACCACTGAGTAGAACGCCCTTGCCATCCTCGGAATATTCAGGGATGAGTCCAATCCGCACGCGGAACCCTCCGCGTGAGCCAGCAGGCTGAGGGGCTTGCGCGGGACGGCTGAAGGCGATGCGCTGATCGCGCTGGGCTAAGTGGCGTACCACACGCTCGACCATCGCCACCACCTTCGCCTGCCCTTCATAGTTGATCTTCTCCCAAGTGTCGGTGGGACGATGATAATCGGGGTGCATGCCTGTAAAGAAGAAGAGCACGGGAATGTTCGCCATAAAGAAGGAGGTGTGGTCGCTTCCCCCTGTGCTGGCTTGCCCTAAGCTGACGATGAGCCCATCGGTGTTTGCCAATTTGACGATCTCTTCCCACTGGGGCGAGCTTCCGATTCCGCTGACGGAGAGCCGATCGTTCGTCATGCGCCCGATCATATCGAGATTGATCATCGCTACGATTTTATCGGTAGGCACAGTGGCGTTGCGCACATAGTAGGCAGAGCCAACCAGCCCTTCTTCCTCGCCAGAGAAAGCGATAAAGAGAATACTGCGCGGGAGTTTGTCGCGCTGCACTGCCAACAAGCGTGCCAGCTCCAGCAGGCCGGCGGTGCCCGAAGCGTTGTCGTCTGCCCCATGGTGGATTTCGCCTGGCTCGAATGCCAACGAGCCGACCTCCCCATATCCGAGATGGTCGTAATGGGCGCCAATCACGATAACCTCGTCGCGTCGGTTCGGGTCTGCGCCAGGCAGAAAGCCAATCACATTGCGTGCGATCCCCTTGCGAGGCACCAGCTGAACCGTCATGGACGCTTTAACAGGTAGAGTAGTGCTGAAGGGCTGTTTGGTCTCGTTGATACGGTTGACCGCCTCCTGTACGCTCAGTTTGGTGGTTTGGAGAAGGCGATCAGCGACTGTAGTGCTAACATTCACGACTGCGCCCGATACCACTCCTGCGCGCCCGCGCATGCCCAACGGAAGCAGCGGCTGATTCGGGAGGTTAATCAGGAGGACTCCGACGGCTCCCTTCTCGAAGGCGGTTCGCAACTTATTGGGAATGCGCGCCACACGCTGAGCCGTGCTGGCATCCAGCCATTCGGGGGCTCCGCGTAGAATTGCCACCACCTTGCCATGCACCTCTACACCTGCGTAGTCGTCGTAGGCGGGTTCCTGCAAACTCAAGCCGTAGCCTACAAACACCACTTCCCCCGTAGAGGTACGGTTGTCGCTCAAATTGCTGGGGCGGAAGCTGTCTGGAGGCACCTCCCAAGTGGAGCCGTTTGCCCACTCGAACCGCAGCGCTGTTTCCTTGCCTGCCTCATAGCCGAGGGTCATCTCGAATTCTTGAAAATAGCCCTCTGTGCCCTTCGGCTCCAGTCCGTATTCTGCAAACATGCGCGCGATATATTCGCCTGCCTTGTGCCCGCCCGGCGCAATCGCCAAGCGTCCCTCCATCTCAGGCGAAGCGAGAATCTTCACATGGGCCTGCAAATTGCTCACCGAGACGCTGGGAACATCCGCACACGCGAATGTAACGAACGCCAGTAGACCGATCCATAAACCGAGTCTGCTTATAAACATACGAATCCCTCCAGAGGGTAGTGATGGAGTTAGAGCGTTTTTGTTTCGCAAAATGGCGCATTTAGAAGTGGGGGAGCGCGAGGGGGCAGTAATCCCCCTCAATTCATTGAGGGGATACACGAACCCCCTCGCGCATGGGGGATCATCATGCAGGTATCTCCCGTTAACCCGTACCTTGAAGGGGAGGAGTGGCCGTGTGGCGCGGCCCGCGGTCGTGTCATACCACTTGGGATGGCACGGCGTCGCTGAACCAGAGCGTAGGGAGAAAGCCCTGCGTGCATCCGGAACAAGGATGCCCCTCAATTGATGGAGGGGAGGACGTCACCCGAGGGCGCCTCTATCAAGTAAACCTGCGCACCCGGACTACCACCCTCTTGCGTCATTAGGGTATCCTAAACAGCGTATGAGAACCTTCGTTCCAGAGGAGTTGGGCCCGCGAGCGGTTTATGTGCTTCTGACCTCCTGTGTTGCCCCACGCCCCATAGCGTGGGTGAGTACCTGCTCGCCAGAGCAGTGCCTCAACTTGGCACCGTTCAGCTTCTTCAACGCAGGCGGAGCGAACCCGCCCTCTGTGGTCTTCTCGGTAACCCACACACGCGAGGGACGCCCGAAGGACACCCTCCGCAATGTGCAAAGCACAGGTGAGTTCGTGATCAACATCGCGCCCTATTCACTTTCGGAGAGGATGAATCTTACTTCCTACGAGTACGAATACGGCATTAGCGAGTTCGAGAAGGTGGGGCTGACCCCTCTCACCTCCCGCTATGTGCGCCCACCTCGCGTGGCAGAAAGCCCCATTCAAATGGAGTGCAAGCTCTTCCAAATCGTGCCTCACGGCTCGGGACCTGTCTCGGCAAACTACATTATCGGGGAGGTGCTTTGTTTCCACATCGCCGAGCCGCTCCTGAAAGAGGGCGCCATAGTAGATGGCCGAGTGGCGGACTTCATCGGACGTCTGGGTGAATCGTGGTACTGCCGCATTACCCATGAATCCATGTTTTGGATGCCCCGTCCAGATTAACCTCCTGCCAGACCCGATTGACCGAGCGGGAGATAGGTGGATACGACGGAAGTCTCAGAAGTCGTCGCCCTGACTGCCAAAGTTGAACAAGACGATGAGCAGATCCGCATCGTCCACCACTTGGTTGCCGTCCAAGTCGGCAGAGTTGGCGCCTGTCTGACCGAAAGCGAACAGCACCAATAGTAGGTCGGCGTCGTCGATGAGGTTGTCGCCGTTTACATCGCCGTTGGTCAGCACAAAGTTCAGCGTCTGAGAACTGCCTGTGAGGGTTACGCTCTGCTTCTTCTTGAGCCCTGGCGGGAGCGCCACCAGCACCTCCGCAGGACCTTGCCCTGCAACCGAGACCATATAGGTTCCATTCGGATAGAGGTTGGCAGTGTAGGTGTCGATTTGCGTGCCGCGCTTGACCTTGATGGTCGCCGTGCGCCCTGCATAACTGCCCGTATACCCGCTGATGGTGATGGTGCCTCCGATGAGGGTGGTGGTCGTTGTGGGCGCGCCAGTCACGCGCACGCCGAAGGTTGCAGGCACACCGCCCTCCAGGGTGTAGCCTACATACGGCTCCTCGGAACCGCCTTCGTACTGGATAAAGTAGTCCATATTGCAATCGGTGCCAGGTAACGCCCCACAGACCCACGCAGCAGGGCTCTGTAGCAATAAGCCTAGATAGAAGTTATATCGCTGAGGGCAGGTGCTCTGTTCATCCATCCGCCCTGTCTGCACGGTGAAGACCTCGTTGTTGGGGTCGGTGTTTGTAGCCAATCGCCAAACGCCTGCTTGAGGCACAAATACATAGTGGGGTCCTGCGTTGCTACGCAGGAAGGTGAGCGGCGGCGCTTCCGTGGGATAGGGCGGAAAATCGCCGTTGGAACCCACCCAGTAGCCTTGAATCATGTAGACTCCAACACTGGGGAAGTAGACCATAATCTCTACCTTGCTCACTCGAAACTCACCTACACCCGATGGATCGCGTTGGGGTGCGATATTGATGTCGTCCAACATAATGAAATCGCTGGAATAGCCGTAGTAGCTCCCGGAAGTGGCGAATCGGCTGTAAAGAGTCCCATCAGCTGTAGGGAAGAAGTCGCCCCCTCCCCCGCTGGGCGCCCATCGGGGCTTAAAGGTCGGGAAGAGGTTGCCTGTCCCCAAGACCTTGACGATGCGTACATCCTCTAAGCGTTCCACCAACTGCCAGCCGCCAAGCGGAGCCCATTGGGTGGTTTGGCTCCACGCACTCACTATGGAGAACACCACTGCCAGCCACAAAAGACGGTATCTCATCGTATGCCTCCTTGGTTGGATTGCTATGATGTATTATACACCAGACCGATTTGCTGAGCAAGGTGTTCCAGCATGTGGAGGGTTTTCTGGCGCAGGGGGCGTGTGCGCTCTGGCAGTGTCTCACGGAGATGGGGAATCTGAGGGGCAAATGCCTGCCAAGCAGAAAGGAGCACTTCGACATCGATTGAGGGGATTAGCGGCATCTGCGTTTGCTGGGCTAAGGCGTTCACTTTGGGGTCGTAGGCGATGCATAGGGTCGGCACCGATTGCGCCAGCGCAAAGATAGCACCGTGCAGACGCATCGCCACCACTGCCTGAAGGGACGCGAGGCTCGCCAGAAGCGTCGCAGGATGGTCTGGGGGAGCCATAACGACGGCTCCTGACTGCTGGGCGATCCGCTCGCACAAAGGGCGATCCTGCGATTCTTGCATTGGTATCAGCAGGGGCTGGTAGCCTGCGTGTTGGAGCGCGCGCGCCAACGCCACGAAAGCAGGCTCTACCTGCCAGCCCTTCCAAGCGCGCGGTGTCAGCCCAATCACCTTATTCGTCGGTGGGGGAGATTTCGTCCCGCGGGGGCTCAGCGCCCAAGTGAGGTCGGCATCGACGCGAAGTGGGGTCTGAACACCGATCCGCTTCAGTAGGTGTGCCGAACCTTCGTCGCGCAGACGGATTTCGGGGAGACGGTTCAAGACGCGCCGAACCCACCATCGGCTTATGGGGCGTCGGAAGGGACCCATGCCTTGTGCTACAAGCCAGACGGGCTTGCGTGCACGCAACCCCGCCACAATCAGCGTGAGATAGTAGAGTAGCGAGCGCATGCTGGTCGCATCCTGTAGCAGGCTCCCCCCGCCGAACACGATTCCATCGGCTTCGCGTAGCGCCTGACGCACGGCTCGGAACGCCATGCGCGGTACTGCCCAAGCACCGTAGGTACGATGGGTGAACTCTGGATCCCCTGAGAGAACCGTACAGGATTGGGGACTCAAAGATTGGAGTAGTGTGGCTAAACAGCCCTCATCGCCCCAATTGCGATATCCGTAGTAGCCCACCAGCAGAAGTCGCATGGCCCCCAGCCTATTTCAAGCCGACATAAAACACCCGATCCGACCGACGCATAGGGGGGCGGAGAGTGTAGGCGTCCAACACATCGACAAGCGCGAATCCAGCGGCGCTCATCATCGCGCGCACTTCGGCGTCAGTATAGGCGCGTTGGGTGTGAACCTCCGTAAACTGGTGTTCTGAAGCATCCTCCTGAACCCAAAAGTCCATCTTGACCGTGCAGACGCGGTGGGCACGGTCGTATTCACTGCGCCAGCGATAGCGTAGCACACCACGCCTGCCAGACTGGTTAAACAGATTCTGCACGAAAGCATACTCCGTGTTGAGGTCGAAGATAAAAGTGCCCCCCGGATTCAGATGTTGATAGACGCGATGCATACACTCTGCAAAGCGTGCCGGATCGGTGAGATTGTTGAGGCTATCGAAAAGGCTCACCACTAAATCGAAGGTATATGGCAGCTCCAGTTCGCTGGCATCTTGCACAAAGTAGGGGATATGCGTCCGATGTGCCAGCGTCTTTTGGCGCGCCTGCTCAATCATCGCATAGGAGCGGTCGACCCCTACAACTTGATAGCCGTTGAGGGCAACCAGCTCGGTGAGGTTGCCTGTGCCGCAGCAGAGGTCTAAAACACTCTGGGCAGTGCGTTCGTAGTGAGCCAACAGCGTCTCCACATAGTGCCACCACCAGATGTACGGAATCTCTGCCATCAGGAGGTCGTAATAGGGAGCAACTGCCTCAAATGGCTCAGATACGGAAGAGGTCATCTGACAGCCCCGTGTTCACGCGAATGTTGGTGTTAACGGTGCGCCCACCAAACCGCTGGTCTATGTTGAAGACCTCTACCTTCGTTGGGAGCCAGATGCCTGGTTCTGCTTGGACGGGCTCTTTGTATTCGAATCGGGCGCGATACCGCCCTGTCCCGCTGAACCAGACGCGTCGCACCGTGTATCGCTTCTCTGGGTCGAACCACACAATGTGCTTGGAATCGTCGTCGCCATAGTTCCACTCGATTTGGAAGACGAAGAGCGTCACCCCACCTTCTCGCTCCTCTTTTTGGAAGGTTGCCTCAAGCTGGCGTGCGACAGCATGGGTGATGAAACCGAAATCCAGCGGTGTCTGGCGTTTGCCGGGGGAGTTGGAGACATCCTCACGCACGCGCTGTCTCCCACCGGAGACGAACTTTGTACCGCCATTCAAGATGTAGAGAATCCGAGTACCCTGCACCTCCGACTCTAATCGCAGTTTGAGCGGTTCCTTGTAGTAAATGGTCATGTGCTTGAATCGGTAGGCGTTGGCGAAGTCTTTGTTGATTTTACGCAGCTCTCCCAGCCGGACGCCCTCCGCGCGCGACTCCATCTGGAGGTCACGGAGCTTGTCCTGAACAAAGTTCTTAAAGTCGGGTACGAACCATGCCAACCGGGATCACCTCTGATGTATTGTACCCGAAAGAGGGGCAGGGGTCAATTCTGCCTTGCATCTGCCTATCGATGGGGCATAATAGTTTTACCGAAACCTTGCGGTTTGCCAAACCGTATAACAGGATACCTGTCTAATCAGGAGGCGAAGATGCAGACCATGACCGAGCGAACGACGCGTGCACACCGCGTGACCCAGCTCTTGATGTGCGCTCCGAGCGCGTACGACCTACTCTACGAGATCAACGCGTGGATGCACCTTAGCCAGCGCCCCGACCGCCGACTGGCTTGGAAACAGTGGGAGCAGTTGTATCAGACGCTTACCGAGAAGGTGGGCATTCCCGTCACTCTGGTGGAGCAGGCAGAGGAGGCGCCCGATATGGTGTTCACTGCCAACGCAGGATTGTCTCTGCCAGGGAGGCGTGTGGTGCTGTCGCGGTTCCGCCACCCAGAGCGCCAAGTGGAAGAGCCTTACTTCGAACGGTGGTTCCGAGAGCATGACTACGAGGTGCTGCGCATGCCTGCAGATTGCCCCTTCGAGGGCGAGGGTGACGCCTTCCTCATAGGCGACCGAATTGTGGCAGGCTATCGCAAACGCACCGACATCTGCGCCCACCGCCACCTCAGCGTCCTAACAGGGCTGGAGACCCTGAGCCTCGAACTGGTCGACGACCGCTGGTATCACTTGGATACCTGCTTTCTGCCACTTGGCGATCGGCTTGTCGCCTACTATCCTGAAGCGTTCGATTGGTACGCCCGACGCGTGATCGAACAGCATTTTGAGACGATTCCCGTTAGCCCCGAAGAGGCGCTCCGATTCGCGTGCAACTCAGTGGTCATCGAAAACCATGTGGTGATGCCTGCCGGATGCCCGATCCTGCGCTTCCATTTAGAAGAGCGAGGCTATATCGTCTATGAGGTGCCAATGAGCGAGTTTATCAAGTCGGGGGGCGCATGCAAGTGCCTCGTGCTTTATCTGTTGGAGTCTGTCTAAACCTGAAGGAATCGGCTCCCGAAGCGAGAATCGAAGTCCCGATGAAGATTTGGCTCGCTCGAATAATTTTCGCTGTGGCCGTGCTGGGCGTTATCGGGAGCGCAGTCTGGAACAATATTGCCACCAATCGTCTGATTGAGCAAGCGACGGGCACCGACCCGAACGCACAGGTTCTGGCACTCCAACAGATGGCGCAACGCGACGATTTTTTTGACCTCATCCAGTCGCGACGCACCGCCGCCCGACTACGCGTCGCAGAAGGGGTAGAGCGGCTCAACAGCCCAGACTCCGTGAAGATCGCGCTGGCGATGCTACGCGACCCAGATCCCAAAGTTCGAGACCGATTTCTGGAAGCCCTGCGCAAAATCGGGGGCAACCATCTGGAAGCACTGGCCGAAGGGCTCAAAAATGGCGACAGCAAGGTCAAAAACGGTACGGTTCAGGTGCTGACCGAATTGGGGCCCCGGTGCCTTCCCGTGGTGCTCAAAGCCTTCGAGGAGGGTGGGGCACGCGAGGCTGCAGGCGAGGTGTTGGTACACTTCGGGAACACAAGCGTGCCCAAGCTGTTGCAAATCCTGCGTAACACCGAAGACGAGGCGCTCCAGTTAAGCACGATCACCGTGCTGGGGCGTATTGGGGATCGGCACGCCGTTGAGCACATCTTGCCCTTTCTGAAGTTGCCTCCAGAAAAGCGTCGCGTCGTGCTGACCGCTCTGGGGAGCATTGCCGACCCCCGCACCGAACCGATCCTCATCGAGGCACTCCGCTCACCCGACGAAGACCCTGATGCCCGTGCCCAAGTGGCTCTGGGGCTTGGACAAATGGCTACTCCGAACGCCCTGCGTGCCTTGCTTATGGGGCTGGAAGACCCTAATCTGGTAGTGGCTGACGCGTGTGTTTCGGGGTTCCAGCAGGCAGGTGCGTCCGCGCTTGCTGTGTTGGCGGAGACACGGCAAAGCCCCAACTCTGCCGTGCGCCGTCGGGGGGTAGAGGCGTTAGGCGCGATTACCGAGGAGCGTTCTGTGATGCTGTTGACCCGTGCGCTGACAGACCCCGACGCCGAAGTGCGTCGCACGGCGGCTAAGGCATTAGGCGCTACAGGCAGTCCATCGGCGATTGCGCCCTTGATTAACGCGCTATCCCATCCTGATGGAGGCGTGGTGGAGAACGCCGCGCAGAGTTTGGTGCGTCTCGGTCGGTCGGCAATTCCCGCACTCATCTCCCAACTGCGCTCGCCCAACCCGACCGTCGCTTACTTCAGTGCGCAGGCGCTTGCGCAGATTCCCGACGCAGAAACTGCTCTGCTGAGGGTGGCTGCAGACCCCCAAAGCCGGCGCTACGCCCTTCTCGCCCTTCGAGAGCGTCGAACGGTCGCTGCGAAACCGCTTTTCGAGCAGGCGCTCCAATCGGAAGACCCCGCTCTCCGACAAATCGCCGAGTCGGCACTCAAACAACTGAGCCAATGAAATCCCCACGCGACTGGCTGGGACGCTCGTTTGCCTTGCTCATCCTACTCATCGGCATAGGTCTCATGTTCGCATGCTTCTGGTTCGCCTACCAACTGTTCCAGACCCCACCCCAGCGACTGATGACCAACCCTCAGACCAACAGCCCTGATCTTGCCCATCTGTTGGCAGGGGTATGGGCCAGTGTGCGCTCCATCCTCTTGCTGGTTCTGATGGCCATTGTAGGCGGCATGATTGCCAATCGGGGCATTACGCTGTACCTGAATGTGCGCCGCGCCGAGTACGAAGAAAGCCAGCACCACAAGAAGGAATAGCCCAGCAAAACCGTCACCCGCTTTATCCAGATAGACCGTTGCCGAGAACATCGAAAACTGTTCCCGACACCCGCCCAGGCGGGGGCGCCGGTCTTACGTGCTTGCGCACCGCCGGCTTCCCGCTTCATCCGGGACTGCCGGCGCCAAGGCCGGTCTTACGTCCCGTCCACGGGCGTTTAGCGTCTCCGGTCCACTCCCGGCGACGGCGGCCGCCAGGGCCGCAAGGTTCCGCGCTGCGTTCTCGTCCCGGTCCAGAACACGTCCGCACGCGCTGCACCGGAACACCCGCTCCCACAGGGGCAGGTCACCTTTCACCGCCCCGCACCGGGAGCAGGTCCTGCTGCTCGGCCAGAACCTGTCCACTTCCACGAGGCGCGAGCCATAC
>PSLB01000087.1:0-9918 GCA_040289385.1 Armatimonadota bacterium
TCAAGCGGCCTATCGTGCCGGCCCGCGCAAGCGGGTTAGGTGCAAGCCCCTAGCTTTAGCTATGGGGTAGTTGACAACTGCAGTTTTATAAGGAGAATAGGCGATGCGGATACGATTTAATCAAGAGCTCCCGCGCCATGTGCAGGTTAAGCAGTGGGTAGAGCGTCAGATTGCTGTTGGTTATTGGCGCTCAGGGGATGTGTTGCCACCCGAGCGGGTGCTGGCGAACGAGCTGGGCGTCAGTGCGCTGACGGTGATTCGGGCGTTGCGATCGCTGGCGCGTGAAGGGGTCTTGGTGCGCAAGCGGCGCGTGGGCACGGTGTTCGCCGAGATGGTTCTGGGCGCGCGTGGGGAGACGCGTCAGGCAAACGATTTCTACTACGGGGTGCTTCAGCGCAGTATTCTGGGCACACTCTCGGAACACGGCATCCGCACGCTGTGGCTGGAGTATCAGTTTGACCAAGTGGAGCGTGCCCTGCACTCTGGCGAGATTATCGGCATTCTGGCGATAACGCCGATTGCGGAGCATGTCCCCTTGCTCAACCGTCTCTACGAGCGTGGTGTGCCGCTTGTGGTGGTGGGCGCCAGTGCGCAGGACTGGGTCCTCCCTTCGTTAGATACCGACAACTATCGTTCTGCGTTCGAGGGCGTGAACCATCTTTTGGAGCTGGGGCATCGGCGGTTTTTGGGGCTGTTTGGGGCTTTGGAGACCTTCAACTCACGCGATCGGTGGCGCGGGTTTCGCGACGCCCTACGCGCAGCCGGCATCCCGTCCGAATCAATATGGACCTTCACCCTGCCCTATGCGGGTCAGATAGACGATGACTTTCGCGGGGGGCTAGCGACGGTTCTAAGGCTTCCTGAGCGTCCGACGGTAATCTTCGCGGGTGGGTTTTATTTGGCACTTTCGGCGATGCAGACGCTCCATCAGCTGGGCATGCGCGTGCCCGATGATGTGTCGGTGCTGGGCTACGAAGACCCGCCTTCTGCCAGCTTGGCGATGCCCCCGCTGACCACCTTCCGCCAGCCGCTGGAGGCATTGGGCGCCTGCGCCGTGCAACGGCTTTTGGAGCTGATCAAGGGGCATCCGCCCGATCCCCTGCACACCTACCTCCCGCTGGAACTGGTAATCCGTGGTTCAACAGGGCACGCGCCCTCAGTCTAACCCCTGATGCGCCAGTTCGATAGCACGCCACCCTGCACGCGCCTTATTGAGACACTCCTGATATTCGCGATCGGGGCGCGAATCGGCGACAATGCCCGCCCCAGCCTGCACATGGGCAACACCATCCTTTAAAAGGATAGCGCGGATGGTAATGCAGGTATCCATGTCGCCTGTGTAGCTAAAGTAGCCGACGGCGCCAGCATAAGCGCCACGACGGGTGGACTCCAGCTCGTCGATAATCTCCATCGCTCGCACTTTGGGTGCCCCCGACACCGTGCCTGCGGGAAAGCATGCGCGTAAGACATCGAACGCGTCCACACCGCGACGCAGTTGCCCCACCACCTCCGAAACGATATGCATCACATGCGAGTAGCGTTCGACTACCATCAGCTCTGGCACTTGCACCGTGCCGTACTGGCACACCCGTCCCAAATCGTTGCGTCCTAAATCGACCAGCATAATATGTTCGGCGCGCTCTTTGGGGTCGGCAAGCAGCTCCATTTCGAGGGCTTTATCCTCTTCGGGCGTGGCACCCCGCGGGCGCGTGCCAGCAATCGGGCGCGTGCGTGCCCGATTGCCCTCCACCGTCACCAGCACTTCGGGCGAGGCACCAATCAGCGTGGTGTCGCCCATCCGCAGAAAAAACATATAAGGCGAGGGGTTCACAGAACGCAACGCACGATACAGGTTCAACGCGGGCGCGCGTACAGGCATGCTCCACCGCTGAGAAAGCACTACCTGTATGCAGTCGCCTGCGCGAATGTATTCCACTGCCCGCTGAACTGCCGTCTCGTACGCCTCCCGACTCATGTTCGGCTGAGGCGCCACTTGGAACTGCGTATCCTCAAAGCGTGGCGGAGGCGAGACGGGCGCACGCAAACGCGACAGCACCCAATCGATACGCGCTTGCGCCCACCGCGCATACGAGCTTCCCGACAACGACGGCTCGGTCAGCGCCACCACTCGAATCTGATGCAGCACATGGTCAAATGCCAACACCAGCTCTGGAAACATCAAACAGACATCGTCCACACCCAGATCGTCGGGCGGGGGGTTGGGCAACCGCTCGAAGAAGCGCACCAAGTCGTACGCTAAGTAGCCGACCGCTCCCCCCGCAAAGCGCGGTAAGTTGGCAACCGCATGGTACGGATAGCGCCTCAGAAGCGTGCGCACCACATCGAGAGGGTCGTGCTGGGGCGGAATCTCCGCTTCATACCACCCCGATTCTCGTCGCCACCCATGTACCACGCGCTCGCGAGTGCGCACAATCGTGTGCGGCTCCAGCCCAATCAGCGAATAGCGCGCTACCTGCTCCCCACCCGAAACGCTCTCCAGCAGGAAGGCATACGCGGCATCGCCAGCCACTTTGTAAAATGCCGAAACAGGGGTCTCCCAATCCGCTAAGGTGGTGCAGACCACAGGGTGGATTGCGCCGTTGCAAACGGATTCGAAGTCGGGCATAGATACCCAATTATACCCGAATCGGGTACACTCCCCCTCACGATGGTTCATCTGGATACGGCAGTGGGGCAGTTCTTGACGCATCTGGGCACAGTACGCTCTCCCCATACTGTAAAAGCCTACGGCACCGATCTCGCCCAGTTCGTCGAGTATGCCCTCAGCACTGGCATCGACTCGGTGGAGACGGTGAGCCCGCGCTTGGTACGGGCATGGCTCGATTCGCATCGGAGTGTGTCGCGTGTCACGCGTGCCCGGAAGCTCTACACCTTACGCGCCTTCTTCCGATTCTGTAGAGCAAAAGGATGGCGCAACGACGACCCCAGTGCAGAGATCGCCATCCCCGCCGAACGGCGTCCCCTACCACGCATGCTCACCGAACGCCAAGTCGAAGCGGTGCTGACCCAACCTGCCGAGAAACCGCCCGACCCGCTGGTGCTGCGCGACCGTGCCCTGCTGGAACTGCTCTATGCCACAGGCTTGCGTGTCAGCGAGGTAGTGGGGATCGATATCCCCGCCATAGACTTCGAGCAACGCGCCATCCGAGTGCGCGGCAAAGGCGGACGCGAGCGCATCGTGCTGTTCGGTTCCGCCTGCCACGAGGCGCTGGTTGCCTACCTTCAAGAGGGGCGCCCCAAACTGCTCAACACCCACAAGCCCACCCGCGCCCTGTTCCTCAACGCAGAAGGAGGACGGCTCACAGCACGCAGTGTCCACCGAATCATCAAGCGCTACGGCAAACAGATTGGCGTCGATATCAGCCCGCACACCCTCCGCCATAGCTTCGCCACCCACATGCTGGATCGGGGCGCCGATCTACGCGCTGTGCAGGAACTGCTCGGACACCGCAAACTCAGCACCACTCAAATCTACACGCATCTCACTCTTGACCGCTTGCGCCGAACGGTGAACCGCGCCCTACCACGCCTTGACGAACCCGATGAACCGTAAGCCTGTAGGGTATAATCTGCCCCATAGAGGAGGTTGGACAACAAACGATGGAACGACCTGGTGCTGTGACCTTTCTTGGTAATCCGCTCACCCTTGTCGGCAACGCCCTCAAACCGGGCGATACCGCCACCGATGCCACCCTCATCAAACAAGATCTAAGCCCCGTCAACCTTCGAGACTACTTCGGCAAGGTGCTGCTGATTAGCGTCGTGCCCTCTTTAGACACTGGCGTCTGCAGTGCGCAAACGAAGCGGTTCAACGAAGAAGCCAGCCAGCTGCCCGAATCGGTGCGCGTGCTAACCGTTAGCATGGATCTGCCGTTTGCTCAAAAGCGTTTCTGTGGCGCAGAACATATCGATAAAATCGAAGTGCTTTCCGACCATCGCGAGGCTGCTTTTGGGCAAGCCTACGGCACGCTTGTCAAAGAGCTCCGAATCGAGTGCCGTGCCGTGTTCGTGATCGATCCGCAGGGAACCGTTCGGTACGCCGAGTATGTCCCTGAAATCACGAACCACCCTAACTACAATACCGCTCTCCAAGCGGTGCGCGCCCTTCTCTAAGAACGATGCGCTGGCTTCCCTTGCCTCAGGAGCTGACCGTTTCAGAAGAGCGCCTGCCTTTCGCAGGCTGTCATGCAATCAAGCACCCCCCGCACTGGGAGAACGCCGTTCGGCCACTTCGTTCGCTCGGCAAGTCCTTTGGCGGATGGACCGCCTTATTTGAACACGATGCCAGCCTTGCCCCCGAAGCCTACCGCCTTCAGGTAGAAAACGGGCGCATCCGCGTGTGGGCCGGCTCGCCACGCGCCGCATTCTACGCATGTCAGACCCTCCTGCAAGCGTGGGATGGACGCTCGCTCCCCATAATGAGCGTCTCCGATTTCCCTGCTCTTGCTTGGCGGGGCGTCGTAGAGGGATTCTACGGAGTTCCGTGGAGGCATGCCGCACGCCTGCGGATGCTGGACTATATGGGCGCCCATAAAATGAATATCTATCTCTACGCCCCAAAAGATGACCCCTACCACCGCGACCGCTGGCGTGTGCCCTACCCCGCCGAAGAAGCAGAGCGATTGCACGAGCTCATCCTGCGCGCTCAGCAAAACTTTATCGAATTCGTCTTCTGTATTAGCCCTGGTCTCTCGATGGTCTACTCAGACCCCGAGGAGTTCGAACGGCTCACCGCTAAGATCGCTGCTGTACAGGCGATGGGCGTGCGAAGCTTCGGACTGCTGGTCGACGACATCCCCGAAGAGCTCCAACACGAGGCGGATAAAGCGGTGTACCCCTCGCTGGCGCACGCGCATGCCGATCTGGCGAACCGCCTGTCCCACTGGCTCAAAGCGCGAGACCCCAACAGTTGGCTGATTCTTTGCCCCACCTTCTATCACCATCGAGGCGAACCACCCTATGTTCAGGATCTGGGCGAGCGCACCGACCGCGCCATCTCTATCATGTGGACAGGCGCTAAGGTCGTTTCACGCGAAATCACGCACGAAGACGCCGAACTCTTTATGCTCGCCATCCGCCGCAAACCGTTCGTATGGGACAACTACCCCGTCAACGACTACGAGCCCAGCCGCCTCCTCATGGGACCCATCACCGGGCGTACACCCCACACCCTCGACTATCTGGAGGCGCTCGTGTCGAACCCTATGAACCAAGCGGAAGCCTCAAAAGTGGCGTTAGGCACCTACGCCGACCTCCTATGGAACCCTACTGCCTACGACCCCCAACGCAGCTGGGATTCCGCAATTGTGCACCTTGTCGATGAGGAGGCACTGCCCGTGATGCGCGAATTCTGCCAGCAAAACCTCTGGAGCCGATACTGGAACGAGGAGCCGCCCGCCGTCGCACGCGCCATCGAGGAATGGCAAAAGAGCGGGGAGACCGAAGCGATCCGTGAGGCACTCCAACGGCTCGCCAGCCTACCCCGACACCTACGCCAGCACTTGAACACCCACGAACTCCTGCTGGAAGAGATCGACCCCTGGCTCTGGCGCATGGAACGGGTAAGCCAACTGGGGCTCGAGCTGTTAGACCAGCTGGATGAGGATGACCTACGCCCCGCCCACATCCTCGCAGAACTGGAGGCCATCCGCAACGCCAGCGAAGCCATCGTCTGCGACGGCTGGATCGAACGCTGGATCCGTGAAACACTGGCGGACTATGCCTCCTGAACGCACGGGGGTTGCAAAAACTGCCGACCTATCGGGTATCCTATACCACCGCGTAGAAAGAAATGAAGCGAGGTGTTTACGATGAACCAGACCGTACTCAAGTCTATTACCGAACCGTACCTGAAACAGGATCTGCCAGAGTTTCGTCCGGGCGATACTGTCCGCGTGCATGTGCGCGTGCGCGAAGGCAATAAGGAGCGTATCCAGATTTTCGAAGGCGTCGTCATCGCACGCAAGCACGGTGGAATCGCCGATACCCTCACCGTCCGCAAAGTCTCGTATGGCGTCGGAGTGGAGCGAACCTTTCCCGTCCACTCACCGATGGTCGCTCAAATCGAGGTCGTGCGTAAAGGCAAGGTGCGCCGCGCCAAGCTCCATTACCTGCGTGGATTGTCGGGCAAAGAGGCACGCATCAAAGAGGACATGAACCGCTAATGGAGCCGTTTGCACCGCCTACAGGTCCGCTGACCTGGATAGAAACCTTAGCCCGCCTGCCTGTAGCAACTGTCGTCTTCGCGATGGCAGTCTGCACGGTGGTTCGGCTCGCCGTGGAGCCGTTCCACAACCGTCTGGCGCGCTTCATAAGCAACTTTCTCGACGCCGTAATCTACGCAGGCATCCTGGTCTACTTGATCATCCGCCCTTACTTGGTTCAACCGTTCTACATCCCGTCCGAATCGATGGTGCCGACCCTCCAAGTGGGGGATGTTGTGATGGTGGGCAAATATGCCTACCGCTTCAGCGAGCCCCAGCGATTCGACCTCGTGGTCTTTCGTGCCCCCGATTGGGCACTTAACCCTTGGCAAGTCGCTGGCAAAACCGACTTTGTCAAACGCCTCATCGGTCTGCCAGGCGATGTGATCGAAGTCAGAGCAGGCGAGGGATTGTACCTCAACGGCAAACTGCTGAAAGAGGCATATATCAGCGGAATCCCCCAGTATTCCATGAAAATCATTGACGGGATTGTCTACGAATACAACGATTTCGGCGATGTGTGGAAAGGGGGACCGAACATGAACCGCGTGCCAGTCATCGATGAGGCGGAACGCTTGCGGGCGCTTCGTACACCCTCTCAGCCAATCCCCAAAGGAAAGTATCTCATGCTGGGCGATAACCGCAACGGCAGTAGCGACAGCCATCACTGGGGCTTGCTGGATGCAAAGCGGGTGGTGGGAAAGGCACTATTCGTCTTCTGGCCACCGTCGCGCATCGGGCCAGCGAACCGTACCCCCCTCCCACAGGTGAACTGAAATCTGGAGCGGGAGACGGGATTCGAACCCGCGACCCCTGGCATGGGAGGCCAGTGCTCTACCCCTGAGCTACTCCCGCAGTGTCTTTAATTATACCTCCTCGCTTCGGGCAAATGCAAGAGGACGCGATTCCGCAGGACACTCGCGAATCTCAGCGAGAACCTTACACGCCAGCCAGCGCGCCCCCGCAGGCTGAATATCTTCGGGCACACGCTGTCCTGTGGTAAAGTAAGCAATGGGTAGCCCCACCCGCACACATAAGTTCACGCAGTTGCCAAAGCGCACTGCCTCGTCGGTCTTCGTCAGAATCATGGAGTCGGGCTCGAAGATAGCGAACCGCTGTGCCGAGTCGAGCAGAACCGCTGTATCACTGGTGGCAGACAGCACCAGATAGATCTGCGCTCGTGCACGAGCTAACGCGCGATGCATCTCGGTAAGGTGTGCTTCGTCGCGTTGTCCACGCCCCACCGTGTCGATCAAAACCAGATCGTAGCCACGAAACAGCTCCAGCCCTTCTTGTACCTCTTCGGGCGTGGTCGCGATATGAAGCGGAATGCCCATGATGCTGGCATAGGTGCGCAGCTGTTCTACAGCCCCAATCCGATAGGTATCCAACGAAAGCAGAGCCACCCGCCGACCGTAGTCCAGCGCATGGATTGCAGCCAGCTTGGCAATAGTAGTGGTCTTACCCACCCCTGTCGGACCGACCAGCGCCACTACCTGCTGACGAGCACTGTCGCGACGGAGAACATTGCCCACAGGAATGCGCGTGAGGAGCGTGCGCTTGAGCGCATCGACCGCCGCATTATACGGCATACGGGGCACACGACGCAACAGCTCCCACGCCACCTCAGGCTCCACACCAGAAGCCATCAATGGGCGTAAAAGCGGATGCTCGTCTGTCGGCATAATCACTGCCCGAGACGACACGGACGCCTCAGCCGTCTCCGTTCCGCCTGCAATCAACAGTTTGTGCATGAGCTCCTTCAGTTCGCTCACCTCGCGTTCCAGCCGACGCAAGCGGTTTTGGGTGGGATCCACCGTGTCGATCCCTTTGGGTTCCACCTTGCCCGCCTTCTCTGGCTCTCGGATGCCGACCGTAATTTCCACCATCGGCGTGCGTCGGAACAGCCCACCCTTGTGGATTGTTCGCTCGCTGAGAACCACTGCATCGGGTCCCAGCTCCTCACGAACCTTAAGGAGCGCCTCCAGCTTCGTCGGTGCGATGTAGGTCTTCGTCTGCATTGTTTGCTCCCCGTATTAATATCGGCATGCAGAACGCTATTTTTTAGGGAGTTTCTCTGCGATTTTGGGAGGGCGAATGTCTACTACCAGTAGCCTTGAGGCAGGAACCCAACGCACCGCGCTGAATCTCGAGTATCTATGAAACTCGCCTGTCAAGAGAGTCTGGTGCCTGGCGATAGCCTCCAAGAACGCATGGAACGGCTCGCCGAATGGGGCTATGAGGCAATAGAGCTGTGGGGTAGCGGGCTCAAAGAGCACCTCGCCGAAGTCCAACACGCACTTCAGCAGACCGCCTTTAAGGTCAGTACCCTCTGCGCAGGCTACCGCGGTTGCCTGCTCGACTCCAACCCGCAGGAGCGTGCCCTCGCCCTGCACGACCTGCGCGACCTGTTGTTTATGGCAGGGGATTTGGGGGCTGTGGGAGTCATCACAGTGCCTATCTTCGGCGGACCGCGCGTGCCCGATCTACGCCCCATCGCCACGCCCGAACAGATAGAAACCGACCTTCTCTGTGCCCTGCTGAGCGACCTGGCACCCACTGCAGAAAAGGCAGGAACCTTTATCCTATTGGAACCCCTCAACCGCTACGAAACCCACTTCCTGCGACGGCTGGAACAGGCGGTCGCCCTCTGTGAGCGCGTGGGACACCCGCACATCAAGATAATGGCAGACCTGTTCCACACGTCCATCGAGGAGGCGAATATGCCTGAAGCCATCCGCCAAGCAGGCAAGCAAATCGCCCATGTGCATCTGGCAGATAGCAACCGCCTCCAACCTGGGCATGGGCACATCGACTTTCGGGCTTGCTTCGAGGCGTTGAAAGCCGTCGGGTTCAATGGCTACATGGCTTTAGAGTGCAGTATCGCAGGGGATCCAAAGGAAGCCCTACCCCAGTGCGCCCAGTTTCTTAGACAACAGATGCAATGAAAGCCGTCGTCAACTATGCTCCTGAAGCAGGGAGCGTGGAACTTAGGGAGATTGCGGAACCGCTCCCCAGAGCTGGTGAAGTGCTAGTGCGCGTGCGCGCCGTTGGCGTGTGTGGGTTGGACCTGCACCAGTACAATGCGCCTACTGCATCAAGCTGGGCGATACGGTCGTAGTGTTCGGGAGCGTGCCTATCGGTTTGTTATGTTATCAGATAGCGCGCCTATGCCATCCTCAATGGGCTACGCTCGTAGCCCTCTCGACCGACGGAATGCGCCTGCAGATTGATGAATCAATCGGCGCCTACCCAATCCTCTATGCCGACCAAGACGACATAGAACGCTGGGTCCAATTACCTCGTAGAGCATATACTCTCTCCTGTCCCACCCATCATTGTCATGGTCTTCTGTCAGCGAATTCAGGGAGACCTTCTCAAGCCATGCCAATCTGTCGCCATTCAGTGTCAGCTCGAAACGCGTGCGTTCGGGGCTTCCTCGAAGAAGATTTTTATCTATGACCGTGCCTGTGAGGAAAATCCCTTTCCTCTGCGACTACACATCGCGAAGGCATCTGCGCGTACATCCCCGCGTCCTGTCGACAATTCGCCCTGAATTTCCCTCGAAATGGCCCCAGATTCTGCCCTTTCCCCTTGACTGGTAGACAAGTCAACTACTCCATAGCTAAAGCTAGGGGCTTGCACCTAGCCCGCTTGCGCGGGCTGGCACGATAGGCCGGTTGACGACGGCCCG
>PSLB01000088.1:0-9868 GCA_040289385.1 Armatimonadota bacterium
ATCACGGTTTCTGTGCCGGGCTTGCGGGTTCGAGCTGAACGCTGACCTGAACGCCGCCCGGAACATTGCCCGGAATTACCTTGCCGGTGGTGGCATGCCTGCCGCTGGTGGGCCGTCATCAACCGACCTATCGTGCCATCCCGCGCAAGCGGGCTAGGCGCAAGCCCCTAGCTTTAGCTATGGGGTAGTTGACGCGTACCTTGTGCCCGCTGGCAGAGGTTATAGGGCGCATGTGGTGAAGCGATTCGTCAGTCGTACTGCTTAGCGGGCGACACCCAAAGAAGAGACCTACAACCGCTCCTCAAAATCTTTCAGTTCCCAGCGCAGAGCGCCGTTGTAGTCGTCCCACTCGACGCTGAAGACGGCATCCATTCGGGTCTGCGGGTCGATAAGATAGTCGCCTCCATTCCACATAACCGCAGAGACGCTGCCCGCCAAGCGGGCGTGCCCGATCTCCAGAAACAGGTGGCGATTGTTTCGACAGGTGCGTCGCCCTATCACTGTCAGGTCTCGGCTTACGAAGAGCGGTTTGGAGTTGCCCTGCCCAAACGGTTCCATTTGTCGCAGGTCGCGCCACACAGCGAGGTTGATTTCGTTGGGTGAGACTTCGGCATCTATCTCGAGGCGGGGGACTAAATCTCCGTCGGTTAGGGTTGCATCGGCGTACTCCCATATGAGCTTGCGCAGGGCCTCCAGGTGCTCCAGTTTGACGGAGAATCCCCCAGCAATAGCATGCCCGCCACATTTAGTGCAAAGCGGTTTCATCTGTTGCAGAAGGGGAGCCAGGTCAAGCTCTGGGACGCTTCGGATAGAGCCGCGAGCACGCCCCGTGTCCTCCTCGATGCTCATGGCGAATGCAGGGCGTGCAAAACGCTCGCGCAGCTTGCCTGCAACCAGCCCCACGATGCCATGGTGCCAGTGCGGTGAGCCGATAATTAGCGCTTTATGTCTTAATTGCTGTTCGACTTCCACCATAGCGATGGCTTCGCGGATTGCTTCGTCTTCCATCTGCTGACGCTCGGCGTTGAACCGATTGAGCATCTCTGCGATTCGGAGCGCTTCGTCCTCATCCTCCGTCAGCAGGAGTTGTAGCGCATAGACTGCGTCGCCCAGTCGTCCAGAGGCGTTGAGGCGCGGCGCTAAACGGAAGGCGATATCGGTGGCGGTAGGGCGTCGCCCCTGAAGCCCCGCAACCTGTTTGAGGTGTTTGAGGCCCGCTCGCTGGGTTGCATGGAGCACATCCAGCCCCTCACGCACCAAAATGCGGTTCTCCCCTGTGAGGGGCATGACATCCGCAACAGTGCCGAGAGCCACCAGATCCAACATTCTTCTACGGAACCCGTTTAGAGAGCACTTCAACTCACGCAGGAGGGCTTCCGCCAGACGGAACGAGACGCCCACCCCGCTTAGGTAAGGATAGGGATACTGCGAATCGGCGCGTTTGGGGTTCACCACTGCAACGGCATTCGGCAGATGACTATCTGGCTCATGGTGGTCTGTAATGATGACATCGAGGCGATTCGCGTTTAAAGCGTCCACGGCTGCATCGGCACGCGTGCCACAGTCGCAGGCCAACACAAGCGTCGCCCCGAACTGGCGCGCCTCTTCGATAGCGACGGGGTGGAGATCGTAGCCCTCCCGACCGCGGTGGGGCAATTTCACATGCACGACAGCGCCCAGTCGCTCCAGAGTGGTCTTCCACAACGCGGCAGAGGAGACGCCATCCACATCGTAGTCGCCGTAGATGAGGATCCGCTCGCACTTTTGAATCGCTTGAACCAAGCGTGCCACTGCGCGCTCCGCATCGGGCAACAGGTTTGGATCCGCAAGGTCGCTCAGCGAGGGGTTGAGGAAGCGGTAGGCGGTTTCTGGGTCGTCGTATCCCCGTGCGACCAGGAGCCGCGCAACCGTGCGACTGACATGGAGCGCCTCCACCAACCGCTCTGCCTTTTGATCTTCTACTTGCCTGATACACCACCGATAGCGTGCCATCTTCGCACTATTATACCGACTGGTTTTGGGTGAGCGCACCCTGCTGATAGACCGCCCAAGTGTGTTCGGCGGGGGTCTGCCAGTTAAACTGCTGGGCCTGATGCAGGGCACGTTCGCGCAGTTGCCGACGGAACGATTCGTTCTCGATCAGAGTCTGGATGGCATAAGCCCACATGCCGTACTCGGTGGGGGGGAGCAACACCCCTCCCGACCCGACCACTTCTGGCAGGGCGCCGCCGTTGGAGGCGATGACAGGCACGCCACACGCCATTGCCTCCAACGGTGGTAAGCCGAACCCCTCATAGAACGAAGGGTACAACAGCATCTCGCTGGCGTTATAAAGCCACACCAGATGCGAATCGGGCACATACCCTGTGAGGTGCACCCACGATTCCGCCTCCAGTTGGGCACAAAGTGCCCGCAGAGACCGCTCCGCCCAGCCCGGCTTGCCCGTCAGCACCAGCTGAAGCGGATGCCCTGTCTGCTCCCGATAGTAGGCGACCGCCCGAATGGCTAACGCCCAGTTCTTGCGCGGTTGAAGCACACCCACTGAGAGAGCGAACGGTGGTTCGAGCCCATACTGTTGGCGCACCCACGCCTGTGCCTGCGCTTTAGGAAGAGGGTGAAAGCCCTCGGGCACGCCGTTCGGCGTGACCACCACCTTCTCCGGAGGCAATTTGAGATAGCGGACAATATCGGTACGCGAGGTCTCCGAAACAGTCAACACGCGCACCGCACGCCGACAGGAAGCCGGCACGCTCCAACGCAATAGCCAACGGTCTTTGAAGGGGAACCACTGCGGTTCAACGAGAAACGAGATGTCGTGAACCGTCGTGACCACAGGGGTTCGGAACAGGGGCGAAACGGTGTATTGTGTATGAGCAATCTGGCATCCCCAGCGTCGGACCGCACACGGGAAATGCCACAGGCTCCACCACCGCTTGGAACGGGAGGTCAGGACAACCGACTCCCAAGCAGGCGACGGCGGGAGCGCCTCTTGGGGCAAGGGGCGTGAGGAGAACAAGAGAAGTCGCCCACCATATGCCTCTGCTAACGGTAGCATCGCGCGGAGCAATCCCTGCCAGTAGGTGCGATCTCCTGTGTAGGCTCCTGTGAGCAGACGGGCATCGATAGCCACTCTCATGCTGGTTCCTGAAGCGGCTGTTTGAGGATTTGGCTCCATCGGCGCGGGTAGGCAGGGGGCGTGGGCGACACCTTGCGCACTTCTACAATCAGGCGGGTCAGGGCGCCCTGCTCGCTCTCAAACGAAACCGCTTCTACGCGCATGACGCCTCCCAGTAAGCGCACGGCAGGCTCGGCAGCGCGTACCTCCTCGTACTCCTGCTGACTTTTGAGTGCCAGCACCCTCGAGTCGGGGGCGACGCGTGCGAAAGGCACCAGCAGTTCTGCCAGTACGGGCATCTTAGCAACCGCACGCGCCACCACCCAGTCGAACTGCTCCCGTGCATGCGCTTGGTGGGCATACTCCTCGGCACGCGCCTGTATCACCTGCGCTTCAATCCCCAACGCCTCACACACCGCACGCAAAAACTGCACCGTCTTCCCATGCGAGTCGAGCAGGGTGAGCGCAATCTCTGGATATACGATTTTGAGGGGGATTCCAGGCAGTCCGGCACCGCTGCCGACATCGATAAGAGAGGTGTTAGGGAGCGGATGTGCCACAGTGAGCAAGCACAACGAGTCAAGCAAGTGGCGCCCCACTGCCTGCTCAGGAAGCACACGCGTCAAGTTAAACTGCTGATTGGCACGGTAGAGTTGTTCCAGATAGGATCTTAGCTGATCTTTCTGTTCGGGGGTCAGGGGGAACCTCCACGCAGAGAGTTGGTTCAAGAGTGCCCAGTCGCCAATCGCCATCGCCTGCAGGGCAATTGTACCGCAAACCCTCTCTAAAGCGAGCCTGCCCTGCTTCCGATAATCCCCGACTGAGGGCACACCATGACGGTTCGCCATACGATAGAGCGAGAGGTCAAGCAGGTCGTCCACCAGATTCCGCCTTTGCCAGGGGTGATATTGCGCCTTATCGAACTGGTCGATAGCGAGAATGCGAGTGCTGAACAAGTGGAATCGCTGATCACCACTGACCCTGCGCTGTGTGCTAAGGTTCTCCATTTGGCCAACTCCGCCTATTATGGGCTTTCGCGCAGTATTGGCACGGTCAAGCAGGCGACGCTGGTGTTGGGCTTTCATGCGATTAAAAACCTGGTGGTGGGGATCGCCGCCATGATGGCACTCAAGAATGGGCGTAAGCCCTCTGCGCACGAGTTGGCAATCTGGGAGCATGCGTTTACCTGTGCAGGAATTGCGCGCGCGCTGATACTGCACACGAAACGCGGGGTACGCAAGGCGGAAGAGGCGTTTATGGGTGGGCTCCTCCACGAGATCGGCATCCTTGTTTTGTTGACCCGATTCCCCAGCGAGTACCAGAAGGTCTTAGAGAGTGCCCGCGCCCCTAATCGGGAGTTCCGTTCCTTGGTAGAGGCAGAACGCACCCTGCTGGAAACGGACCATGCCGAGTTGGGCGGTTGGCTGGCGCAACGGTGGGAACTGCCCCCCAGCCTTGTGGAAAGCATCGCCAGCCACCACGCGCCAGCCCTGCCCGAAGGCGAACAGCGGACTGTTTTGGCAAGCATTATGCTGGGCGATTACTGGAGCCACCTGTTCAGCGACGAGACCGAAATGGGCTTTCCCCTCACTCCGCCGCCTATCGAAGCAATCCAACTGTTCAGTCTGCCTGAAGCGGAACGCAACTCGCTGGTGCACAGGGTTGTCGAACAGACCCAAGCGATGCGACAGGTGGTGAGCATGTAGGGCTTGCAAGGTACGCATTCCGCACTCGGCTGGTTCTATCCCTAACTCGCATGCAGCTTGTTGGGTATACTGAACAGTCGGTAGAGAGGTGAGACGATGACTGTTCCGTATCTCAAGGGCGAGCCGTTAGAGCTGAGCTGGAAGAGCGCGCGGTGCGAACATTCTGCCCGAACCATCCCCCAGCTGTTTCGCACTCAAGCCGAGCAATTGGGTGACACGACCCTCTATCATGTCAAGCAGAACGGGGTTTACCATCCCATTTCGTGGCGTACCGTGCGCGACGATGTTTGGGCACTCTCAGCGGGGCTAATTCGCAGGGGTATCCAGCCAGGCGACCGAGTGGCGATTCTAGCGGAAAATTCCTATGCGTGGGTCGTCACCGATTTAGCCATCTTGCACGCAGGGGCCATCTCCGTAACGCTCCACTTCCCACTGACGCCCAGTCAGGTTCAGGAGCAACTCCACGACTCGGAAGCGATTGCGATCTTCGTTTCGAATGCGACCCAAGCCCAGAAGGTGGATCAAGTACGCGCTCAGCTACCCGCTCTGAAGCATTTCTTTAGCTTCGAGCCGATATCCGGCTGGGTGCCGATTAGGCAACTTCAAGAGGAAGGGCGCCAGCTTCTACTCGACAAACCCAACCTTGTGGACGAGACTGCTGAAAGCCTAACATGGGATAGCATCGCCATCCTGATCTACACCTCTGGCACCACAGGTGACAGCAAGGGAGTGATGCTCTCGCATGGCAACCTGCTCTCCAGCGTGTATGCGGCGATTCATGTGCTCCCGCCGTCCGACCGCCACTGTGTGATGCTGAACTTTTTGCCCTTAAGCCATATCTATGCCCGCACCTGCGACTATTTAGTCGCCCTGGCGCTGGGAGTGGAGCTGGCTTTTGCCGAGAGTATCGATACCCTACGCGCGGATTTGCAGGCGGTGCGTCCCCACGCGATCAACGGCGTGCCCCGCTTCTACGAGAAGGTTCGCGAACGCGTGCTTGAGGTCACGCAAAGCAAACCGTTCTTGCGGATGCTGGGCAAGTTCGCTCGGAAGAAGGGGCTCCAGCGTGCCTTTGGGGGCAGACTCATCTGGGCGGTCAGCGGCGGCGCCGCATTAGACCCCCAAGTCGCCGAGTTTTATTGGGAGCACGGTGTGGAGCTGTATCAAGGCTATGGGCTGACCGAAGCGTCGCCCGTGATTGCCTCCAATCGCCCTGGCTCCAATCGGATCGGCACCGTCGGTGTGGCGTTTCCAGGAGTGGAGGTGCGCATTGCAGAGGATGGCGAGATTCTGGCACGCGGTCCCAACATCATGAAAGGCTACTGGCGCAAGCCTGAAGCGACGGCAGAGGCGATTGATCCCGACGGTTGGCTCCATACAGGCGATGTGGGCGAGATCGTCGACGGAAGGTACCTCCGAATCACCGACCGCAAGAAAGACCTCTTCGTGCTGGCAGGGGGGAAAAACATTGCCCCCTTCGCGATAGAGACCGCCCTCGTGCGCAATGCTTATATCGAACAGGCAGTGGTGCATGGCGACAAGAAGAAGTTCGTCTCCGCACTGATTGTGCCCGACTTCTACGCCCTGGAAAACTGGGCGCACCACCAGGGGATCACCTTCGCCACACACGAGGACCTGATCAACCACCCCGAAGTGTATGCTTGGATGGAAAAACAGGTTCAAGAGTCGCTTCGGGGATTTGCCTCGTACGAGCAGGTCAAGCGGTTCCTTCTTTTATCGGAGCCGTTCACTTTTGAGGCGGGTGATGTGACCATCACGCTGAAGATGAGGCGGGCGCGAATCATCGAGCGGTACCGTGATCGGTTGGATGCGCTCTACGAATCGTGACCTCCTCCTCCCTCTAAAGAGGGGGGGCTTCCCCCTTCATAGGCGAGGCTTATGCGCACGTAGGGATTGCTCCCCACCGTCCGCACAGCGGCCCTCGTCTCCAGGGGCGTTACTTCGGTTCGGTCCGTCTCTAGAGCACCTTTGGCGGAGATGCCAAGCCCCTCCTCAGGATGACCAGAGCGGCATTGTGGTCCCGATCTGCCTTCCACCCACAGGAGCATTGAGCTTCTCGATCGGAGAGGGTGATGCTCAGCCAGGTGCCGCACTGGAAGCACTCCCTGGAAGTGGTCTCGTAGGGTTCCAAGACCACCAGCGTCGCTAGGCTTTGCTTTAACCTAGCTTTCAGCCCGCCGATGGCCGTGGAGTGGACCTTTCCTCCAAAGAGTCCTCCTTGCCAGCCTTTTACCTGGTCATCCTGAAGAGCCACGGTTGGGTAGCGTTTGAGGAAGGCGAGAAGCTTGTTCTGAATGTCCTTCTTTCGGTTGTTTAACCTCTCGTACTCCTTCCTCAGGAGATGGCGGGCGTGTTCGTAGTTTCTCGAGCCCTTCTTCTTCCGGGAAAGGATGCGTTGGAGCCTCTTAACCCTCTTCGAAACCTGTCCCGCGTCCAATTTCAAGCGGTTCTGCAGGTCTTCGAGAAGCCAGTTGTAGAACCACTTAGCCTCCAGAAAAACCCGATTCAGGTCCGCCAACTGCTTCTTTGAGAGGTTCTGCAGTTTCAGCTCAATGACCATGGGCCCTTGGGACCTGCGCCGTTCCCGGGTAGCCTGGATGGAAGCCTTGATGGGTTCGGCCCTGCTCATGTCTACAGACATGATACGTTCCTCCAGAATCAAGCCACGCTGACGCATGGCCTGGGGGGTCCATGTATCCCCCCATTGAAATGGGGGGCATTATGGCCCTCCAGACCCCTCTTTTCTGTAAGCAGGAGTCTATATTTCGGGCAGGCGCACCACCATGCGCTTCTGCGCGACATCCACCTCGCGCACATATTCCCCGATTGCCGGGATGGTGTGCTTGCCCACTTCGTAGTAGTTGTAGGCGCCGCCGGGGATCACACGCTTAAGCTTGCCCACCCGCTCGCCCGACTCTGTGAAGACCTCCATGCCGATGAGGTCATCGATGTAGTATTCATCCTCTTCGAGGGGCATCCGCTCTTCAGGAGGAATGACCAGCCACGCCCCGCGCAGAGGCTCGGCTTGATCGATGGTATCGATCCCTTCGAGTTTGAGAATGAGTCGCTCGCCGTGCCAGCGCACCGACTCGACAACACATGGTTGCGGTTGCATCGTGCGGGGCGGGCGTTTGCGATGCTTCGGCAGGGGTTTCTGCGCTTCTTCTGGGGGGGTGGGCTTGGGAGGAATCCAATAAAACAAGCGGGCGCCTGGCACGAACCGTTCTGGAAAGTCGGTCTCCAGACGCACGCGTACCTCCCCATGAAGCCCAAAAGGGCGCAAAACGACAGCGACCGTCACCCATCGTTGGGCGACTTTGGGCACATAGGGCGGTGCCATCTTCAGTTAGGACTCGTCGTCCGAATCGGCGTCGTCGCGGGTGGGTTCCGTGTCGCGGTCGGTCACGACGATGACTTGGACGCGTGTACGGTTTTTACTGCCCACTGCTTCGGCGACTGTGCGCAGAGCGTTCACGATGCGCCCATTTTTACCGATGACGCGTCCGCGATCGCCTTCCGCTACAGTGATTTTGTAGCGTAGACGCGAGCCATTGCGCTCTTCCTCGATCACGATCGCCTGCTGGTCTTCCACCAGCGCTCGTACCGATGCTTCTAAGAACTCGCGTAGCATGGTGTGTTCCTCTCGTGCGGTAATTTCACTGTTGGGTCGTCGATTCCTGCTTTTGGGACGCTTGCATGATGCCCGCGCGCTCCAACAAGAGTTGCACGGTCTCGGTCGGTTGGGCTCCTGTGCGGAGCCAGTAGCGCACGCGTTCCTCGTTGAACTGCACCTGTGCGGGGTCGGTAATCGGGTTATAGTGCCCGACAATCTCCACGAACCGCCCCGAACGCGGCGCTCGGCTCGGTGCGACCACCACGCGGTAAAATGGCTTCTTCTTTTTCCCTATGCGCATTAAGCGTATCTTAAGCATGCGTTGTTGCCTCCTGAAGTGTCGAGGGCATATTATACCCTATCCTTTGCGATTCAACACCTGCCGAACTAAGGCAGGGATTTCACTGGGGGTATCGGCGATGGGCACGCCCGCCTCAGTCAGCGCTTTGACCTTCGATTGCGGACTGCCCTTCCCGCCTGAAATGATGGCGCCTGCGTGCCCCATCCGCTTGCCAGGGGGGGCGGTACGACCAGAGATAAAGCCAACCACAGGCTTGGTCATCTGGGATTGGATATACTCGGCGGCGATCTCTTCATCGGAACCGCCAATCTCCCCAACCAGCACCACCGCTTCGGTCTGGGCATCTGCCTCAAAGAGCGGCAACACATCGATAAAGGTCGTGCCGATAATCGGATCCCCACCAATCCCGACGCAGGTGGACTGCCCGAAGCCTGCTTGAGTCAGCTCATAGACAATCTCGTAGGTCAGTGTGCCACTACGCGAGACCAATCCAATATTCCCTTTGCGAAAGAGCATGCCCGGCATAATCCCCACCTTGCACTCGCCTGCTGTGGTCACTCCCGGACAGTTCGGACCGATGAGCCGACTACGGGTACAACGCTTGAGGTAGTTCACGACTCGGACCATATCTTGGACAGGGATCCCCTCCGTGATGCACACGATGAGTTCGATGCCTGCCTCCACCGATTCGAGAATGGCGTCTGGTGCAAACGGAGCAGGCACGAAGATGCAGGATACATTCGCGCCAGTGTCGCGTACCGCCTGCTTGACCGTGTCGTAGACGGGCACGCCTGCAATCTCCTGACCGCCTTTACCAGGCGTGACTCCTGCAACTACTTGTGTTCCGTATTCCAGCATCTGGCGCGTGTGGAACTCGCCTTCGCGCCCCGTGATTCCTTGAACTAAAACCTTTGAACTTGCATCCACTAAGATGGCCATGCTTCCAGTCTCCAACAGAGGAATTGTACCCCAAGCCTACAGGATGGGCACCCCCAATCCAGAAACCGAAAACCACTATGGCTCAACGCATATGGCTCTGGATGTTGGTCAACTACCCCATAGCTAAAGTAGGGGCACGGCATGCCGTGCCCCTACAGGGCCGGTTGACAACG
>PSLB01000089.1:0-9818 GCA_040289385.1 Armatimonadota bacterium
TCACGCTCGCATTATACCACATGATGATGGGAGGGAGCAAGTGCCGCTTCCTCCCCAGGGCTCAAGCCCGTGGCTCCTGGCCGCGCGTTCTGTAGGTGGATCTGGAGATTGAGATGCACCGACATTGCTCCTGCCAGCACCCAGTACGCCATGTTCCAGGTAGGAAGCCAGTGCAGAAATCCGTAGTAGACCAGCATGTCTATGACAACGAGCTGGATCATCACGCTCATTGCTGTGAGGGTAATGCGCGAGCTGGTGGGAAGTCGGTGCCACTGGCGAAAGGCACTCGCGAAGGCCCCCACAAATCCGCTCAGATAGAGCAGAGAGAACGCGATTCCCAATCTGCTACTTTCGGCGCGCCAGTAGTAGGTGCGCGCAAGCGGGAGGTAGAGACTTTCCAGCTGGGGCGTGACTACCCATCCCAGCAAGCTGAGGGCAATCAGGGGGATTAAGGAGAGCCATAACCATCGCACGAACCGCCACAGGTTCAAATGGTAGAAGTTGTCCATTATCTCCACGAAGAAGACCGCACAAACCGAAGAGATAACGAACTGTCCTACATTGAGCCAGTAGGCGTGAGGTGGGAGGGTGGGGCTGGGCTGATACCGGAAACTGTCGACAACCGAGAAAGTGAGACTTGCCAGTAGAAGCCCGATCATCCGTAGATTGATCGCGCGCTGTTGCCCGAGGCATGCCTCATGATGCACAATCAGATATCCATACAGCCCCGCCGAAAGCCATAGAATGGCACTGACCCATCCACACTGCATGTTATGATCGCGCTCCCAGTCGGGTTATTCCATGTGAGGTGTGCTTTTTTTTAGCCCCGGTGGATGCGCGCTCCTGCTTCGATGGAGGCTAACAGATCCAGAAACCGCTGAAAGTAGTCGCGCGTGGGGTCGACCCGTTCGAGGGTGTCGGCAAGCACAAGCGGAACCCTTAGGATGCGCGCAACCATTACTCCAATCCCCTGCTCGGTGTGGCTAAGCACAAAGATTGTGGGCTCGCGTCGCGCTTTGAGAATAATCTGACGCAGTTTTTGGAGATTTGGAGGGGTCTCTTCGTCTGTCTGGAGGCTTCCCAACGATCGCAGGCCTAAGTTGCGGGTAAGGGGTCGGTAGGCGTCGTGGACAGCCACATAAGCTTTTTGCTGCGTGCGGGGGCGAAGGCGTTGCAGAGCGCCCTGAATTTGAAGGAAGCGCAGTTGAGTCTGTCGCCAGCCTTGTCGTACGGAAGGAGTTATCAGTCCATCTGCTCGTGCCCAGTCCAGAATGCGTTCACAGCTCGCTAGGGAGCGTGCCACATCGAGCCAGAGGTGGAGGTCGGGAGAGGCGTGTGCGTGCCTTGCATGATCCCATGCGTGGGGCGATTCTTCTCGAACCAGCTCCATGAGAGGGATCGTGTGCGGGCGAAGCGCGCGTCGCAGCGGTTCGAGGTACCTCTCAAGTCCACCTCCGATGGCAATGATGCGCTGACAGCGGAGGGCATACTGAACCGTGCGTACCGTTAAGGCGACCTCGTGGGCGTCGAACCCACGCGGCTGGAGGAGCAAAGCAGGCAGGTTGAGTGTGCGTAGCCAATCGGCGATGACAGCCAGCGTTGCACCGTACATGGGTTAACGCATCTGTGGGAAGAAGATGACCTCGCGGATGGAGTCGGTGCCAGTAAGGAGCATCACCATGCGGTCGATTCCGATTCCCAGTCCGCCTGCGGGAGGCATGCCGTATTCCAGTGCATGCAGGAAGTCCTCGTCGTAAGGGTGGGCTTCCTCATCGCCTGCTTGACGCATAGCTAACTGTTGTTCGAACCGTTCCCGCTGTTCTATAGGGTCGTTCAGTTCCGAGAAGGCGTTTGCCACCTCCTTGCCGAACACATAGCCTTCGAATCGGCGTGTGAAGCGTGGGTTATTGGGCTCCCGTTTTGCCAACGGTGAGGTTTCGATCGGAAAGCTATACACAAAGGTCGGTTGCTGGAGGTGGTCGGCGACGCATTTTTCGAGAACCTTCTCGATGGTCCCACCCACCGTGTCTTTGCGTTCGATATGGATCCCCAGCTTCTCGGCGGCGTGGGCGGCACGCTCCAGCGTCTCGAAGTTGGCTTCGGTCAGCCCTGTCTGCTCATGGATCACGTCCATTAGTCGGACTCGTCGCCACGGTTGGCTGAAGTCCACCTGAACTCCGTGCATCTCAAAGACAGTTGTGCCGAACACCTGCTCTGCGACCACGCGAAAGATTTGCTCTACCAGATCCATAATGTCTTCCAGATTGGCGTATGCCTGATACAGCTCCAGCATGGTGAATTCGGGATTGTGGCGTGTGGAGATGCCCTCGTTGCGGAACACGCGTCCGATTTCGAACACTTTGTCGATTCCGCCAATCAGCAGACGCTTCAGATACAGTTCCGGTGCAATCCGCAGTTGCAATTCGCGCTGGAGCGCATTGTGGTAGGTGATGAACGGGCGTGCCGATGCCCCGCCTGCAATCGGCTGGAGTACAGGGGTCTCCACCTCGATAAAGCCCTCACTTTCCAAAAACCGTCGAATCGCTGAGAGGATCCGACATCGTGCCAGTAGGCGTCGCCTCGAATCGGGGTTCACCAACATGTCCAGATAGCGTTGGCGATACCGCTGCTCCACATCGTGCAAATCGTACCAGCGCTGTTCTCCCTTCTCCTTGGGGAAGGGCACAGGACGCACCGCTTTAGCCAGGAGGGTGAACTCTTGCACATGGACGGTAACCTCTCCTGTGCGAGTGCGGAATACAAACCCCTTAACACCCAGGTAGTCGCCCAGATCCCACAGGTCTATCAGCGTATAGCGTTCGCCCAGCTCGTCGGCTTTCAAGTAGATTTGCAACTTGCCCGTGGTATCCATCAGGTGTGCGAAGGTGGCACGTCCCATCTGGCGTATCGAGAAGAGACGCCCTGCGACCTGCACCGTTTGCCCTTCCAGCGTGGGGTACTGTTGGTGGATGGCTTCCAACGAATGGGTAGTGGGGTAGCGTTCCACAGCGAACGGATCCAAGCCCATCTCACGCAGTTTTTGGAGCTTCTCTAAGCGTACCTGTACCAGCGGATTCTCGTCCTCAAAGTGTCTCTCCATAACCACGATTGTACCTGACTAGGGACATCCCCAGCGATTGAGGGCGCTGTGAGGTATAGTATCTCTTATGAGGCGATGGAATCGCGTTTGGCTTGTGGGTTTGATGGGCGCGTTTTACGGTATCTTATCAGCACAAGAGGTTCTGACGCTGGAGGGGGCGATTCAGCAAGCACTGCAGAATAATGGTCAGGCACGCGCTTTGTTTGAGGAACGGGTTGCCTCGCGTGCTCGGTTGGAGTCGGCGCGCGCCAGCCTGTTCCCTAACTTCGAAATGGGTACCTCTTCGACTCACACGCGTCTGGAGCAGGGCAGCGCCACCACCGAGCGATCCCAACGGCAGACAGCCTTGAACCTCGACTGGCTGGTTCTGGATAATGGGGCACGCAATTTGCGCATTCGGCAGGCGTCGCGTTCTAACGAGAGTACCTACTACGCCACTCAAGACAAGCTGCGCGCGCTAATTTTTCAGACGGCTCGAGCCTACTACGAGGTTCTACGCCGTCAGGAACTGCTTCAGGTTGCCGATGAGACCGTGCGCCGAGCGGAGACGATTCTGGAGGCGGTACGCGCACAAGCTCAGGTAGGCACAGCTCCCGCCAAAGATGTGCTACAGGCAGAGGCAGACCTCGCCAACGCACGCGTGCAACAGATTCAAGCTCGGAACGCTCTCCGATTAGCAGAAACCGATCTCAAGCGACTGCTGGGAGGGAGTCCAGAGAAGCCTTTGCCTGCACTTCAGAATGTCGACTCTGCTCCTGCGCCGCCTTTGTTCGACAGCCTCCAGACACTCTGGGAGCAGGCGCGCCGGCAACGCCCCGACTTGCGTTCCGCTGAACTCACTGCCCAATCTGCACGCTTGGCAGTAGACCTGGCTCGCATCAACAGTCTCGTGCAGTTGCGGCTGGATATCAGTGGGTTCCGCGAGTTTGACCCCAATACGCGCACGCAAGGACAGGTTCTGCTTCTTGCGTCCTACCCGCTTTTCGATGGAGGGCTTCGGCGATCCAGCTTGCGCGAGGCGGAAGCCAACTTCCGCCTCGCACAGTTTCGTCTGGTTCAAGCCGAGCGCGACGCCTATACGGAAGTAGAAAGCGCCTACCTCAGCGTTCAGGAAACGCGCGAACGGCTCACTGCGGCTCAAGCGGCGCTCGCCGCTGCTCGGCGCAACTATGAAGCCGCTCGCGACTCGTTCCAAGAGGGCGCGGGAAATTTGCTGGAGGTTCTAACCGCTCAACTGGCGCTCATCACTGCGCAAAACAATCTGGTGCAGGCAACCTACGACACCTTCATTGCAGACCTCCAACTGCGTTTGGCAACTGGCACGCGCCTTCCGATGGAGCCATAGGGTATACTAAGCTGAAACGCAAACGAGATGGATGTGTCTAAAAAAGAGGAAGTGAGCTGGGTGTAGACGGATGAGCGACGCAGATGAGTTCGAAGTGCTGGTAGCCACCTATGAGAGGCGCATCTACAATCTGCTCCTGCGGATGGTCAACGACCCTGAGGACGCTGCAGACCTGACCCAGGAGACCTTCTATCGCGCCTTTCGCGCCTATGAACGGTTCCGAGGCGAGGCACAGCCCTACACATGGCTATACCGAATTGCGGTCAACTTGGCTAACGACCATCTGGAGAAGCGTGCCCGTAGGCGCAAGCACGAGATGGACCTCAGCTCTCTCGAAACCGATGAGTGGGGCGAGCCTGTCGAATGGGAGCCTCCGGACACAGGGCTATCGCCAGAGGAACACCTCCTGCAACAGGAGTTAATCGAGCGCGTGCAACGGCTCATCCAGCAGATGCCCCCCGATTACAAGGAGATTATTCTGTTGCGCGAGTATGAGGAGATGTCTTACGAAGAGATGGCGGAGGTGCTCGGAATCTCGTTGGAGGCGGTGCGTAGTCGGCTGGCTCGCGCTCGCGCGTGGCTCCGAACACGACTCGCGCCCTATGTGCTAAATGAGGAGGAACGATGATGTTCAAGAGGATGTGGCATCCTATCGGCTGGATTCTACTGTTCGTTCTCTGTCTGGGGAGTGCATCGGCTCAGACACGGCGTGTAGAGTCGGTCACCGTTCGTGGGTTGCATCATGTCTCCGAGACAGCGGTGCTGACGGCTCTACGACTCAAGCCAGGCGAGGTTTTCAGCGAGGCGACTTTGGAGGCAGATAAAAACACGATAATGGGCATGGGGCTTTTTTCGGAGGTGCGCCCTCGTGTGGAACAGACCGAGACGGGTGTCCGTGTCCAGTTCGATGTGGTGGAGAACCCCCTCATCAAGACGGTACAGTTCAAAGGCAACACGGTGTTCACTGCCGATCGGCTTCTGGAGCTGATTCGGAATAAGCCAGGGTTGGTGTTTAACCAGAACTTTGCGCGCCCCGACGCGGAGGAGATTGTACGCGCCTATGCGAAAGAGGGGTATGCAGCGCAAATTGAGGGAGTCATCCCCCCCGATTATGAGAACGGGGTACTCCAAATTATCATCGCGGAGCTGAAGGTGAACTCGATTCGTGTGGAAGGCAATACCAAGACGCGGTCGAGTGTCATCTTGCGCGAACTGCGCACGAAGCCAGGCGACCTATATAACCTCAACCGTTGGCTTCGAGATATCAACCGTGTGCTGAATACGGGCTACTTCGATACAGTTCAGTACGAGAAGGAGATCAGCGAAGGGGGGCTAACCGATCTGATTATCCGAGTCAAGGAGCGGCCGACAGGGCGCCTGAATGTGGGGTTTGCAGTCGATTCGCGCCGTCGGCTCATTGGGCTTGCTGAGGTCTACGAGACCAACTTTCAGGGGCGTGGGCAGACGGTCGGCGTGAATTTCCAGAGCATGGGCGGACGACGCGGCAACAGTATTGAGCTGGTGTTCAGTGAGCCGTACCTCGACTCGCGCCGAACCAACCTCTCGGTCTCGCTCTACGATAAGCTGGTCTATCGGTTCACCTCCAACTTCTTCGGGGGGCAGTTGGATCCGAATTTGGAACAGCGGTACGACGAGCGGCGGCGCGGCGTTTCGCTGAGCCTTGGGCGCCCCCTAAATGACTTCCTGTCCGCCTCAGTGGGATTGCGTACCGAAGATGTCAACACCAATCGCGTGGCCACCTCCACCAGTGAGGGGTTCATCCGACAGGACGGTTCCATCTTAAGCCTGAGCCTGCGCGGAATCTACAACACGCGCGACTTCGATTTAGACCCTGCTATGGGACAATACCTGTCGATCGCGCTCGAGCCGGGACAGACGAACATCCGCTCGGTGGAAAAGCAGTTTGTGAGGGACGTGCGTTTGGGGCGTGCCAACTTCCTGCGTGCCTCGTTAGACTATCGCTACTATTATTCTCCCCAAGGCGCCCGCAAACAACCCGACGATCGCAGACAGGTGTGGGCTGTGCGCCTTTACTACGGAACCGTTTCTGGGAACATTCCCTTCTTCGAGCAGTTCTTTATCGGTGGGGCGGAAACCCTGCGCGGCTATCCTGAAGACCGTTTCTGGGGACGCAATGCCGCTTTATTGAGTATTGAGTGGCGCCAACCTATTGAGAAAGCGTTTACAGGCGTGCTGTTTGTGGATATCGGGCATGCGTGGGGGGGGTATCCCTCCGTGAACCAGTTCTCTCAATCGGGGACGCTGGAGCCACGCGTGGGCTTCGGGTTCGGTGTCCGAGTGCGTACCCCAATTGGGCCGCTCCGAATTGACTACGGTATCGGGCGCGAGGGCGGGCGCACCCACTTCAGCATCGGACAACAGTTCTAAAAAAGGAACTTTTTTGCGCTCTGTATGGGTATACTACAATAGACATGGAGGTCACAACGATGAGAACATGGACGCTAATAGCATTGCATCTTGCCAGCTTGGGGCTGGCACTTGCCCAGAACTTCGGCGTTATTGATGAACGCCGTATCTTCGAAGAGTCGACCCATGTGAAGAACCTCAACCAGCAGTTACAGGCAATCCAAACCCGGTTCACTCAAGCGTTCGAGACTTTGCGAGAGAGCCTAATCCTGACGAATGAGGAGCGCGATAGCCTATTCAACCTGCTGATTAAAGAGAACCCTTCCGATTCAGAACGCCAACAGGTTCAACAACTTGTTGCTACAGCACGCCAGCGCGCCAGCGAACTGGCGGCGCTCCGCCAGAAAAGCGAGCTAAACGAAACCGAGAAAACTGCTCTGGAACGGTTCACTCAAATGGAACGGGAAGGGCGTGAAGGCTTGCAAGTGCGGGCACAGCAACTCCAACAGCAGTTAGAGCAACAGGTGCAACAGCGGCGCGAGGAGCTAAATAAGCGTATTCGCGAGATTACTGCCCAAATCGCCAAAGAGAAGAAACTGACTATGGTCTTCTCCAGCGAAGTGGTTTACTACGCGGAGACCGACATTACCAGCGAGGTGATCAAGCGATTAGATTCCCAGCGTCAAAGCCAGCGACGGTAAGACGAACGGTTCGCCCTCCCTTTGCGTGGGGAAGGGCGAACGCACCTCTTTGGCTACTGGGAGCGTTTCTGATTCTCTTTGTGGGGGGGTGCCAGAAACGATCTCTGACGCCCGCGCGAATGGATCTCCCCCGTGTAGGGAGTTTACCCTCTTCAGACAGTGTCCCCTCCCTGCCTGCCCAAGCTGTGAGTGCGCCCCAGACAGGAGTGGAGCTTGCAGAGCTGACTGCACCGCCCGTGCCTGAGACGGCAAATGCGCGTCGACGGATAGCGATTAAAAGCATTCGCCAACAGCGTGAGGCGGTGCGCCAGCGCCTGCTTGCCAGTCGGCTTGAGAGCTTACCTCAGCTCGAGGCGCGCTGGCGTGCCGAGATCGAGTCAGAATACGACTTGGCGCGCTGGATCGCTGAATGGGACGCGGAATGGTTTCAGGCGTTCCAAGCGTATGGACGACAGCGGTTCTTCCCGCTGTTCGAAACCGTCTTCTATCCTTCTTCAGATTCGCGCCACAAACAAGCCCAGCTGACCTTATCCGAACTGGCTCAGCGCTTTACCGAGCAGGAGACCCAGCTTCAGCAAGCACTCCAAGCACGACTGGGGCGGGTTGAACAGGAGATTGCGGTGCGCATGCGCGCGAAACGGCGAGCGTTCGAACGCCAGGTGGAGCAGGAGGTGGATCAAATCCTTGCAAGTCAGCCCGATCTGTGTGAGCTCTATCTGCCTATGCTGGAGCGATTGCCTCCTACCGAAGCCTTAAGGAGTAATCTACCCCTTGTGAAAGTTCAATTTTCTGAAGAAGACTTAGACCGAGCTGTTCGATTACGCATCGATCGAGCCGAGCGCGTGCAAGCCCAAATCCTGCGACGGCTGGCGACGGAGTGGGCCACCTCCAGAGGCTAAAGGAGAGATTGCCGATGAGTGCGGGTACACGGCGGGGGCCTCTGCAGAGCTATGTCCTGCAGGGCGTCGACTGCGCCAGTTGCGCCCAGCGAATCGAGGATGCCCTGCGCCGCGAGCCGGGCCTTGAAGAAGCCACCGTGAGCTTCGCCACGGGGTCTGTCCTCCTGCCCCCGGACCGGGTCGAGCGCGCCCGGGAGATCATCGCCCGCGTCGAACCCGGCGTCCGGCTCGTCACGCCGCGCCAGGACACGGGGGCTGCCGTCCGGGACGGCACTCGCCAGGAGAGAGTTCTTCCCCACGGGACGCACCCGGCGCCGGGTGCGGCGGCACATCCCGCGGGGGAGGCCGTGGCAAAGGCCACCGGTGAGGCGGTGGCGCCGCGTTCCTCCGCCGAGGAAAGGACGGGCGCGACGGGCCAGGCGGAGCGGCCGGCTGAAGAAGAGGGACATCACTCCACCTACCGCCGCCTGGCCGAGATCGGCCTGGCCACCCTGGTGTTCCTGGCGGCAACCTTCCTCCACCCGCGGGTGGATGGCACACTCCTCGCCCTAGCGGTGGACGCCGCCCTGCTGGCCGTTTACGTGTGGGTCGGGCGCGGGGTCATCGGGGCTGCCCTGCGCAACGCCCGGCGGGGGCAGTTCTTCGACGAGAACTTCCTGATGACCCTGGCCACCGCCGGTGCCATCGCCATCCACGAGCTGCCCGAGGCGGTGGCGGTCATGCTGTTCTTCACCATCGGCGAGTTCGTCCAGGACCTGGCCGTGCAGCGCTCCCGCCGCTCCATCCGGGCCTTGATGGACTTTCGGCCCGACTACGCCCACGTAAGGCGGAACGGCGAGATCCTCCGCGTTCCACCCGAGACGGTGGCCGTGGGCGAGGAGATCGTGGCCCGGCCCGGGGAACGGATCCCGTTGGACGGGCAGGTGGTCGAGGGTTCGTCCTTCGTGGACACCTCCGCCCTCACGGGAGAATCGGTGCCACGGCGGGTGGAACCCGGCGACGAAGTGAGGGCGGGCATGGTCAACACCCGGAGCCTGCTCACCGTGCGGGTCACCCGGCCCTTCGGCGAGTCGTCGGTGGCCAGGATCCTGCGTCTGGTGGAGACGGCGGCCGCGCGCAAGGCGCCTACCGAGCGTTTCATCACCACCTTCTCGCGGTACTACACGCCAGCGGTCGTCGTGGCCGCCGCGGCGATCGCCGTGATCCCCCCGCTGGTGGTGCCCGGGGCGGCGTTCAGTGAATGGGTCCGGCGCGCGCTGGTCCTGCTGGTGATCTCGTGTCCCTGTGCGCTGGTGATCTCCATCCCGCTGGGCTACTTCGGCGGTCTCGGCGGTGCGTCGCGGCGGGGCGTCCTGGTCAAAGGCGCCAACTACTTGGACGCCCTG
>PSLB01000090.1:0-9713 GCA_040289385.1 Armatimonadota bacterium
ACATGGGTCGAAGGCCAACTACGCAGGCAGAGTTTCGTTGCGTCGGGTGCGGCTTTGCTGGGCCGGCCGACGCCATCGCTGCGGAGAATATCCGCAGGGCCGCACGTATGCGGTCGTACGCGGCGGGCCACCCGGCCTCGCTGCAATCTCCTGGCTTTAGCCATGGAGTTCATGACAAGGCGTCCCCCTGTTTTTAATGCTCGCTTTGGCAGTTGGGGGTGTAGCCCCCTGCATCGGGGAAGGGGAGCATGGGGCAAAAGTAGTGGGCAGGAAGCGTACGCTGGCATTCTCGGACTCTCTGCACGCTGTGGGTGGCTTGAAGCCAGCGTGCGTGCCCGTCAAAGAATGTCAGGTTAGCTCCGCTAAAGTGGGCGATTGTGGGGCAGTTGAAGTCGCGTCCTGCTGGATCGAAAGCGGTCAGTCACCATCGTTGAGAGTGGCTTGCTCGTCCACCAGCTCGGTAAACTGCGCAGGACGCTCGACCACAGCCTCAGGAATAAACCCTGCGACATAGTTCAGCGAGTGGCTCATGCGCTTCTAAGGAACCATGCCGGGGCAGTAGGTGCCATCGCCCATGCCAGGAGTGCGCCCGTCGTAGTCGCTGCGGTAGAGGGCGAGGGCACTGGCAAGTTGGCGCAGATTGCTGAGGCACTGACACTGTCGTGCTTTCTCGCGAGCACGAGCCAGCACTGGAAACAGCAGCCCTGCCAACACCAGCAACTCGATGAGGGTGAACCCTTCACGCATGCCGCTCCCATACGGGCAAGTTTACCCGTTTGGCACATATTTTTGCCGATACAGTTGGTGCGCCTCTTGAATCAGCGAGTGCGCAGTGCGTGCCGTGCGCCAGCCCAGCAACGCCGTGGGCTTCCCTTCGAGCAGTTTATAGATCTCGAAGAAATGCTCTACTTCGCGCAGGGTATGCGCCCGTAGGTCGGTGAGTTCGTTGACCTCTTCGAAGCGGGGGTCGTGCGCTGGGACGGCGAGAATCTTTTCGTCTTCGCCCTTTTCGTCGTGCATTACCAGCGTTCCGATCGGCTGTGCCATAATCACACAGCCTGTGAAGGTGGGGTCTGTCACCAGCACAAGCACATCCAAAGCATCGCCATCCAGAGAGAGCGTCTGTGGAATGAAGCCGTAGTCGCCCGGATAGTGAAGCGGAGAGTAGAGCACGCGATCTAACCGAAAGACCCCCGCATGCGGGTCGTACTCAATCTTGTTGCGCGTGCCCTTGGGGATTTCCACCACCACTGACACACTCATGGGCATCTCGGAGCCTATTGGCAGGTGGTAGAGATTCGTCATCGTGCCTTGCCACTATGCTTGGTACTTTTGCTTCAGCTGGTAGTAGAGCCGAGCGGGCATGCCGTGAACCTTGACCGCTCCGCTCATCTCGGCCTGGTCGAAGGTCTTATCGTCGAACGAGGCGAGCGATTCGTCGTAGAGTGCCCACGGACTGGCGCGTCCGGTAACAGTTGCAGCGCCTTTATAAAGGCGCATGGTCACAGTGCCCGTGACGCGCTCTTGCACTTTGCGGATGAACGCCTCCAACGACTCTTTGAAGGGGTCTAACCAGAGCCCTGCGTAGGCGAGTTCTGCCCATGCGCGATCGGCTTGGGCTTTGAAGCGCAGCTCCTCGCGCGTGCAGACCAGCGCTTCTAACGCGCGGTGCGCCGTAATCAGCACCACTGCTGCGGGGCACTCGTAGTTCTCGCGCACCTTGAGACCGAGCATGCGGTCTTCCATCATATCGATGCGCCCCACCCCATGCTGACCCGCCAGCTCGTTGAGCGTCTGGATCATGGTCAGCGGCTCCATCCGTTGACCGTCCACGGCTATAGGAATGCCTTGCTCGAAGGTGAGCGTTATCTGCTGGGGAGTGTCGGGGGCGTTCTGGGGGCTTTGAGTCCACTGGTAGATTTCTTCATGGGGGGCGTAGTTGGGGTCTTCGAGGCGTCCCCCTTCGATGGAGCGTCCCCACAGGTTCTCATCGATGCTCCAGATCTTTTCGGTACTTTGATGGATGGGGACTCCGCGCTGGCGGGCGTATTCGATCTCTTCCGAGCGGGTCATGTTGCGTTCACGCATCGGGGCGATAATCGGCACATCGGGCATGAGCGTGCGGAGCATGAACTCGATGCGGAACTGGTCGTTGCCTTTACCCGTGCAGCCGTGCGCGAAGGCATCCACGCGGGGAAGGGTGCGTGCTACCTCTACCGCCTTTTGCGCAATGAGGGGGCGGGCGATTGCGGTGCTGAGCGGGTAGCCTTGATAGTCGGCATTCGCTTGCACAGCGGGCATGCAGTAGTGACTGGCGAACTCGGCACGCGCATCGACGGCGTAATGCTCCGTACCTAAAACCTTTGCCCGCTCCCCAGCATCCACAATCTCCTCACGCGGCTGACCCACATCGACGGTCACCGTCACCACATGGGGGTAGCCATATACCTCCCTCAGGAGCGGGATACAGACTGTGGTATCCAGCCCGCCCGAATAGACCAAAACGACCGTTTTCTCCATGCGCGCAATTGTACCTTAGTAGCGAACTTGCACCTGGAGGGTGAGCTGTTCCGAGCAGGTCGGCTGAGTGGGCCGTTCCCAGGTGAGGTTAAAGCGCGTGGCAGGGTTCAGTAGATATTGTGCGCCGAGCGCATACCGACTGAAGGTGTTGCCGGCAGTAGCGGTGTTGGAATCGAAGGTATCATAGCGCCCGTACAGGAGCCACGGAGTGTTTGAGATGGCGTAGTGCAACAGCACATATCCGCCCTGCACATTCACCGTGCGATTGGCAAGCAGATTGCCAGCGTGCTTGCCCCCTACATACTCGGTGCGTAGACTCCACGAAGCGGTCTGCCAGAGGACACCAGCGCCCCAACGGTTACGGGTGTAGTTCGCCAAAGTGCCGTTGAAGTCGCGTCGCCCCTCGCCAAACATGCCACCCACCCACAGTTGTAGTTCGGGATTGACCCGATAAGTGAACCGTACCAGCCCACTTTTGCGCGCTGTGAGGCTTTGCTGAGTGTTGCTATTTCGGTCCCCTGTGAAGATACCGAGTGTTGCAGTAGCCTGGGCGTTCAGGGGATAGGTGTAGGCGATCCCGACATCCCGCTCGGTAGGGAAGAGGGTCTCGGTAAGTCGGCTGGTATCGGGGAGCAGACGGTCGGCGTTGCTTTCCAGCGTCTCGTACAGCAACGGGAGACGAAAAAGCCCCACCTGCACTTGCCCGCGTCGCAGTCGCCACAAGATGAACGCATCGACGGCACGCACTTGCATATTGTTCGCATTGAGGTTGACCCGATAAACTGTTCGCTCGGTAGGCTGGGCGATGACATCGACACGCACCGATTGTAGGCGGAAATCGTCTCGTGCCGCACCGCGCTCGTTCGCATCATTCGGGCGTGTGGTGTCGTGGACATAGCGAAATTGGGCGAATCCGCTGAGATGCGCAACTGGGGGCGAGGGTGTGGCACGCTCTTGAATCTTTCGGAGCTGGGCTTCCATTGCCTGAAGCTGCTGCCGAAGCTGTTCGATTTGCGCTTTAAGATCGTCCGCCTGCGACTGAGCGGACAGTGCGCCCACACATAAGAGGCTCGCCAGAAATAGTATACCTACTCGCATAGTCTTGCTCCTCCGTGATCAGGCTAAAGGATTCGACAGTATAACCGTCCTTCCTGCTGTTCCCTTGCCGCAGAGGTTCCCCTCCGTAGTTCCCGCATCCCCTGTCGGATGTGGGGTATAATCTACCCTATCCAACAGGAGGTTAGGAATGTACGCAATTATCGAGACAGGTGGCAAGCAGTATCGTGTGGAAGCGGGTACCGCGGTGAATGTGGAGAAGCTTGAGGCAGAGGTTGGAAGCCAAGTGGAAATTGACCGCGTGCTGATGGTGCGCACGGAGGACGGGCTGAAAGTGGGCGCTCCGTATGTGGCGGGCGCGCGCGTCGTGGCCCAGGTTGTCCGTCATATGAAAGCCCCAAAGATTATCGGGTTCAAGTATAAGCCCAAGAAGAACGAGCGTAAGCGTTGGGGGCATCGCCAACCGCTGACACAGATTCGCATCCAAGAAATTGTCGTCGGCTCGTGAGGCTTGTGTGCCTCTCTCCGTACAGAGAGGGGCAGGCTTTTATACGGAGCGGACGCTCAGTGGAACTGCTCGGCTTCGGTGGAGCCGTGCATGGCTAAGGTTGAGGTGTGTCCCGTTGTGATGGCCTCCTGTATCAGGTCGAAGTAGCTGGTGCCGACGAAGGTTTGATGCTCGGTTGCTCGGTAGCCTTCTTCACGCGCCTTGAACTCGGCTTCCTGAAGGTCGGCGTAGGCAGTCATGCCACTTTGGGCATAGCGGCGTGCCAGTTGGAAGGTAATGTAGTTTAGGGCGTGGAAGCCCGCAAGGGTGATAAACTGGAACTTATAGCCCATTGCGCCCAGCTCGCGCTGGAAGTTGGCGATGGTTTCTGCGTCCAGTTTCTTTTTCCAGTTGAAAGAGGGCGAGCAGTTATAGGCGAGGAGCTTGCCGGGGTGGTGCTTGTGGATGGCTTCTGCGAACTGGCGAGCTTGTTCCAGGTCGGGTTCGGAGGTTTCGAACCAGAGCATGTCGGCGTAGGGGGCGTATGCCAGTCCGCGGGCGATGGCTGAGTCCAATCCGTTGCGGACGACATAGAAGCCCTCGTAGGTGCGCTCGCCTGTGAGGAAGGGCTGGTCATAGGGGTCGATATCGCTGGTGAGGAGAGTCGCATTGAGGGCGTCGGTGCGTGCGATGAGGATGGTCGCCACACCCATCACATCGGCGGCGAATCGGGCGGCGACCAGTTTTTGGATAAACTCGCGCGTGGGCACCAGCACCTTTCCACCTAAGTGTCCACATTTTTTAGCGGAGGCGAGCTGATCTTCGTAGTGGACGGCAGCGGCGCCTGCTTCGATGAGGGCTTTGGTCAGCTCGAAGGTATGGAGGGCTCCCCCAAAGCCTGCCTCCCCATCGGCGACGATAGGGGCATACCAGTAGATTTCGTTGCGTCCCATAGCGTGTTGCTTCTCGTCTTCGCGTCGGAAGGCGTTGTTGATGCGCTTAACGAGCGCGGGCACGCTATTGACGGGGTAGAGGCTCAGGTCGGGGTAGGTTTGGTGTGCCAGGTTCGCATCGGCTGCGACTTGCCAGCCACTGAGGTAGATGGCTTTGAGCCCTGCTTGAACCATTTGTACGGCTTGTGTGCCTGTCATTGCGCCCAAGGCGGGCACGAAGGGTTCGGTGTGCATCAGTTCCCACAGGCGTTGGGCGCCGCGCTGCGCCAGGGTATATTCAATCGGGAAAGAGCCGCGTAAGCGCACGACCGCTTCGGCTTTGTAGGGGCGGGTGATTCCCTGCCAGCGCGGGTTCTCGCGCCAATCGCGCTCTAACTCGAGAATGGCTTGTTGCATTGTTAACCTCCTTCAGTCGATATAGTCGTAAGCGACCACCGTGACGAAGTCAACGAACTCCTCTGCGAGCACGACGCGCTGGAGAATCTCACGCGCTTCGTTGAGCCGTGTTTGTTGGTAGGCGTCGTTGCCCAGTTCTTCGGCGATTTTCGCCAGCTCTTCGTCGAGCATGGTCAAAAAGAGTTCGGGCGTGATGGGGCGCCCGTCGTTGAGATGGGCTTTGCGCTGAATCCATTGCCATAGTTGCGAGCGGGAGATTTCCACCGTCGCTGCATCTTCCATCAGGAAGTTGATGGCTACGGCCCCCGTGCCGCGCAACCATGAGTCGAGATAGCGCAAACTGACAGAAATATTGAGGCGCATCCCCTGCTCGGTGATGTCGCCCCGTGGGAAGTTCAGCAACTCCTGTGCCGTAATCGTGCGAACGGGCTTGAGATGGATTTGGTTCGGTGTCTTCAGATGGTTGTTGAAGACCTCCATCGCCACAGGTACTAACCCAGGGTGAGCGACCCATGTACCGTCATAGCCTTCGCGCACCTCGCGCTCTTTGTCGGCAATCACCTTAGCGATGGCTTGCTCGTTGCGGAAGGGGTCATGCCGAATGGGAATCTGCGCCGCCATCCCACCGATGGCATGGATCTCACGCTTGTGGCAACTCTGCACCACCAGCTCGGAGTAGGCTTTCATAAAGGGCACGGTCATCGTAAGGGTGGCACGGTCGGGCAGAACGATGTCGCTGCGGTTTCGGAACTTGCGGATAATGCTGAACAGATAGTCCCATCGCCCGCTGTTAAGCCCTGCAGAATGCTCACGCAGTTCGTAGAGGATTTCCTCTGTCTCGAATGCGGCGAGAATGTTCTCAATCAGCACGGTGGCACGAATGGTGCCGCGTGGGATTCCCAAAGTTTCCTGTGCCATCAGGAACACCTCGTTCCAGAGGCGTGCCTCCAAATGGCTTTCCAGCTTGGGCAAGTAGAAGTAGGGACCCGTTCCGCACTGGATCAGCTCATGAGCGTTGTGGTAGAAATAGAGTCCGAAGTCGAACAGGGCGCCGGGCACAGGCTCGCCGTCTACAAAGAGATGCTTTTCTATCAGATGCCATCCGCGCGGGCGCACGCACAGCACGGCGGTCTCCGGGTACAGACGATACAGTTTACCTTCGGGACTGGTGTATTCGATAGTTCGGCGCACCGCATCGCGCAAATTTATCTGCCCCTCGACACAGTTCGCCCAAGTGGGCGAGTTGGCGTCCTCAAAGTCTGCCATGTAGACCTTTGCGCCCGAGTTGAGCGCATTGATAATCATCTTGCGGTCGACGGGACCAGTGATTTCGACGCGTCGGTCCGCAAGGTCTGGTGGATAGGGAGCGACTCGCCAGTCGCCGTTGCGGATCGACGCCGTTTCAGGCAGGAAGTCGGGGGTTTCGCCTTCATTTAAGCATTGTTGGCGTTCCTCGCGCGCCGCCAACAACGCTTTACGGGTGGGGTCAAACTGACGCGTCAGCTTCGCTACGAAACGCAGGGCATCAGGAGTCAGAATCTCGGCATAGGCGGGGGGAACCGCACCGCGAAGTTCTATCCCCTCCGACTGTAGCTGCTGGTTCAGGCTTTCTCGATAGTCCATAGCACACCTCAGCAGAAAGTTTGACTCTCTGGTTAGTGTACCCCATTTGCCGAGTTATCGCCTGCTCGCATGTGCTACAATCTATGGCGTGCAACGGTTCAACTCCTATCTTTTGATTGTGGCGTTGTTGGCTTCATCGGTCGTGGCGGGCGTCTTGGCGTTCGCACGGTGGCAAGTGGAGCGTGCTAACCGTGCGGTAGAGCTGGTTCTGAACTATTCCGATGTGGCTCTGCTTGCCAGTACGGAGGGCAGGTCGGTGACTGAATGGCTTCGAGCGTTCTCTGCGCCGGTGAGCATTGCATTGCCGGAGGGCACGCTGACCGATTGGGGGACGCGCCTTCAGGAGAGGTGGCATCCTGTGTTCCTGCTTACCGAGTCGCGATATCTTCAGGCGAAAGCGATGCTGGCGCTCAAGGCGCGTGTCCGTCTCAATCCGCTGGGCGAGGGACATGGCGTGAGTGTGCGCTCGGTACAGGGGGGGCAGTTTTTCGTGGTTGGTGAGCCTGAAACAGTGGTGCAGATGGGGCTGGGCTTAGACCCCGATGCCGTACAGGCGGTACGCTTGGCAGGGCATACGGTGGTCGCACGGCTTTCCAATCAGCCGAACCTAAGCGATTTGGCGATACGTGGGAGCCTCCGCCGCGCCAACGAGCAAGGGGCGAGCTTGGTCATCTTCTCAGGCGATCAGGTGCTGGGCTTTCGAGAGCGCGTCGAGGCCACAGCGGAGGCTATTCACACCTTCGGCATGCGCTACGGCAGTATCGAGTTCGGCAAGCAAGCAGGGGATAGTGCCCTTGCACACCGACTTGTCGACCGTACGGTGCGTGTCCACAGCATCAGTGCGAGCGAGACACTGACCCTTTCGCCTCAGGAGATTGTGGCGCGTCTGGAGCGTGCGGTGCAAGAGCGCAACATTCGCGTGGTCTATCTCCGCTTAGAGGGGGGAAGCACTCAGGGGCTACGGCAGGTGGTTCGGACCCTTTCACAGGCGTTGGTGCGTTCGGGGTATAGGATAGAGCGTTCTGGGGCGCGTCCGTTCCGCCCGTTGAATCCGCCGTTGTGGCAGTTTGCCGTTGTGGGTACGGGAGTGGGCGTGCTGATCGGCTGGGTGCTACTGCAGTTTCGTCGGGGGTTGGGGGTGCTACCGCTTCTGTTGGGGATGGGTTTCGGCGCGCTTTGCCTCCATCCGTTCGGGCGCAAGTTGACCGCCCTGGCAAGCGCGATTCTCTTTCCGACGCTGGGGCTTGTTGTGTTGCCTGCGTTCATGCGTGGCTCTGCTTGGCGTGCCCTGCCGATTCCGTTCGGCTGGAGCCTGCTTGGAGCGCTTCATGTGGTGGGGCTCCTTGCGGAATCGCCGTTTCTGATTAAGGCAGACCAGTTTTTAGGGGTAAAGGTCGCGCATCTGGTGCCGTTGCTCCTTGTGGCGTTGTTTTACACAGCCTATGTGGCGGGTCGCTGGCAGTTTTGGCGGGAGTGGCTCGGCCGTCCTGTGTTGTGGGGTCAAGTGGGGGTCGCTTTGGTGGTTTTGGGTGCGCTTGGACTGATGCTGGTGCGCACGGGCAACGAGGCGCCGGGCGCCGTGTCGGAATGGGAGTTGCGTCTCCGCGCCCTGCTGGAACAGGTGATGCATGTCCGTCCGCGCACCAAAGAGTTTCTGATAGGGCATCCCGCTCTGGTCGTGGCGGTGCAGGTCCTGAGATTGGGTCGCACAGAGTGGCTTCCGTTAGCGATGTTGCTGGGTGCGATTGGGCAGGTTTCGATTGTCAACACCTTCTGTCACCTGCATTCCCCTCTGGAGGTGTCGTTGATGCGCGTGTTGTGGGGGATGGGGATAGGGCTGGCAGTGGGGGCACTGGCGTGGGGGGTACTGAAGTGGCTCGCTAAAATCACCGAGCCCAATCTGCCATAATATAGCACAGAACGATGCGAGACTTAGCGATTCTTCGAGCGTGCAGTTTGAGCGTCCTCTTTGTGGGGCTCTTGTGGATGCAGGCGCCACAGCGGTCTCCCCACCAGCATGCCCCGTCTCCGAAGCCCACCCCCGCCTACGAGCAACCCCTTACAGGGTACGAAGTGGTGGTACTGTTTGCGGAGTTTATCGATGCTTTCGAGAAGGGGCTCACAGAGGCGTTTCAGAAACCGATTCGGACTGGGGGCGCAGGGAAGGTGACCCTTACGGGTACGCATCCGGCGTGGGCGATAGACGCTTTGAAAGAGGTCAAGGCACGCGGGGCGATCCCATCTCAGTTCAACGGTTCCAAGCCGATGGCGCGCTATCAGGTAGCCGTCATGCTGGCTCGCTATGCCCGTCAGCTCGATGCGCGCATGCGGACCGTGGTCGGTGCGCCCATTGGGAAGACCGAGTTTCGGGTTCAGCCCCGTATCGCTTTGGATGCCGAGCATCCCGCCTATGCCGATCTCCAGTTTCTGGCACAAGGAGGGTGGGTGCAGGCAGGGTCGACGCTCTATCACAAGCCGATGGAACCCATTCTGGGCAAGGAACTGCCCGACATGCTCCGTGACCTGGCACAACGGGTGCTGGAACGCTATCGTGACGAACCCCACCTCAAGGAGTCAACTACCCCATAGCTAAAGCTAGGGGCTTGTGCCTAGCCCGCTTGCGCGGGCCGGCACGATAGGCCGGTTGACAGCGGCCCGCCAGCGGCAGACATGCCACC
>PSLB01000091.1:0-226 GCA_040289385.1 Armatimonadota bacterium
CGGTCCCGCTGTTTCTTTGGATTGGGAAACGAACTTGAACGTGCCCACTCTAGCGGGACTTGTGTCACAAAAGTCATGCGCGGGACCGGGTGGATTTATGGGAGTAAATGGGTGTGTGGATGACCTTGTTTTGATTCCGCTAGGAATCACATTGGCGCTAAGGATGATTTCAGCCTATGCAATGCCTGAGAGTCGAGCACCCCTTGGGGGGTACCTGCGCGTGGGC
>PSLB01000091.1:374-9691 GCA_040289385.1 Armatimonadota bacterium
GGGCGGCGAATTCGACGTCCGATTCCCCGCGGTGGGGCAGGATCCCCGACAGCTCGAGGATGCTCCGCCCGGGAGGCAGAACGTCCAGCACGATGCGGTTGCCCTCAGCGTAGGCCAGGAGATGGCGCCCCGGCTCGGCTCCCACGGCCTCCCGAAGCATTCTGGGAAGCGTAATCTGGCCGCGTGGCGACACCCTGACGACGCGCACTGGCGGAACCTCTCCTTCTGATTTGTTTTATCCGCAGTGACCCTTTTACGACCTGCTGCGGGCTGATACGCCCGAGGCGGTCGAGCGCCTGCGGCACTTCGAGGACCTCAGTCAGCGGCTGATGCTTTGTTGGACGGTCTCACTACCACGGACCGTGTGCGCAAAAACGAGCCCGTCGAGCAGGCATCGCTCCGTTCTGCCCCGATATGGGGGGCAGCTCACGCCCGGCTCCCCCTTCGGACAAGCAAGCGCCGTCCTTCGGGGCGGTGCTCTTTTCCCGGAATCCCTTGGTCAGCAGCTCCCTCTGCACAGTGCTACACCGGAGGCCCGTCATAACCAGCCGCCCGCCGGCGATGGCCACCTCGGCCACGTACCGAAGCTCCGCGCCGGATTCCAACAAGTATGGGGCGATCAGCCCCTCGATCAACCGCCGGCTCGCCTTGCCCCCCGCTCCGTGGGCGAGTTCGATGGAAGTTTCTTGGAAGCGAACGCGCGGCCTAGTCTGAGGCATCGTCACCCCCCCACGATTTTCCAGTCTTCTTTCATTGAGCCTTCTCTTGAGACCACCGTTCTTCCAACCGGCCCACCTTCCACACGCCGTAGGAGACTGCCCAGGTCAAGACAAAAAGACTGACCAACAGATAGCCGAGGCCGCCCAGCTCCAGATTACCCAACCATTCCCAAAATCGCCCTTCGAACCCCAGTTTCTCTCCCAACACTTGAAGCAATTCGATGCCTCCGATGAGCAGCGCGGCCACCACCGAAAGCCCTGTCACCGTCAGATTGTAGTAGATCTTGCGCAGCGGAGTGGAAAAGGCCCACCCGTACGCCCGGGTCATGAACACCCCGTCCGCGGTATCCATCAGGCTCATGCCGGCCGCAAACAACAGGGGAAGCGCGAGAATCCCCGACCAGGACAGCGCTGTCGCGCTCCCGGCGGAAAGGGCCAGCAGGCTGATCTGGCTCGCCGTGTCGAATCCCAGCCCGAAGAGCAGGCCCAAGGGGTAGACGTGCCACGACTTGCTGATAAAACGCCAGAGAGGTTTGGCGAACCTCGCCACGAATCCGCGATTCATCAGCAGATGGTCCAGCGATCCCGGCTGATACTCTCCCCTGCGCAAAGCCCTGAAAAGCCGCCAGATCTCCACCCAAATTATCAGGTTCAACAGGGCAATGACCACGAGAAAAATCCCCGACACCAGGGTGCCGATCAGCCCCCCCACTTCTTGAAAGCTGGGGATCTTCTCCTGCAGCCACTTCGCTGCAAAGGCCGTGGCCAGCGCCGCCGAGAAGACGACCGTGGAGTGGCCCAGGGAAAAATAAAACCCGACGCCGGAGGGGTTCTCCCCTTGTTGCACCAGTTTCCGAACCGTATTGTCGATTGCGGCGATGTGATCGGCATCAAAGGCGTGGCGGAGGCCAAAGGTATAAGCAAGCAGAGCCATCCCTAGAATGGTCGGATGACGGCTGGCCTCCGCTAAAAGTAACAGAATCGCCAACAGGTGAAGGGCACCGACACCCAGCGCGTAAGGCCACCACGGGTAACGGACATCGGCACCGTTTTGCTTAGGCAGTGTTTCTCTCATCGAAATGACCTCCTTTTCGCTTCATTCCCCCACCGCTTCACGCAGGTACACGTGGTGGAATTAGGCCGCGCATGCGCCCTCCGACGACACCATGAGAGCGCCCACGGGATGCTCGGGCGTACACTCCTTGCCGAAGAGTTTGCATTGATGAGGTTTGAGAACCCCCTTCAGCACCTCGCCGCACTGCGCGGCCTTGGGATCCGTCACCCGAAGCCCCGCGATTTTGAACTGCACTTCTGCGTCCCAGGGCGCAAACTCTGACCGCAGTTTCAGCGCTGACTGGGAGATGAAGCCGAGCCCGCGCCATTCAAAGAAGGGCCGGACTTCGAAGACTTCGGCCATCGCCGCGAGCGCCGCGCGATTGCCGTCCCACGGAACGACGCGGCTGTACTGGTTTTCGACCGCCATCCGGCCTTCTTCGATCTGCTGGACGAGCATCAAAACAGACTGCAGCACATCCAACGGCTCAAAGCCGGAGATGACGACCGGTTTGCCGTAATGACGGGCGATGAACTCATACGGCCGGGCGCCGATGACGGCGGAGACATGGCCGGGGCCTATAAAACCGTCGATGCGCATATCCGGCGACTCGAGGATGGCCCGGATGGCCGGAAGGATCAGCACATGATTGGACAGGACAAAGAAATTCCGGACGCCCATCTCCCGCGCCCGAAGAAGTGTCAGCGCCGTTGACGGTGCCGTCGTCTCAAAGCCAATGGCGAAAAAGACGACCTTGCGATCGGGGTTCTGGACGGTGAGCTTAAGCGCGTCGAGCGGCGAGTAGACCATACGCACGTCCGCGCCTTTGGCTTTAAGCTCCAACGGTGAGCCGTGACTTCCCGGGATACGCATGACGTCGCCAAACGCCGTGAAGATGACGCTTGGATCTTTGGCCAGGTTCAGGCCGTCGTCCATCCGCCCCATTGGGAGGACGCACACCGGACAGCACGGCCCGTGGACGAGCTCGATGTTTTCCGGCAAGAGTTCTTGAATCCCGAAGCGGAAAATCGAAAACGTATGCCCCACACACTTCCATCAAGCGATAACGCTTCGACGGGTCCACCCGGCGCCGGATTTCCTGCGCAGGCCTTTCGATCAGCTCTGCGTTCCGAAATTCGTCGACGTAGCGCATCAGAGCGACACCTCCAGCGCCCGACCGATGGCCACGCCCATGTGGACGAGGAGAATTTCTCCGGCCTTCGCGTCGGGCACAAAATCGATCGCCACGCTTGCCCACACCCCCGCGCGGTCTTCGACCACCGCCTCCCGCCCCGAAACGGCGATCACGCGCACGGGAACGGCGACGTCGCCGCACGTCGAGCACCCGTCTTCCTCCAGCCGACAGTTCCCGTAGCGAGTTAGTTCACTGTTCATCGCTTTTCTTTCTTCCTTCATAACGAGATTCCTTCAAGATCTACTTTCCCGGCGACCTTGTTCTTCTACCGGTGCTCTCATCCCCGGAAATTCATTCCGGGGATGAGAGCACCGGGGTATAATATGAGGCGATGCGAAAGCTTCTGTGGCGAGAGGTCGTACTGGGGGCACTTGGTGGGATTGCGGTTTTTTCCCTCTTACCTACAATTGTGACGGGCAAGCTTCCCGGAACCGATTGGGCCGACCTGTTGTGAGCGGCGGTGCTGTTCGCTCTGCTGGGAGCGGGTTTGGGAGGCTTATGGGTCTGGTGGCGTCAGCGTCGTGAAACCTACATGCTTCAGTTGTATCGTAAGGAGCATCTCCGCTTGCGCCAGATCGCGAATCAGGTCCGCAGTAACCTCCAGCGGATGACAGGCACGCGCACCACCTACCCCGAACTGGACGAGATTCTGCGCAAGGATGCGGCGTTGCGTTCTCAGGCGACGCGCCTGCGCATGACCATCGAGCGAGAAGCGCGTCGGGGGCTTTCGTGGTTAGACCATCTGGCGGCGGCTTCGGAAGCCCTCTATGAAGGGCTAAGTGGAGGGGGGTTCCGGCGAATCGACTGGTCGTGGCGTGCCTATCGCGCCAAACTGGAGCGCGAACTCAACACACTCGGACGTAAGCTGGAACGCAATCGCGACCCGTTTCTGGAGAACTCGCTAAGCCGTGCCTATCGTCAGAAGGCGCGCGAACTGGCCAGCTTCCAGCAGTTAGAACGCACGCTCCATACGCTCGAGAACGAGTGTACCACGATAGCCACAGGCTTAGAAAGCTTGTTGGTGGAGACAATTCGTTTGAGCACCGCTCCCTACTCGCATGCGGTTTCGACCGACCACCTGTTGGAGCCGCTCCGCCAGCAGATCGCTGCGTTCGAGCAAGCCCTCAAAGAAGCCTATCAGCCTACGCCCGAAGAGCAAGTGTTTCTGCGCGAATAGCCTACTGGTTTGCCTTCACGATGGCGTCCAGCTCTTCTAGCGCACGCCCAGTGCCAATTGCCACACAGGAGAGGGGGTCTTCCGCGATGTGGACGGGGATGTTGGTGGCGTGCGAAAGCAGTTTGTCGAATCCGCGCAGGAGAGCGCCCCCACCTGTAAGCACAATCCCGCGCTCAATGATGTCCGACGCCAGTTCGGGCGGGGTCTCTTCCAGCACCGAGCGTACCTTCTCCACAATCTGGTTGGTTGGCTCTGCCAGGGCGCTCCGGACCTCCTCAGAATGGATGACCACAGTCTTGGGAAGCCCTTCCACTAGATCGCGTCCGCGCACCTCCATGCGGAGCTCTTGTGGTAGGGGAGAGGCGGAGCCGATTTTGATTTTTATCTCTTCGGCGGTGCGTTCCCCGATCATCAGGTTATGTGCCACCCGCACATGGCGCATAATCGCTTCGTCGAACTTATTGCCTGCCACGCGAACACTTCGGCTGATCACAATCCCACCCAGCGAGATGACCGCCACATCGGTCGTGCCGCCGCCAATATCCACTACCATGTTGCCTCCGGGTTGGCTGATGGGCAAGCCGGCACCGATGGCGGCTGCCATCGGTTCTTCGATAAGATGCACCTCTCCTGCTCCCGCCTCTTTAGCGGCTTGGATAACGGCGCGACGCTCTACATCGGTAGCGCTGGATGGCACGCAGACAAGCATTCGGGGGTTGAACAACCTACGCTTGCCCAACGCCTTGTTGATCACATAGCGGAGCATCTCCAGCGTGATGGAGTATTCCGCGATCACACCGTTCTGAAGCGGTCGGATCGCCGTAATGTTGCCGGGCGTGCGCCCCAGCATCAGGCGAGCCTCTTCGCCCACTGCCAGCACCTTGCCCGTCGCCTGCGAGATAGCCACCACAGACGGCTCACGCAGCACAATCCCGCGCCCGCGCTGATATACCAGCAAGTTCGCTGTGCCCAGATCCACGCCCAACTCCGCCTGCAATCGGAACATTACGATTCGGATGCCTCCCCAATCGGTGTCGTAACTGCGTAAGGACAGACTCGCCGAATCTGTGCGCCTAACGCCTGAAGTTTGGTCTCCAATTGCTCGTAGCCACGATCGACATGCACAATCTCTTGCACTTGTGTGGTGCCTTGGGCCGCAAGCCCTGCAAGAATCAGGGCGGCGCCACCGCGCAGGTCGGCTGCGCGCACCGTGGCCCCGCGCAACTGCTTGACCCCGTTGATGAAGATCGTGCGCCCTTCTGCCACAATATCGGCGCCCATCTTGCGTAGTTCCGGCACATGCTGGGTACGGCTCTCGTAAATGGTCTCCAGCACTTTGGCGGAACCTTGTGCAATACTCAGATAGGCGCACATCGGTTGCTGAAGATCCGTTGGAAAGCCTGGATAGGGCATCGTGCGGATATCCACGGCGTGCAAGGGGTCTTGCGCGCGCACAGTAAGGGTATCCTCCCCCTCTTCGATTTGGACGCCCGATTCGCGCAGTTTGGCGAGAAGCGCGTGCAGATGTTCGGGGATCACGCGTTCCAGCGTGACCATTCCGCGCGTGATAGCGCCTGCCAATGCGAAGGTGCCCGCCTCTAAACGATCGGGGATGACCGAATACTCCAGATAAGGCTTGAGCGTTGGTACCCCTTCGATGTAAAGCGTGCTACTCCCAGCCCCCTCGATTCGGGCCCCTGCTGAGTTGAGGAAGTGGGCAAGTTGAATCACCTCGGGCTCCATCGCGGCGTTTTCGATAATCGTTAAACCTTCTGCCAACACTGCGGCGGTCATCAGCTGTTGCGTGGCGCCTGCACTGGGCATATCAAGATAGATTCGCGCCCCGCGCAGCCGAGGGGCAACGGCGCAATAGAGTGTGCCGGTCTCCTCAATGGTCGTCCCGAGCTCGCGTAGCCCCATAATGTGAAAATTCACGGGGCGTGCCCCTATCTGACAGCCGCCAGGGTGGGGCATGTTGGCATAACCTAAACGCGCCAGTAGGGGACCAAAAACATAGAACGAGGCGCGCATCCGATTCACAAGCTCCGAATTCGGACTGGCATGGGTTAGCCAGCGAGTATCCATCCACAATCGGGTTCCGTCCCATTCGAAGTGCACTCCTAAATCTGAGAGCAGCTCCCTCATCGTCTCGACATCTTCGATGCGAGGCACATTGTGGAGCACAATCTCGCCATTAATCAAAAGCGCGCCCGCCATCAACGCCAAAGCGCCATTCTTACTCCCACTGATAGAAACCGTTCCTTGCAACGGGACTCCGCCGTGAATTTCGTAGATTTCCAATCTGTGTCCTCCTTGCGTATGATTTGCCTCCTGCAGGGATAAATGGATTATACCTGCTTTCGTTTCGGTGGCGGGGTGGCAAGCGTGAGGTTGATCCCTGCCACTTTTATGGCACAGGAGTTTGAATCGGTTTAGGCATCGGTTTAGGCGAGGGGGGCGTTTGCGTAGGCATCCAGATCATAGTCGTCGCGCTCCCTGCGACAGAGTCGGAACCACCCTGCCAGCGCAATCATCGCGGCATTGTCGGTACAGTAGTGGGGGGGCGGAATCAGCACTTCAATCCCCTCGGCTTGCGCTACGGCACGCACCTGTTGCTGTAAGCCAGAGTTCGCCGCAACCCCACCCACCACTGTCAGCACCGAAACACGCTCACTTTGCACGGCTCGGATCGCCTTCCGCACTAACACCTCCACCACCGCCTGCTGAAACGAGGCACACAAATCCGCAACCGTCGACGCGCTCAACGGCTTGGGAAGCGACTCCACCAACCGCAACATCGCTGTTTTCAGCCCACTAAAACTGAAGTGGTGGGTTCCCTCCAGCCACGCGCGCGGGAGCGCAAAGGCACCGGGCTCACCGTGTTGTGCCAGCAGATCGATGGCAGGACCACCGGGATAGCCTAACTCCAGCAGGCGTGCCACCTTGTCAAACGCTTCACCCGCCGCGTCGTCCAGTGTGTGCCCCAGAAGCCGATAGGCGCCGTGCCCTTCTACCTTCACCAGCTCGGTATGCCCCCCAGAGACAATCAGGGCGATGTGAGGAAACGGAATCTCGCGTTCGGGCTCCGTGAGAAAGGCGGAATAGAGATGTCCCTCCAAATGGTGAACGCCCACCAACGGCTTCCGCAGGGCAAAAGCCAAAGCCTTTGCGCCTGCCAGCCCGACCACTAACGCCCCCACCAATCCCGGACGGTTGGTCACCGCAATTGCATCCAGATCAGCGAAGGTTGCCCCAGCCTCGTCTAAGGCTTGCTGAAGCACGGGAGCAAGCCGTTCCACATGATGGCGTGCCGCTGCCTCTGGCACAACGCCCCCCCAGCGCGCATGCAGGTCGCCCTGTGAGGCGGCCACGCTCGATCGCACATGTCGCCCCTGCAACACCGCAACCGAAGTCTCGTCGCAACTGGTTTCGATGCCCAGAACGCATTCCACGCCTTCGATTATACTGCTTTGCGCTCCTGCGCCTGGCGTTGGTACTCTTCGACCCGTTTCATCAGCCAGAAGCTACTGCGTGCCAGCGCATCATCGGCGCTCTGGGGAGGAATGGGCTGGGGAGTGCGCCCCATCGAAAGGTCGCGCATGAACCGCTCCGTGAGCCGAAGACGCGCCTCCAACGCTTCAAGATGTTCCCGAAGCAATTCGTACTCATTGGCTGACTGGGACACGCGCACCCCTCTGTTCTGAAGCCACCCACACATGCGCCTCGCAGGAGCCACCCATCGCTGATAGAAACGCACTGCCACCCCCAGCAGTCCCATCATTACGAGGGCAAGATACTCCCACCGCTGGCGGCAGATCTCGGCTATGCTTTGAGTGGTTTCCCGCTCTATGGACTGGCGCAGGTCGCCCAGCGCCTCGTAAAGGCTATCTTGTCCGTCGCGACGGAAGGCGCGCAGAAGTGGCAAATTCGGCTCTGCCTCTTGCGAAAAAGCCAGAAACTCCCGCAGCATCGCGTGAGTGCGCCGCCACTCTACACGCACGCGTGTCAGATTCCAGAAAGAGTCCGAGCCAGCCTGTGCATGTTCCCACCCTCCTTGCTGGGTGAAGAGGATTTTGGCAAGGTGTTCGGCTTCGGCTAACGCCTTGTGCAGTTCGCGACGCATTACCGAGGGGTTATAGCCTGCGGTTCGCGTGGTATTCGCGTGTGCCGAAGCAAGCCCCAGAAGAATCCGTTCCATCGCCATCAGGGCTGCTTCGAACTTCTGGAGCCGATAGATGTCGTGCAGAACCTGTTGCTGGCGTGCCTGAAGCTGGCGGACGCTCTGAATACTGCCCACCACGCCTGCCACGCTCAGCACTGTGAAGAAAGTCCATAGTGCCGAACCCCACACCTGCCGGTAGCGTGATCGCTTCATATCATCGGCATCATTCCACATGCGCAGAGCGTTTCCCATTCAGGTATCTTTTAGGCGATGCCGATTGTTGCACTGTCTCAAGCGGACTGGCACGACCATGTGGCACGGGTCATGATCCAAGCCCTTAGGGACACGCTGGGTGTTCAACAGCGATGTGCCCTTTCGCTTTCGGGGGGCAACACACCACGTGCGCTCTATACGCGCCTTGCGATGCCCGACATGCATCATGCAGTTGACTGGACTCGCGTCCACCTTTTTTGGGGCGACGAGCGGTATGTGTCGCCCACCGATCCGCGCTCTAACTTTCGGATGGTGTATGAGAGCTGGCTTCAGTATAGCCCCATCCCCCCAGAGAACTACCACCCCATCCCGACGGACTGTCCCGACCCCAGCGAGTGCGCCCGTCGCTACGAACTAGAACTCCGACACTACTTCGGCGGAGCGATTCCTGCGTTTGACCTGACCTTACTGGGGCTTGGTGAAGATGGGCATACCGCCTCACTTTTTCCTGGGGACGCCGCCTTGCATGCGTGGCACCAGTGGGTTGCGGTGGGGCATGCCCCTGTTGAACCCCGCATCCGCATCACGCTCACTCTGCCTGTGCTGAACGCCAGCAAGCAGGTATGGTTTCTGGTAGCAGGCGCATCTAAGCGCAAGGTTCTCCAGCGCGTCTGGCAGGGGGATCTCTCGCTTCCTGCCAGCCACATTCAGCCTGCTGGCGAGCTGATATGGTGGATCATCCGTGTACTGCGGCGCGGAGACCCCGGGCTTCAGCCCTGGGGAGGAGCGCCGCCTTG
>PSLB01000092.1:0-9648 GCA_040289385.1 Armatimonadota bacterium
AGGAGTCAAGGCGGTGCTCCTCCCCGGGCCTAAAGGCCGGGGTCTCCGCGCCGCAGTACACGGATGACGATGGAAGAAACCAAGCGCCGCCTTCCTCCCCATACCTCAAGCCCAGGGCTCCCGCTTGAGGATGGCTTGCATCAGCAGGTAGGTAGGTGGGGGGCATGGTGGGCGCAGCGTGGAGGTTTTTGACTACCGCATTTTGGGGTATTTTTAAGGGCGATGCGTTTCTACGGGTTAGGCATTATTGGCTGTGGTGGGTTCGGGCTATTCGCCCTTCAGCACTTCACACAGGTGGAAGGCGTGCACCTGATTGCGATGGCGGGTACACACCGCCCACAAGCGATTGCTTGTGCCCGACGGTTTGGGATTCCTGACCCTGTCGATGTGGAAACCGTTGTGGCGATGCCAGAGGTGAACATTGTCTATATCGCCACGCCGCCTTTTTTACACTATCCGCAAGCCAAGTTGGCGTTAGAGGCAGGCAAGCATGTGATTGTGGAGAAACCGCTCGCCACACGCGTGGAACACGCTGAGGAGCTGCTCGCCCTCGCCCAAGCCCAAAACCGCTTGCTTGTCACCAACCTCATGCAACGCTACAATCCCCTGTTCGACCAAATCCAGCGGGTGATTGCAGAGAGACCGCTGGGCGCCCTGTTGCACGCTTACTTCGAGAACTATGCTACCGACGAGGGGCTGCCTCCCGACCACTGGTTCTGGGATCGCGAGAAGAGCGGTGGCATCTTTATTGAGCATGGGGTTCACTTTTTCGACCTGTTCGAGGGCTGGCTGGGGCAGGGCACGGTTATGAGTGCCCAACGCAGTTTGCGTCCTGACAGGGGTGTGGAGGAGCAGGTAAGCTGCACGGTCTGCTATCCACAGGGGGTATTGGTAAACTTTTATCATGGGTTCCATCAGGTGGGGCGGATGGATCGGCAGGAGATGCGTTTTGTGTTCGAGCTGGGCGACATCACGCTTTATGAGTGGATTCCGACGCGCGTGCGTGTCGAGGCAGTGGTCGACGAGGTGCAGACACGCCAACTCTGCGAAATCTTCCCGAACGCCCTGCTCGATATCGGTGCGGTTTACAGTGGCAAGGAGCGTCAGGCGCGCTCACGATTTGTGGAACGCGACCTGTATCAGCGAATAGAGATGCGTGCTGGGTTAGAAGACCAAAAGATGCACCTTTATGGGCGTCTCCTTCGAGCGATGCTCACAGACCAGCTTGCCTATTTAGCAAACCCCACCCACCGCCGTAAGATTACTGAACTCAACGGTCTCAATGCTCTTAGGATCGCGGTGGAGGCAACCCTCACCGCCAAAACAGCCACCCTATGAGTCCCAAGACCGCCGTCATGGTCAGCACGCTGGCGAGCTTCTCCTGACGGGAGAGCTGAAACTCGCGCCAGTTGACCGCCAGCACCACAACCGCCATCGGCACTAATCCGGGCAGGGCAGGCATGATGCCGACCGCCACAACCATCAGGTAGAGCCATAACACTGCGAACAGCCCAATCGCAGTGGCACGCACGCGCAATCCGAATCGGTACAGACAAGCGAGATAGAGTGTTAAGAACACAAAATCGCCCACCCCTATCAATGCAATTGGAACGATCTGCGTGACCTCGCCGACCGCAGTGGGTGAGGCTGTAATCGCTACTGACGCCTTCTCGATTACCTCAGGCGCTTTCTCCGCAATTTGTCGGACTGCCCCCTTTGGTGCGAAAACCGTCAGCGTGTCAATAGCCGCCGCCAACGGGATGGCAGGCACTAACAGGTTCTTCTCGCGCACCACCCACGAGACCAACGCGCCCAATCCCACCGCCCCCAGAATCAGAAAGTAGCCTGAAATACCCCGCCAGAGTACATGCACCCAAAAGGGCAGCATCGTTTGAGCCGACCAGCCCAACCAATGGGGTATCTGGAGACTCAGCCCCCATAGCCCCACACCTCCAACCAGCAACATAGGCGACAGCCAACGGCGACGCTCTAAACTGCGCGCCAAACTGGATAGCATGCCCAGCACGACAGCCATCCATAACAGCGTGCTGATGAGCGTTGCAGGACGCACCCACTCTAAGGGAACTCGAATCAAAGGTGTACCTAACTGAATTGCCAGATAGGCAACGCTCCATAGAATTGCCATCCCTCAAATTTCCATCCCTCACATGTAGGCTACAAACCCACCCCTCCGAAGGAGGTCGGTGGCAAATTTGAGTTCCAATTGTCAAGGCTCACAGCGTGCCCTTTGGTGGTTTAATCATACCTCATCGAAGGCAACGGTGTCAAGGGGGTGTCGAGAGGTGTTCGAAAAATAGGGGATTGAGGTCTTTTCTTTCCTATGAAACCCACCCAAACCGGTTGGCCCGCCGCGTAATGTCCCGTCCCGGTAGATGAGGTCAGCATGTCCGCGGATGCGCTTCAGATGGGAAGTCTGGTAGCCGCCAAAGACAACGGGGACGATTTGCCGGCCCCGGAGCGTCAGAATGGACACGCGGTCAGTGCCTTTCCACGAGAGCACCCGTTGATCGTAGGCGATGGCGCCATGCGAGCGGAAGGACGGCTTCTTGGACTTGTCCCGTTTGTAAGCTTCAGCGACCTTGCTGATGGCGCGGACGGTCATCCCTTGGTAGGGGCACGGCATGCTGTGCCCCTATAGATTATATCACAGATCGCTCCGTGGGTGCCATGGAAGGAGGGAGGCCGCCCTCCCTCTCCACGCCTGAAGGCGGGGGCTTCCGGGCAGCAGACTTGGTGAGTTAGGCAAAAGCGCACTTCCCCCCTCCTTAAGATTAGGATGGGGATGTAGGAGAGCGACAGCACCTTCGGCTAAGATGCTTGTTGGATCTCGTCTTTGGTTAGGATAGTGGGCTCTTTGCGCTGGGTGACGGTCTCTTCGGTGATGATGACGCGCTTGATGTTGGGGTTGGAAGGCACCTCGTACATCACATTCAGCATCACCTCTTCAAGGATGGAGCGCAGAGCGCGCGCCCCTGTCCCCCGACGCAAGGCTTCACGCGCAATCGCTTGAAGTGCCTCCTCCTTCACCACCAGTTCGACTCCATCCAGTTCGAAGAACTTCTGGTACTGGTGAATGAGCGCATTTTTGGGCTCGACAAGAATGCGTACGAGGGTGGCCTCGTCCAGCGTGTCCAGAGTGGCGATTACGGGCAAGCGTCCGATAAATTCGGGGATGAGCCCGTACTTGAGCAGGTCTTCGGGCATCACCTGATGGAGAATTTCGCCGATGTTGCGCTTCTTTCGGCTTTCGGGGTTAGAACGGAAGCCCATCGTCTGGTCGGTCAGGCGTCGTTCGATAATCTTATCCAACCCTTCAAATGCGCCCCCGCAAATGAAGAGGATATTGGTCGTGTCGATCTGGATGAACTCCTGGTGGGGGTGCTTGCGCCCGCCTTGAGGGGGGACATTGGCGATGGTGCCTTCCAAGATTTTGAGCAGGGCTTGTTGTACCCCTTCGCCAGACACATCCCGCGTGATGGAGGGGTTGTCGGCTTTGCGGGCGATTTTATCGATCTCGTCGATATAGATGATTCCGCGCTCGGCGGCTTTAACATCCATATCGGCGGCTTGTATCAGGCGTAGGAGAATATTCTCGACATCCTCGCCGACATAACCGGCTTCGGTGAGAGCGGTCGCATCGGCGATAGCAAAGGGCACATTGAGGATGCGTGCCAGTGTCTGTGCCAGCAAGGTCTTTCCGCTTCCTGTAGGTCCGATGAGCAGGATATTGCTTTTTTGGAGCTCCACTTCACCTGTTGTGCCTGCCTTGAGTCGTTTGAAGTGGTTGTAGACTGCGACTGACAGCACGCGTTTAGCGCGCTCCTGCCCCACCACATATTGGTTCAGCACGCGATAGATATCCTTCGGTTTCGGGATAGTATCTACCGAGCCTAGGTGGGCTCCATGCACAGGCGTCTGCATTTCGTTTTTGAGGATATCGCTTGCAAGGCGCACGCAGTCGGAGCAGACACCGCCATACATGCCGAGAATGAGTTTACGTACCTGATCGCGCGTTTTGCCGCAAAGCACACATTGATCCGTCATCCGATTTCCCGACGAAATTTTCGCCACGGCTGCCTCCTGTGCGGATCTACTCTTCGGCAGTGCGCCGAGAGAGGACATGGTCGATTATTCCATACTCTTTGGCTTCGTCTGCAGACATAAAGTAGTCACGTGCGGTATCCTGCTCGATGCGCTCGATGGGTTGCTTCGTATGCTGGTGGAGGATAGTGTTGAGGATATCTTTGTAGCGCAGGACTTCACGGGCTTGGATTTCGATGTCGAGCGCAGTGCCCTGAAAGCCCGCATGCACTTGATGGATCATGATGCGTGCGTGTGGCAAGGCATAGCGCTTGCCTGGGGCGCCTCCAGCCAGTAGCACCGCTCCCATGCTGGCGGCTTGTCCGATGCAGATAGTGGCGACATCGGGTTTGATCATCTGCATCGTATCGTAGATGGCGAGCCCTGCGCTCACTACCCCGCCCGGTGAGTTGATATACATGTCGATGTCCTTGTCAGGATCCTCTTTTTCCAGGTACAGCAGTTCCGCCACGATAAGATTGGCGATATAGTCGTCGATGGGGGTGCCGATAAAGACGATTCGGTCTTTAAGTAGGCGCGAGTAGATATCGTAGGCACGCTCACCGCGTGCGGTCTGCTCCACCACCATCGGGATCAGTTGGCTGCGCGTGGTTCGGTCGTTCATGGCGTTGCTCCTTCTGTGTCCTTATTTTGGAGTTTTGCGGTGAGTTTTTGGAGTGCTTTCTCGATTCGAAGCTCTTGGATCGCTCGGTAGTGCAGTTGTTCATCAGCGCGCATGCGGGCGCGTTCCTGAGGCGTGGTTGCACTCCGCTCGATGAGGTCCTCTATATATTGAGTTACCTCTTCTGGAGCGGGTTGTAGCTGCTCTTGGTCAGCGATGGCGAGCAGAAGGAAGGTATTTTGGAGGCGTACAAGGGCGCGCTGGCGAATCGACTCATTCAGTTGCTCACGCGTCATCCCTGAGTGCTGGAGGAACTGTTCTAAGCTGAGGTTGTTCTGGACAAGCTGTTGCATGAACCGTTGCGCTTCGTCGCGTGCCTCTTCGTCTATCAGAGCTTGCGGGATATGGACGGCACTTCGCTCGCGCAAGGCTTGCAACAGCTGGTCGGTTGCTTGGTCAATTGCATCTTGCAGTTTGCGTTCCAGAATGTATCGGCGGGTGGTTTCTTTGAGGCTCTCGATGCTCTCATGCTGGAACAGTTCCGCCAGCTCCTCATCGGTAGGGTAGATGGGGCGATGGATTTTCTGGAGAGTGAGTTCGACCGCGACGGTTTTGCTTGCGAGGTGTTCATCATCCCAGCTTTCTGGGAAGGTGAGTTCCAGCTGTTTGGTTTCGTTCTCTTGCATGCCTACCAGAGCGTTGTCCAGCTCTGCGAAGGTGCGCCCCAAGATAACCAAAAACCGTTTGGGCTGAGCGTCTTCGGGCTCCAGCGGTCGGAGCTGGATAATCAGTCGGTCTTCTGCTTCGGCTTTGCCGTTGGCAACAGGTTCGATGCGCATCGCCTCCTGGCGTAGATTCTCGACAGCTTGTAGCACCTCCTCATCGCCCACCGTCACGGTCGGGAGGGCGACCTCGATAGCCGTGTAGTCGCCGAGCTTTTCGACAACGGGCTTGAGGGGGACGGTGGCTTTGAAGCGGAACGGCTCGCCTTCTTGGAACTTTTCAATTTCGACGCGTGGGGTACGGAAGGGAACCAGCTCGTGGTCTTTGAGGGCGCGCTCCAGATTCTCTTCGATGAGGATTTCGCTGGCGAGGCGTCGTACGGTATCGGGGGTGAGCCTCTGCTTGAGCATGCTCAGTGGCACCTGACCAGGACGGAAGCCGGGCACGCGCACATTTCTGCCTAAAAATCGGGCCGCTTTATCGAAGGCGCGTTGCACGGTCTCGGAATCGGTCTCAATGGTGAGTTGTACGGTTACGGGGTCAATTTGTTGGACGGATACTTGCATGGGTATACCTCTTTCTTAGGTAGGGATGGAGCGGGAGACGGGATTCGAACCCGCGACCCCCTCGTTGGCAACGAGGTGCTCTACCACTGAGCTACTCCCGCACATCATGGATTTGATTATACCCGATATGGTGGGCGAGGGGAGACTCGAACTCCCACGGGCAAATGCCCACCAGATCCTAAGTCTGGCGTGTCTACCATTCCACCACTCGCCCAGTGGTGCCGGGGGCCGGAGTCGAACCGGCGACACCTGGATTTTCAGTCCAGTGCTCTACCACCTGAGCTACCCCGGCGGGCAGGGTAGAAATGGCGGGGCTGACGGGACTTGAACCCGCGACCTCTAGCGTGACAGGCTAGCGCTCTAACCTGGCTGAGCTACAGCCCCGCATCTTCGGCTTTCACTGGTGGGCGAAGCAGGACTCGAACCTGCGACCTCTTCCTTGTAAGGGAAGCGCTCTCCCAGCTGAGCTATTCGCCCGGGTGCTTCCGAGCACTCAGAATTATACCACACTCTCAACGGCTTTGTCAAGGGGGCAGGGAGGGTGCTCGATAAAGAACGGGCAACTCGCGCAACAGTTCACCCAGCACAACCCACCGCCCCCCAAAAAACGCGGCAGCCCCCCGCGCTACCCAGAACCCCTCATCCTCGCCCTGCTCATCGCCCAACAACGCAACGCCTCTTTTTAGCCCGCGCGGTGGAAAGCGAGAACACGCCTCAAGGCTTTCTGGATCGGAATCCAACAGGTGGTGAAAGAGTTTATTAGACCCTCGTATCCAGGCCCGCCCCTACGGGCACGCCCTCTTAGCCAATCTGCCACAAGGTATCCCCACCTTCCATCGCATCGAGGATGCTCTGCGCCATATCGGACAGGTATAATTGACCTAAGGAGGCTCTCGCTATGCCCTATGTTATTACGGAACCGTGTATCGGTGTGAAGGATAAGTCGTGTGTTGCGGTCTGCCCCGTCGACTGCATCTACGAGGGGGAAGACCAGTTCTATATCCATCCCGACGAGTGTATCGATTGCGGGCTCTGTGAGCCGGAGTGTCCCGTGAACGCCATCTATGCCGACACCGAAGTCCCTCCTGAATGGCGCCACTACATTGAGAAGAACGCCAACTTCTTCAAGCAATCGAAGTAGTGTTTTAGGATGGGGTGTATTAGCAGTGTCGCTGATACACCTCTTGGCGTTGCCCCGTGTGTTCCAAGCGTCTCCTTTGCGTGCCGATAGCGACACCGCACAGATGTTAGATGCGATCCAGTCTGTTGGTGGGTTATCGGGGGTGGGGCGTTGGTTTGTGGGGGATTGGCTTCTGGAGAACGGCTTTTATCGTCCGATCAGCTCCGCTTCGCTCGCTTTGGATTATGCCCTGTACGGGGAGCATACGTGGGGTTACTGCTTGACCAATTGGCTGTTGCTGTGGGCGATTGCGTTGGGCACGGCTCTGATGGTGCCGCGCTTGCTGGGAGTGTCGCCGAGTTGGGGGTGGGGCGTAGCGATTGCGATCAGTGCGCAGTACACAGGATTAGCTCGGGCGTTAGGCAGCCACTCCAGCTGGTGGGGGGCGTTGGCGGTGCTAGGAGGGGTGTGGGTAGCGCGCAGTGGGATTCAGGGATCTGTGCAGCGGCTTTTGCGGTGGGAACTTTTATTGGCAGTAGGGGCACTCTTCTGGGGATGGGATCGCATGCTCTCTGCCGACTATACGCGCCTCATTGAGTGGGTACCTTCACGAACGGCACTTCTAGGCACCGCGTTCGCCGTGTGGGCTGTAGTGTGTTGGCTTGTTGGTCTCGAACGGCGCCAGTGGGGTTGGGTGGGAATAGGGGGGGCACTCTACCTGCTGGGATTGGGGGCTTACGAGCAGCCAATCATGCTGGCGCCGTTTTTGCTAACGGTGATGTGGGTGCGTCGCAGAGAAAGCGCACGGCAGATCCTGCAGGTTGCTGGGGCGATCATCGCCTGTGTCGTGCTGATTGCGTTGTTGAGGGTGAGCCTTGTGACCACTGAGCCGACTCGCTATCAGCGTCAACAGCTGCGGAGTACCCTTTCAGGACCTGTCTTGACCTACCTGTCGGATCTTGTGCCCCCAATTAGCCAGTGGCACTACTGGCGGGCAGTGGGATGGGAACCGATGGTGTGGTTTTTCAAACAGCCTTGGGATCACTTGGTAGGATTGGTGCTGTATGTGGGGGTTGGGACGGCGTTCTTTCGCGATTGGAAACGGTTTCGGTATGGGATTGGTTGGCATGCGCTCACTTTGCTCCCGATGGCGTTTCTGCATTTTTTTGAGCACTATATGGTGCTGCCGCAGGTTGGGAAGACCCTGACCGATTGCCTGCTGATAGGTTGGGGAGCCGAGCGGGTGCGTGCGTTGGCTGGTGGGGTATGATTCGGACGATGGCTGTCGAGCTGACACCGCAGGAGTTTGAGTTGCTGGTCGCAGAGGCGCTGGATAGCCTGCCTGAAGAGATTGCGCGCTATATGGACAATGTGGAAGTGGTGGTTGCGTGGCGTCCGACCGGTCCCCAACTGCGACGGGCACGGGTGCGTTCGGGTGGGTTGCTTTTGGGGTTATATGAGGGAGTGCCGCTGACCCAGCGGGGGGTGTTCTATGGGTTCGTACCGCCCGACAAGATTACGATATTCCAAGAGCCGCTTCAACGCATTGCCCATAGCCGAGCCGATCTGAAAGCCAAGGTGCGCCATACAGTGATTCACGAGATAGCCCATCACTTTGGTATCAGTGATGAGCGACTGAGAGAGTTGGGCGCCTACTAAGGGGGTGGCTGCGCCCCCCTACGCGCGCTACTTTGCCTCCTTCTTATAGACAGGCGGCTGATCCTTCAGCGACTTGATGTAGGCAATCAACTGACGGATCTGTTCCTCTTTGAGATAGCTGTACGATGACATGCTGGGGGTATAGCCCCAAACGACCTGCTTGTTGGGATTGATGATCGACTCTTTTAGATAGGCATCGTCCGCCACCACCTCGGAACCGTCTGCTAACTTCACTCGAGCACCATAGAGCCCCCGCATGTCCGGGTAGTCCTTTCCACTCACGGGGTTCATGTGGCATGCGTTGCACCCTTGCTGAACGAACAGCACCATTCCCTTTTTGGCTTCAGGGTCGTCGGTGCCCGGAGCGGGCACGCCTCCCGAACCTGTGCTGGGAGAAGGGGAGGGAGTAGTGGAAGTACCGTTTTTAACCGACTTCGTTTCGCCCGAGCTATTGGAACCAGACGATTGGTTCTGGGGGGGCGGGGCACAGGAGACCAATAACGCACCGAGACCTATCGCACTCACTATAAGACCCATCTGTCGCCGTCTCTCATTCATCGTTTTCACCTACCTTCGTTCCCAGTCATTTAACTGACTTGGTACGGTGAGGCAATTATACCCTAATTGGGGGGCGTTTGCCAAGTGTTTTGAAGTGTCCCCTCGCTACTCGTTGTGTGCCCCAGCGAGGTGGTCAAGATATCGGCTGCAGGGGTCATCAGTAGGGTACTGATTCTCACCGTTGTCGAACATAAGTAGCGCAGGTAGGAGAGAGTGGGGTTGGAGGCGAACTGGATACTGTCATAGCGCGTCTGTTCGGAGGTGCCCATATGAAGACCCTTTCGCGGTCGCTGGTGTTC
>PSLB01000093.1:0-9571 GCA_040289385.1 Armatimonadota bacterium
GATACCGTTGCCGAGAACATAGAAAACTGTTCCCGACACCCGCCTAGGCGGGGGCGCCGGTGCGCCTGCGCGCCGCCGGCTTCCCGCTTGGACCGCCGACCCCAAGGCCGGACTTACACCCCGTCCACGGGCGTTTAACGTCTTTGGTCCACTCCCGGCGACGGCAGCCACAAGGGCCACGCTAATATATTATACCACAAGAATATATGATACCACAAGCAACCACCGTTGTCTATGGGACGTCCAGCAGTTGCGAACCCCTTGCAGCACATGGATATGGTGGCGTGCCACGCCACCACTCCCTATCAAACCCAATCGTACCTGACTCATTGTTGCCTCTTGCATTCAGTAATCGGAGCGGCGGACTCTTTCTGCCCCACTCAGGTGTTTCCTGCAGGGATCTTCGGGAGAGTGTGGAACAATCTTCTGTCTATGGACTGGGTGGTGGCAATTCTGCAGAGTGCGACTAGGGGCGTGGGAACCGAAGCACTGCCCCAGCTTCTCCGGGCGGTTGCCGAGAAGGCGCATGCTTGGAATGCTCTAATCCTCAAGCGTGCTGCGAGCCCTGCTGTCGTCCTCGTTCAAGCTCCTCATGAGTCGGTTCTGCTCCCCCCAACCCTGTGCTACGACACGACCGACTGGCAGCAGGCAGAGGGGTATGCTTGGCGGGTCATCGCTCTGCCCGTTGCGGAACTTTATTACGCTCTGCGCATTCCCCCCAAGCGCACGAAAGAGCTTATCTGGGAAGTGGTGTGTCAGCTCACGATGTTGTTAGGGCGTCATGAACGGTTCCATCGCGAGATTAACCACCTGCGTCGGCTCTCGGAGCGTCAGCTGGCGGCAGTGGCAAACCTCTACGAAAACGCTCTCCATATCAGCAACGGACAGCTGGAACCGTTCCTACAGACCGCCACCCGTCGCGCCGTGCAAGCAATGGATGCCCAAGCCTGCTCATTGATGTTATTAGACCCCGAAACAAAAACGCTCCGTATTGCGGCCAGCTACGGCTTGCCCAAGGAGCTGGTGCCTGAGGTCTGCGTGCCAATCGGTGAAGGGGTGGCGGGCAGAGTCGCACAAACAGGCGAGCCGATGCTGATCACCGACCCGCGCCTGGAACCCAGTTTGCGCGGTGTCCAACGACGCGCCGAGATTAGCGGTTCAATCTGTGTGCCCTTGCGTAATCGCCAGAACGAAATCTTCGGGGTAATGACCCTGCGCCGACTCCATCCCAACCCTCCGTTCGAGACCGAAGATCTGCGCCTGTTCACCATCTTTGCTTCACAGGTGGCTCTGGCAATCGAAAACGCCCGCCTCTATGAACGGCTCTACCGCAACATTCAACAGCTGACCACGCTTGTCGACCTCACGCAGGTCGTAACAGCCGTGCTGGATTTGGATACGCTGTTCCAGATTGTCTCGCGCCAGATATCGGAGCAGTTAGGGTTCTCACGGATGGCGCTCTTCCTACAAAAAGAGGGTTCACGCTACTACGCCCCACGCCTTGTGATCGGGTACCGCCCCGAAACGTTTCCCTCACGCGGGTTCCGCAAGGGGCATGGGGTCATTGGCATTGTTGCGAAGAAGCGGATCCCCTTGGTCGTCCAAGATGCCCGTCACGAGATTCAGCCAATGCACGGCTTCGGGCGCGCCATCGGCGCCAATCGCTACTGTGTCTTGCCGATCATCATGCATGGTAACTGCATCGGTGTCCTGCTGGTGGATAACGCCGATCAAGGGAGCCAGTTCGCCCCCGAACAGGTGGAACTGCTCGCAGCGTTTGTGAACCAGGTGGGGATTGCTATCGAGAACGCTCGGCTCTATAAGGAGATGGAGAACCGTTATCGCGAGATTCAGAGCCTGGCTGCCTTCCGCAACCACATCCTGAGCAGTCTCGGATCGGGCATGTTCACGCTGGATCGCGACGGACGGGTATCGAACTGGAACCGCAAGGCAGAAGAGATTACCAGAGTCAGCCTCCGAGCCGTTCGTGGGAAGCACTACACGGAGCTGGTGGAGCAGATGGGGCTCGACTCCGACAAGCGCGCCCGGCTGGCGGAAGCAATTGAGCAGGTTCTCCGAGGCGAGGGCGCACGCTCGCTCTATAAGGTTCCCCTACATAACGGCGGGGGGGCTCGCATTCTCAACTTCACGCTCACGCCGCTTATTGCAGAACGCCAAACAATGCAAGGCGCCGTTGGTATCTTCGAAGACATCACCGAATATTTACGCATGGAAGCGCGCCTCAGCGAGATGGAACGGCTCGCCACCGTCGGACAGATGACCGCCACCATCGCCCACGAAATCCGCAACCCTCTGACCGCCCTCAAGGGCGCTGTCGACCTGCTCCCACGCGAGGAGGTGCCCCAACCCCTGCAAATCTATCTCGAGGTGATCCAAGAAGAGGTCTACCGACTGGCAGAGATCGCCGAAGAGTTTCTGGAGTTCGCCCGCCCCTTCCGAATCGAGCGCCAGCCTATCGAACTGCGTCCTGTTGCCCAGCGCGCGCTGCGTGCGTTCGCAACGGCTCTCAAAGACGCTCCCTACCAATTCGTTTGTACCGTCCCCCCCAACCTGACCGCCTACGCCGACCCCTCACGATTGGAACAGGCACTGCGTAACCTCATCCAAAATGCTATCCAAGCCATGCCCGACGGCGGAACCATCACCGTCAGCACGGTGGAGACCGAACACACGATAGAAATTCGTGTAAGCGACACCGGCCCCGGCATCCCCCCTGAACAGCTTGAGCGGATCTTCACCCCCTTCTTTACAACACGCACTCGGGGAACCGGACTGGGGCTCAGCATCGTCCAAAAGATTGCGGAAGGGCATGACGGACGCATCCGCGTGGAATGCCCTCTGGAAGGCGGCTCCATCTTTACAATAGAGTTGCCGAAAATCGATACGCGCTCTTCAGCGGAGTGAAAGCCACTTGCTACCAGACGGGCAGGTGAACCAGAATGACAAAGATACTGATCGTGGACGACGAGCGTAACATCCGACGCGTGCTGGGGCTTGCACTGGAGAAGTTCGGATACGAAGTGTGCCAAGCGGAGAATGTCGTTCAGGCGTTGCGCTGCGCAGAAGAGGAACAGCCCGACCTCGTACTGACCGATGTGCTGATGCCAGGCAATCTCACTGGGTTAGACCTACTCAAAGAACTGCGCGCCCGCTACCCGAACCTCCCTGTAGTGATGATGACTGCCTACGGCTCAATCCCCATGGCGGTCGAAGCCATCCGCAACGGCGCCTTCGAGTTTCTCACCAAACCACTCAATGACTTGGATGCGCTCAAGAAGGTTCTGCGCAACGCACTGGAAGAAAGCAAACTCACCCCCCCAAAGAAAAGCAGGAGCCCCGCGCGCCCCAAATCGACGACAACCTTCATCGGGCAAAGTCCCGCAATAAAAGCTGTGCTGGATACCGTGAGTCGTGTGGCGCCAACGCGCGCCACCGTGCTCATCACAGGCGAAAGCGGAACGGGCAAGGAACTGATAGCCCGCATGCTCCACGAACAGAGTGACCGTGCCAAGGGACCGTTCGTGCCCGTCTCATGCGCCGCCATCCCCGAAACGCTCATCGAGGTCGAGCTGTTCGGTGCGGTCAGGGGCGCCTATACCGGCGCAGAGACCGATCGCGTCGGGAAGTTCGAATCCGCCGATCACGGCACGCTCTTCCTCGACGAGATCGGCGAACTGCCCTTGCTCATCCAAGCAAAACTCTTGCGCGTCATCCAGGAGCGCGAGCTCCATCGGCTCGGTAGCAATCAGAGTATCACCATCGATGTGCGCCTGATCACAGCGACCAACCGCGATTTAGAGCAGGAGGTTCAGGCGGGCAACTTTCGCGAAGATCTCTACTATCGCCTCCGAGTGGTGCACATCCACTTGCCTCCTCTGCGCGAACGCCCTGAAGACATCCCCCTGTTGGCGGATCACTTCATGAAAAAGTACGCTGAGGAGAATGGGCGACCGCTCCGACAGATCAGCCCCGAAGTCGTTGCTCTGCTCCAGAGCCACTGCTGGCGAGGCAATGTGCGCGAGCTGGAAAACACTATCGAGGCCGCCGTCGCCTTAGCCCCACTTGACGCTACGGTGCTTCTCCCCGAACATCTGCCTCCCCATTTCAAGCCATCCGCTACAAAAACGCCTCGCAAGAACCACTAAAGCACCGCCATGCTCCCTGTGATCGGCTTGCCTGACTCTCCGAGCAGAACGAGGTGGGGAGACATTTCTGACCAATGCTCTCGTCCATCGGGATTACTCGGTTCCGGGCGACATTCAGGTGCGGTTGCGGGACGATTCCCTTGAGATTTGGCACCCAGGCGGGCTTCCGGAGGGGATTCGGCTGGAGCAGCTGCGTGCACCGAGCCATCCCTCAGTGCGCCGGAACCCGCTGATCGCCAGAGTGTTTTACTCTGCTGGGCTGATCGAGCAGTACTGACTGAGCGATTCTGCACCCAGCAAGAAAGACGCAGTAAAGGCGCAAGGAAGGCGCAGATAAGGTATGGAAAGGTGCCATCATGTGCGCAAGCAGTAAGGAAAGACTGCCAAAAACACCAAGAGACCTATCCAAATCAATTCTCATCAATTCTCTACGTATATCTTAGCGTGCCAGCAACCCCGGAGCAAAAGGCGCCAGGGGAATGATTTGTCCTGCGTAGGGACGCAAAGCGTTCAGTGTGTGTTCGGGCTCAAGGGTGAGGACGATAATCGTTCCGCCTGCTCCACCCGCTCCTGCCAGCTTCGCCCCTAGAGCGCCGTTAGCGTGAGCAATCTCTACTAAGCGATGGAGCGACTCGCCGCTGCCCCCAAGCTCATGGACGATGGCGTAATTCTCGTTCATCAAGCGGCCGAGCGTACGCCAGTCTTGCTCCAAGAGAGCTGTGCACCCTTCGCGCGCCAAGCGAGCGAGCCGTGCCATGCCTTCCACGACAGCGGGCTCACCCGCTTCCCAGCGTTCGCGCAAGGAGCGATGCACCGTTCCTGAAAAGCGAGTGCCTCCTGTGGTGGCTAACCAAAGCGGGAGCGCCACCCCGCGCAGGTACGGCTGAAGCGATTCGACCGTTGCCGGAGGCTCGTGCGCCTCGCGTCCCAGCCCTTCCTTGTCCCGAAAGTCCATCAGTTGTATCCCACCGAAAACCGCCATGTAAAAGTCTTGATACCCGCACGCCACTTGGAGCAGTTCCGCCTCGATACGGCGCACGCGCTCTGCCAAGCGATGGGGCAGCGGCTCCGAATCACCTTGCACCTTGAGCAGACACGCGACGATGGTGGTCAGCAGAGCGGAGGAGCCTGCCAATCCCGATTGGGGCGGGATGTCGGTCTCGATGCGGAGGGCGAAATGGGCACTCTCAGGCGCATAGCCGAACGCTCTGAGCGCCACACGGCACCCATCGAACGCATCGCCCTGCAACTCGAAACTTTCTGGCACCAGTGTCTGGCGAGGCGATTGGAAAACCAGATGTTCCGCAGGCTCCAGCGTACAACGGGCTCGCAAGGGTATGGCACACGATAGCACCGTACCCCCACACAGATCGCTCGGGTTGCCGAGAATGCCGGCTCGCCCCGGAGCGGAATAGCGTATCGGGTGGCTCATCGTAGAGCGCATAGGCTACTCCTTCGGGCGTTTGCGATAACGCTCGTCAAGGCGAATGTGCTTGCTGGTCATCTCGACAGGACGCCCTTCGATCCATCCCTGCACCCCTTGCGTACGGATGTCCAAAGGGGTGCCGGTGGTCAACATCAGGTTAGCGTCTTTGCCGGGTTCAATGGTGCCCCATCGGTGTTCCCAGCCCAAGGTGCGGGCGGGGTACAGAGTTATGGATTTCAGTTCCTCCTCGTAGGGCAAGCCGTGCTCGACAGCGGTCGCCCCATGGTAAGGAAGGTTGCACACATTCCTGGAGTCACTGCTGGCGATGCAGAACACGCCCGTTTGACCCTCTGCCGAATGCGCACGCATGTAGCATCGCGCATGCTCCAAAAACTCCTTCACAGGGCGCATGCGCGTCTCCCACGCACGCCGACGCGCCTCTGCCGACTGGGCGGCATCGCCAGAGGGCTCAGGAAAGTTATACAACTCGATTGGCAACTTGAGAACCCTCTGCTCCCAGGTCCAGCCGTCGAGGTTCATCACACAGCCCATGCCCGATAGAATCCCGCCAGTGGGCGCTGAAACCGCCGTCGTAATGCCCGCTACACGGGCCACGGGAATCAGCTCTGATTCTGGGTTTATGGCGATCTCCGCCCGTACATTCGGGTTGAAACTGCCTGTCTCGGTGGTGTCGATGGTTGCAGCGATGGAGCCGATTTCGGTCAGTCCCAGAGTCGTGCTGGCATCGATGAGCCCCGGATACGGGTGCAGTCCCTTTGCGTCGTAGACTGGGGCGTTGCGGGGGATCGGCACATTGGTGCCTACCGCTTCGATGCGCCCGTCTCGAATCACCACTGTGGCGCCCTTTAGCACGGCACCGCTCATCGGATGGACGGTCGCGTTGCGGATCGCATAGAATCCGCGCGTCGGCACGGAGCGTTCACGCGCAGCGGTGTCAACGGGGGCAAGCGCTCCCTCTCTTAGGAACGCCCCTACACTGCACGCAACAGTCATAAGAACCCATAGCCCTAAAACAGACAACCGTTGCATATCGCAGGTTCGATTCGGGCTACGGAGTGGGGTTCCTGCTAACTGCTCCCTTTGCGCACGCGCTCGACATAGGTTCCCTCACGCGTGTTGATTTTCAGGACGTCACCTACTTCGATATGGAACGGCACCTGAACCACTGCGCCTGTCTCCATCTTGGCGGGTTTGGAACCACCCGAGGCAGTATCGCCCCGAAAGTTGGGGTCGGTCTCGGCGACTGCTAACTCCACAAAATCGGGCACCTCCGCACCGACAATCTGGTCATTGTGGTAGAGCAGATAGACCTCCATCCCATCTTTGAGGAACTTCGCACCTTCACCGAACTGATTGACGGGGACATGGATCTGGTCGAAGGTATGGGTATCCATCACGACCCAGTCGTCGCCATCTCGGTAGAGGGTCTGCATCTGCTTGCGCTCTAAGTAGGCTTGAGGAAACCGCTCGCCCGACTTGAAGGTGCGCTCGAAGATGGCGCCATCGCGTAGGCGTTTGAGGCGCACGCGCACAATTGCGCTCCCACGCCCCTGATGCGACTGCTGATACTCCAGAACAGTATGAATTTCGTTATCGATAATGATGTTCAGTCCACTCCGAAAATCACTGGTGTCTACCATCGATGAACCTCCTTCGATTTTTGTTTTGGCGCTAAGATTGTACCCTACCGACTGGCAGGCGGTCATCAGAGCGTTTACGGGGCACCCAGCAGGAATCGGTTGATGCTCGCCGAATTTACCTTCGGAGGCAGCGATGCGTACCTATGGGCTATTTATCGGTGGCGAATGGGTTTCGACAACGGAACGGTATCCAATATATAACCCTGCTAACTGCACTGTCATTGCGGAGTGCGCTGTAGCAGGGGAACGCAAGGTGGAACAAGCCATTCAGTCGGCTTGGGAAGCATTCCCCGACTGGTCTGCCCGCTCGTATGAAGAGCGTGGCGAACTCTTACGCGCTGCTGCACGGCGCCTTCAGGAACGGTTCGAAGAGTTCGCGCTGGTCGAGTCGCAGGAGACGGGGCGCACGCTCCGCGAAACGATGGCGCACGACATTCCTGCCTCAGTGAGCGTGTTCGACTATTTTGCAGGGATCGCCCCTGCAATTCAGGGCGAAACGATCCCCGTGCCCGGCATGTACCTCAACTACACGCGTCGTGAACCGTACGGAGTGGTGGGCGCCATCACTCCGTGGAACTTCCCGCTGTGGCTGGCAGTGATCAAAATTGCCCCTGCTTTAGCCGCAGGCAACACAATGGTTCTGAAACCTGCTCCCACAACCCCACTCACAGCCCTGATGCTGGCGGAAGTGATGGCAGAGGTCGGGTTTCCTCCTGGCGTCTTCAATGTGTTGACCGACCCCACACCAGGCACCGTAGGCGACATGCTGACAGCGCATCCCAAGATCAGCAGAATCTCGTTCACGGGCTCCACTGCGGTCGGCATGCGCGTGATGCAGCGCGCCGCAACCCATGTCGCCCCTGTCTCGCTGGAGCTGGGAGGCAAATCACCCTTCATCGTGTTTGCAGATGCGGATTTAGACCGTGCGCTGGCATATGCCCTGCTGGCCAACTACTTCGCTCAAGGGCAGATGTGTACCGCCGGGTCGCGAATCCTCGTCGAGCGTTCCGTCTACGACGCGTTCCGAGAGCGATTCGTGGCACGCGCCCAACGGCTCCAAATCGGCGATCCCCAAGACCTGACCACCGAGTTCGGCACGCTCCACAAGCGCGAGCAGATCGATAAAACCCTCCACTATGTGGAATTGGCTAAACAAGACGGTGCTAAAGTGCTGACGGGTGGCAACCCTATTCTTGAGCCTCCCTTCGATAAAGGCTTCTACTTCCAGCCGACGGTACTGGAACAAGTCGCACCGACGGCACGCGTGGCGTGTGAGGAAATCTTCGGACCCGTTGCGGTGCTTATGCCTTTCGAAGGCGAGGCAGAAGCAATACAGCTCGCCAATATGGTCGACTACGGCTTAGCTGCGGGCGTCTGGACTCAGGACATCGGCAAGGCAATACGGGTCGCGCATCAGATTCAAGCAGGGAAAGTGTGGATCAACTGCTACAATATGATTCCGCCCCATGCGCCCTACGGGGGCTATAAGCTAAGCGGGTTCGGACGCGAACTCGGTCTGCACTGCCTGCTGGATCTCTATACCCAAGTCAAAAATGTGCAGGTAGACCTAAGCCCCGACCACTTCGAATGGTTCAGTTGATCCCCATCGAGAGCGGGTTGGGCGGGAATGCTCGCGAGCGCTAACCATTGGAGGGATCATCACTATGGTGCGTTTTCAAGACTTTGCGATTGATGCGACACGCAACGCAGTAGATGAGCTGTTGCGTTATGCGCAGGCGGTGCCTGCAGAACGGCTTAGTTGGCGCCCCTCGGAACAGGCGCGCTCGGTACTGGAGATTCTTCAAGAGTGTGCGGTGATGCCGTTGGGCATCGTCGAACATCTGCGCGATCGCCCGCAAGCCCCACGCGACATCAGCGGGTACTTCGCCCAGATGGCCCAGTTGGATGCCTACGAGAAGTGCGCTCAAGCCCTGAAGGCAAACACCGAAACCCTTATCGAAGCGATGCGTGCTGTACCCGAAAGCGACCTAAACCAGCAGGTGATGATGCCGTGGGGACTCTCTTACTCGTTAGCACAACTGATGTTCCTACATTACTGGAACTTGACCTACCATCTGGGTCAAGTGGCCTATATCCAGCTGCTCTACGGCGATACGAACTTCTACTGAGCGTGCCTGTGTGACACAGAAACCTCACGCCACCTCATCCGTGTACTGCGGCGCGGAGACACCGGCCTTTAGGCCTGGGGAGGAGCGCCGCCTTGACTCCTCTCGGGTGGTATAATCTCCTCAGAACCTTGACAAGCAAGAGTTCAGGAGGTTCTGCCAGCGAATCGCCTAGCAGGTAAAACTCTTGGC
>PSLB01000094.1:0-5260 GCA_040289385.1 Armatimonadota bacterium
CGACGCCATCGCTGCTCGCAACGTTGCGAGCAGGGCCGTCGTCATGCTGCCGTACGCGGCGGGCCAACCGGCCTAGCTGCAAGCCCCTGGCTTTAGCCATGGGGTTCATGACTGGGATTTCCTTCTCGACATGATGTGGAGAAACTTCCTGCTCGCGTAGAAGGGGCGCGTGCGGGTTCGTTGAGAGCAGGGATTAACGTTTGAGTCGTTGCAGGGTCAATCCTGTAGCAGTCAATACCTTGTCTTAACACGCTTTTAACATTCCGAGTGGGTATCCTTATAAAGGGAATCCTGTGAACGGCTTTTCGGTGGAACTGTTGGATGCGGGTAAGCCCGACCTTGGCGCACTGCCAGCGCGTATGGAAACGCGCGGGCTGAATGTATATTATGGCGATTTTCACGCCCTCAAGAATGTTTCTCTCCAGATTAAAAGCAACTGCATCACTGCGCTGATCGGGCCCTCTGGCTGTGGGAAGAGTACCTTTCTGCGATGTCTCAATCGCATGAACGATCTGATTGAGGGTGCCGTCATTCGTGGGGAGGTTCTCTTGGACGGCAAGAACATTTATGACGCCGATGTCGATGTGGTTGATTTGCGCAAGCGGGTTGGGATGGTGTTCCAGAAGCCGAACCCGTTCCCGATGAGCATTTACGATAATGTGGCTTACGGACCGCGCATGCACGGTATTCGGGATCGGCGCATTTTAGAGGAGATTGTGGAGACCAGCCTGCGTCAGGCAGCGCTCTGGAACGAGGTCAAAGATAAGTTGAAGCAGTCGGGGTTAGCCCTCTCTGGCGGACAGCAACAGCGCCTCTGTATCGCACGCGTGCTAGCTGTTAACCCAGAGGTGATTCTGATGGATGAGCCGACTTCCGCCTTAGATCCCACCGCAACCTACTCTATCGAAGAGCTGCTGACCGAGCTGAAGAAGGAGTATACGATTGTGATTGTAACGCACGGGATGCAACAGGCGGCGCGGATTTCCGATTTCACAGGCTTTTTCCTGAACGGAGTCCTCCACGAGTTCGGCACCACTGCGAAAATCTTCACCATGCCCGAAAAGAAGGAGACCGAAGACTACGTTCGGGGACGGTTTGGCTAAATGGCGCTTCTGGCGATTGAAAGCACTGCCTCCCTTGCGGGGGTGACACTGGTGGATGCGGGTCAGGTGGTCGGAACCGTTCGGATCGCCCATCGGCATAATCTATCGGGGAACCTCCTCTATGCGACAGAGTGGCTCCTGAATCGGCATGGACTGGCGCGGGAGGCACTGCGGGCTATCGCCGTGAATGTGGGTCCTGGTTCGTTCACGGGGCTGAAGATTGGCGTGGTGATTGCCAAGATGTGGGCGCATGTGTGGGCGATCGACCTTGTTGGGGTGAGTGCGTTCGAGACGTGCGCAGTTGAGATGCCTGAGGGCATGGCGGCTTTAGTGGCGTTGCCTGCCCGTAAGGACGCCCTTTATGTGCAGTGGCTCCGTTCTATGGCGGTTCCCGAACCGTTGAGCCCCCCTGCGATGGTGCTGCACCATGCGCTAAGCGAATGGCTCCAGCAAAGTTGTCCTGATGTGCCCATGTGCGGTGCCATCGGCGTGGCGCAGGCACGCACCTGGATTGAACCGTTCCTGCCCAATTTGCACTGGCGGACGATAGAGTCGCCTTCGCCAGAAGGGGTTGCACGGGTAGGGTGGCAACGCTGGCAAGCTAAAGAGGTCGTGGCGCCGTTCCAATTGGTACCGTTATACTTACAGCCCCCCTCGATTACGCCGAGCAGGCGCGCACGAACGCGCTAAACAGAGCGCGCGTGGCGGGGGCATCGGGATCACGTTCGGGATGCCACTGCACGCCGATGAAGAAGGGCAGGCGCGAATCTTCAATCGCCTCGATGACGCCGTCGGGTGCTGTCGCAACGACCCGAAGATGTTTGCCTATCTGCCGAACTGCTTGGTGATGCGCGCTGACCACTTCCGTCTGTTCCACGCCCAAGATTTGATAGAGTTTCGAGCTGGGGGCGAGGCGCACAAAATGGCGGGGATGGTTCTCCTCGTTTTGAGTACGCTGATGGATGGGTTGCACTTCTAAGAGGTCGGATAGATGCTGATAGAGCGTACCGCCCCGCCAGACATTGAGGAGCTGACAGCCGTAGCAGATGCCCAGCACAGGCTTCTGGCGTGCCTCAAACGCCCTGAGCAAGTTCCACTCCTGTTCGAAGCGTGGGGCGCTCACAATTTGTGTTTCTGGGTGGGGCGTCTCGCCGTAGTGGCGCGGGTCTATATCCGCACCGCCTGGGATGATCAGCCCGTCGAGCCAGTCGGCTAAGGCTTCGGGGTCGGTATGCGGTGCGATGAGGACCGGCAACCCGCCTGCCTGACTGACGCTCATTCCGTAGGTGGCTTCCATCAGCACCAACGCCTCCTCTTGTTGAAGGCGCCAATTGCAGGTGATCCCAATCAACGGCTTCCGTACTCCGCTCACAATATGCAAAGTATACCCGCCTGACGCAGGTATACTTATCCACGATGCCGGTCAGCCTCTATGTGCATATCCCGTTCTGCCATCGTAAGTGTGGCTATTGCGATTTCAACTCCTATGCGATGGCGGGGGCGATAGTGGAGGCGTTTGTGTCTGCACTCCACACGGAAATTGCGCAAACGCCTTATGCGGGGATCCGCGCCCACACCGTCTTTTTCGGTGGGGGGACGCCCACCTTTCTGAATGAGAAGAGCCTCTCCGACATTTTGGAGCACCTTGCACGGCGGTTTCGGATTGTACCGCATGCCGAAATCACCTTAGAAGCCAATCCGGGCAGTGTGCGCCCCGACCAACTCAAAGCCTTGCGCAAAGCAGGTTTCAACCGCATCAGCTTCGGAGTGCAGTCGTTTCATGCAGATGAGCTCCAGCGCATGGATCGGATTCATTCGCCTGAGGATGTCCTCCGAAGTGTGGAATGGGCGCGCACCGCAGGGTTTCACAACCTCAATTTAGACTTAATCTTCGCCTTGCCCGATCAGACGCTGGAGCGTTGGGCACAGAATCTGGCATGTGCGACGGCTTTAGAGTCCGAACACCTCTCGCTCTACGCACTGATGCTGGAGCCCAACACGCGCTTCTATCACCTGTACCAGAAAGGGCAACTTCGCCTGCCTGAGGAAGACCTGCAGGTGGCGATGTATCGTCTGGCGCAGCAAGAGACCGCAAGGGCAGGCTATCTGCAGTACGAGATTTCCAACTATGCCAAGCCGGGGTACGAATGCCAGCATAACCTGACCTATTGGCGCAACGAACCGTATCTGGGATTTGGCCCAGGCGCGGTGTCGTATATGGAAGGGGTCCGCTGGACGAACATTAAGCACCCGCGTGAATATGTACGCCGCTTGCAGCGGGGAGAGCCGCTGGTGCTGGAATCCGAATCGCTCACGGGCTGGGAACAGGTAGGCGAGACGCTGATGTTGGGCTTGCGCACCCTTGTGGGAGTCGACCTCGCGGAGATGGAGGTGCGCTTCGGACTCCCCGTTTCGGCGCACTATGCGGAGACGATCACCACCTTGTGCAAGCGAGGCTGGCTGGCTCGGGACGGAACCCGCATACGGCTGACACAGGAAGGGCTTTTATGGCACTCAGAAGTGGCACAGGCGTTTCTGGATTGACCCGTGTGTGGGAGCAGGCGCGTCCGCCGTGGGGGCTACGGATGATGGCACAGCTCTATGCGGGGGGGTGGCATCTGTATGAGAGCCTGTATCGCCTGCGAATACGCCGAAGGGTTGCTATATCCGTGCCTGTGATAGGGGTAGGCTCCTTATGGGTGGGAGGCGTGGGCAAGACGCCCGTGACCTTAGCGTTAGCCCGACATTGGCACCAGCAAGGCAAGCGCGTTGTCGTGCTGGGGCATGGTTACGGCGGACGCCGATACCGACAGGTGACTCTTATCGAACCTGGTGTCCCGGCTGCTCCGCTCGAGGTGGGCGATGAGGCATGCGAGGCTCGAATGGCGCTCCCGAATGTACCCATTGCCGTGGGCAAGTCGCGGGTAGCAGTAGCGCGCCAAGCGATTGAGTATTGGAAGCCCGATCTCATCGTGTTAGATGATGGCTTTCAGCACCTTCCACTGGCGCGCACGGTCGACTTGGTGATCCTCCCCACCGAGAAGCCGTTCGGGAACGGTTATTGTTTGCCTGCAGGGCCGCTACGCGAGCCGCCATCGGGGCTCCGTCGTGCCCATGCTTTACTCTGGATGGGTGAAGATGAGCCGAAGGCGACGGTTTCGTTGCCCGCGTTTCGCGTGCGCACGCGCTTCTCCAAACCCTTGCCTTTGTGGGGTACGGAACCCTCCGTGCCCTTGCTACCCCAAGAGAGAGTGCAGGTGCTAACTGCCATCGCTCGCCCTGAGCGGTTTGTGGCGATGCTCCAACGAGAGGGATGGTCCATCGAATCGGTGGCGGTCTACCCCGACCACCACGATTTTCGAGAGGTCGATCTGAGCCACTACGCGGGCAAGATCGTCGTGATGACCGCCAAGGACGGTGTGAAGTTGAGGGAGCGTTTACCGCGCACCTGTAGGGCTTATGTGATTCCGATCATTGCGGAACCGGAGGACGCGCTCTGGAGGTGGCTGGAGAGCGCTCTCATTAGCCGTTCGAGCGATCGAATCGATCGCTAGCCGACTCACCACTCTCCTGTAGGGGGCGTCTCCTCAGGAAGCTCCATCCACGAGGTGTATTGTTGAGAGACCAAGCGATTGAGGATGAGCATGAAGCAATATATTGCGTTATATTTATCATGAATTTTTTTGTACAATTGGCACGGCTTCGTGAGAAATTTCGAAGGCGGAGAGTGGGTGGATTGCCTTGCGTGTGTTTTTATCTTTGTTGCCTGTCCAATGGCTATAGGGATGACCTTTACCCAGAAGGCGCTTCCGCCAAAGCCGGGCCTTCCCGAGGGAACGCTAACTGGCCTCCCGATCGGTCAGAGGTCGTGGTATGCGGCGGTCGCGCCTGACCGTGGAACCCCGCCTCTCCGAGAGATGTACTGTAACCTCGTAGTTCACGACACCACGATCGCGCTCGACTCACGAATTGACTACCCAATCGATGCCTCCGGCGGCAGGCCAGGCTCCGAGCGGATCACAGACGAGGACCTTCTGATGGCGGAGTATCAGGCGCGGCTCATCCGTGTACTGCGGCGCGGAGACCCCGGCCTTTAGGCCTGGGGAGGAGCACCGCCTTGACTACTCTCGGGTGGTATCATCTCCTCAGAACCTTGA
>PSLB01000094.1:5434-9510 GCA_040289385.1 Armatimonadota bacterium
GGCGGGCCGTCGTCAACCGGCCCTGTAGGGGCACGGCATGCCGTGCCCCTACTTTAGCTATGGGGTAGTTGACTTATCTCTTCAGGAGCTGGTGGTAGTAGGATAGGGTCTGCTCCACAGTGTGGCGGATATGGAATCGGTCAGCGGTTGCGCGAGCGTTTTGTGCGAGCCGTTGCGCCAGTGACCGCTCCTGGAGCAAGCGGACAATCGCTTCGGCGAGTGCTTTCGGGTTTTCAGGCGGAACCACAAGTCCCGTTTGCTCATGCGCAACGAGTTGCTGCAGCTGAGGTATCGCGCTTACAATCACTGGAAGCCCGCACGCCATCGCCTCCATCACGGAGAGTCCCAATCCCGCATCGCGAGCAGGAGCCACCAACACATCGGTGCAAGCATACAGCTCCTCCACCGTGCTCCAGTAGCCGAAGAACCGCACATGGTGGGGATAGTGGCTATGCAGGGTCAGGTTGACCAGACGCCCATTGTCGGGTCCGTCGCCTGCCAGCCAGATGTCTGCCTCCGGAAAGGTCTGCCAGACGGTGTTCATCGCTTTGAGGGCGATGTCGAACCCTTTGTGCGCGACAAACCGACCGACGCACAACACAACAGGACGGTCGGGAGGCACATAGAACTGCTGACGCATGGCTTCGCGCTGGGGGAGCCGTTCAAATCGATCTAAATCGATCCCACCATGTACCACCGCAACGCGCTCCGAAGGAATTCCCCCCCGAACTAACCCTTCCCGAACGCTATCCGAAACGGCGATCACGACACGCGCATGGTGTGCAATCCAGCGCCAAAGCATGCGTACCAAAGCACTCCGATGCAAAAGCAGGTGATGCACCGTCCAGATCCACGGATACTGATCCCGAAATGCCAGTGCGCAGACCCACCCTGCCCGCACCCCATGACAGTGAGCAAAGGGGAACCCCTCTGCTTGCTGGCGCAGGGTTTTTACCGCACGCGAATCGGTCAGAATGCCTGGCCGATCACGAATAAAGTCGGGCCCAGTAAGGGTAGGGGCGAACCCATGTTCGGGCAGATACTTGATGAGCCCTTGCACGTGGCGAAGCATCCCGCTACTGCTGGGACGCACCACGATCAGCATCGGCACCAGCGGCTCCTGATGCTTGTTGGCGTCGTCGGGCTTCGGAAGAGTCTTTGGGGGTTCCAGAAGGGTCGCACTCATCGCGGGACGGGTATAGCCTCCAGCAAGGTGAGCAGGATTCGGTCGGCAGTCAGCCCTTCGACCTCCGCTTCGGGCTTTAGGATAAGGCGGTGGCGTAGCACGGGGAGCGCCATCTGCTTCACATCGTCAGGGGTAACAAACTCGCGCCCGCGCAAGCCTGCCAGTGCCTTGCTCACCAACAGCAACGCAATGCCCGATCGAGGGCTTGCCCCGACCAGCAGGTACTCGTTTTGGCGGGTGCGGCGCACAATCTGCAAGATATAGTTTTGCACCTCGTCCGATACTCGGATCTGGCGCACTATTGTGCGACACTGCTCCAGCTCTTCTGCGGAGATTACAGGTTCGATACCCGCCGCCTCTAAGCGGTGGGAACGGAAGCCCTCATTGTGGAGTTGAAGCACGGCACGCTCCTCTTCTTCGCTGGGATAGTCCATCACAACCTTGAGCAGGAAGCGGTCTAACTGGGCTTCAGGCAGGGGGTAGGTGCCCTCATATTCGATGGGGTTCTGGGTAGCGAACACCATGAAGGGGTGGGGCAAGGGACAGGGGTTCCCGTCGATAGTGACGCGTCGCTCCTCCATCGCCTCCAGTAGGGCGGATTGCGTTTTAGGCGGTGTGCGATTGACCTCATCTGCCAGCACCAGATTCGCAAAGATGGGACCGCGCCTGATGCGGAACTCACCAGAGCGCACATCGAAAACAGTCGTGCCGATTAGGTCTGAAGGCATCAAGTCGGGAGTGAACTGCACGCGTCGGGACTCGAGCCCGATGGTCTGTGCCAAGACGCGCACCAGCAGGGTCTTGGCGATGCCGGGGACCCCCTCCAGCAGAACATGCCCATCCGCGAGCAGGGCACACAATGCCTGCTGGAGAGTTGCCTCCTGTCCGATAATCACACGCCGAACCTGTGCCTGCACGCGTTCGATGGTTTCCGCGAGCAGGCTCGGATTGCTCAACACCAACCTCCTATCATGCTGTGGGAAGCGGTTCGGCAACACCGTGAAGTTTCCTGCATGAGAGGCGTGCCAATTGCGTTATTCTCCACCGATGCGGGGGAAGAGTTGCCCCACATTTTGCTCGGTAAGCGTGGAGAGCCTCTCAAGCGACATGTTCCACAGCGATGCCACCTGCTTTGCCACTAACGGGAGATATGCTGGTTCGTTGCGTTTGCCACGATAGGGGTGCGGGGCGAGGTAAGGTGCATCGGTTTCCAGCACGATTCGATCGGACGGGGTTGCTTGCACGATGGCGCGGAGTGCTTCGGCACTCCTGAAGGTCACGACCCCGCCGATGCCCAACCAGTAGCCCAGATCGAGCCCTCGCCGCGCGTAGTCTGCACTGCCGGAAAAGCAGTGGAGAACCCCTTGCACATCGGGGTAGTGTGCCAGCACATTTAGAAGTGAGTCATACGCCTCTCGGCAGTGGATGACGACGGGCAGGTGGTGGGTTCGTGCCAGCTCCAGTTGGGCATGAAGGGCTTCATATTGCGCTTTATGCGGGGAAAGATCGCGATAGAAATCGAGCCCAATCTCGCCGATTGCCACGACGCGTGGGTGCTGACACAGTTCGGTGAGTCGCTGATGAGTTTCGGGGGTCCACTGTTGGGCATCGTGGGGATGGATGCCGATTGTGGCATAGAGGTGGGGGGATTGTTCAGCGAGTTGGAGGGCGCGCTGGCTACTTTCGAGTTCGTATCCGACAATGATTAGGCGTTGCACGCCTGCGTGTTGGGCGCGCGTGTGGATTGCCTCCCACTCGCTCAGGAGGTCGGGATGGTTCAGATGGCAGTGTGTATCGGTCCAGCGCATTGCGATGCATGGCGGAGAGGGTGGGATTCGAACCCACGACCCCCCTTTTGGGAGGGTTCCCGATTTCGAGTCGGGCCCGTTCAGCCGCTCCGGCACCTCTCCGAAGTGGCGCGCCCGGAGGGATTCGAACCCCCGACCCCCAGATCCGAAGTCTGGTGCTCTCGTCCGCTGAGCTACGGGCGCATAAGACAATGGTCGGGGCGCCCGGACTCGAACCGGGGACCTCTACCACCCCATGGTAGCGCGCTAACCATACTGCGCCACGCCCCGACACGCTGGGGTTGTGGGCCGTGCAGGACTCGAACCTGCGACCCGCTGATTAAGAGTCAGCTGCTCTACCAACTGAGCTAACGGCCCAGGTGGGGCGACCGATGGGATTCGAACCCACGACCTCCTGAGCCACAGTCAGGCGCTCTAACCGACTGAGCTACGGTCGCCGTGCAACCCAAAGTATACCCTATCTATACAAGGTGAATTCAAGAGGTTTCCATCCGCCCGACAATCACCAGACGATAGATGGGTTCTATGCCGATTCGGTACTCCAACGCTTTATAGCCACGGCGCGAGAAAACCCCGGAAATTCATTCCGGGGATGAGAGCGCCGGACTCCTGGCCAAAAGCGTGAACATGGTGTAAGATAAGTATGGACGCGGTGGGCGCGGCGAACATCTTGAACCGCCGCCTGAACAGTGGCGGGATTGTACCCGGGGCAATCGTGCCCCGTGAAGAGGTCAAGTATCTCCGGCCGGCGGATCTGCGCCGGCGGAGTAGTCGCCCGGGCGCGGGCCGAAGTTGCCTTGGCGGTTCCGCGCAGGTGCCGGCCGCCTCTTCGGAGGTGAGGGGCCCTGCCCCGCTCCTCGCGCTTGCGTAGACAGCCAAGGGATCCCCGGAATGAATTCCGGGGAGGCATCAAGGAACCCACTCGTATCACTAGTGGTCGAATAGCGTGGTTAGACAGTCGTTCGTCAGAGGGAACAGTCGTTCGTCAGAGGGATTTGTAAGCAGGGGTTGGGGCGTTTCAGTGTAGATCCCCCTCCCCCCTTGAATCAGGAAGGCGAATTGTGCTACAATTTAGAGAAAGA
>PSLB01000095.1:0-9477 GCA_040289385.1 Armatimonadota bacterium
CCCCCGTCATGTAGAGATGGACGCCCGCTCTTTTCGCCAGACGGCAGATGGTTCGCCTTCTCCAGCCTGCGCAACGGCAACTGGGACATCTTCGTGGTGCCAGCTGAGGGAGGGGAGGTGGCTGACATCTATAGCCAAGCTCTAGCCTAATCAACCCAATCGGCAATAAAGATGTTGGTTTCCCCCTCCACTTTGGCGTTGCGGTTGGATGCCCACACCAGCTTTTTGCCGTCGCGTGAGAACATCGGGAAACCGTCGAAGGCGCTCGTGTAGGTAATACGTTCCAGTCCTGTGCCGTCCAGATTGATGAGGAACAGGTCGAACTCGCGCCCGCGGGGGTCGTGGTGGTTCGACGAAAAGATGATTTGGCGGTTGCCAGGGCGCATGAAGGGCGCGAAGTTAGCACCGCCCAGTCGACTTACCTGCCAGCGTCCTTGCCCATCGGCGGTCATCACCCACAGCTCCAATCTGCTGGGGCGTACAAGGCGACTCTTCAAGAGCCGTTGGAACGCTTCAATCTCCTCACGCGTTTTGGGGTGGTAGGCACGATAGACGATATATTTGCCATCCCAAGAGTAGAACGGTCCGCCGTTATAGCCGATTTCGTCGGTTAGGCGTGTGAACTTGCGGGTGCGTAGGTTATATTCGCAGAGGTCGATATTGCCCCATCGAGTGGTGGTGAACAGGATGCGGTCGCCTTTGGGATGGAACGAGCCCTCTGCATTATATGCATCGTCGTCGGTGATCGCTTCGCGATTGGAGCCGTCGGCATTGGCGACATACAAGCGATAGGGCAGGAGCGGCCACACATAGCCTTGCGAACGGTCGGGGGGTGGGGGCGGCTCTTCGCTATACCAGTCTGTGGAGCTGTATAGGATACGCTTGCCATTCGGCGCCCAGAACCCGCAGGTGCATCGTCCTTTGCCTGTGGAGACCAGTCGGACATTCGACCCGTCGATGTCCATCGTGAATATCTGGTCTGCTTTGAATGGGGGGCGTGTGCTTTGAAAAATCAGCTTTTTGCCGTCGAACGAGAAGTAGGCTTCTGCGTTCTCGCCTCCGAAGGTAAGTTGCCGAATATGGTGCAAGTGGCGCTCTTGTGCGTTGTGCAACAGTGTGTTTGCTGACGGAGACTCCTGATAGTCGGGTAGATAGCACATAGTAGGATTTTACCCAATGCCGACGAACCCACAAAGCAATGACCACAGCGATCGTTTTAGCAGGTGGTGTGCTGGAGCCGGAGTGGCAGGCTCGTAGTGGCGTCTCTCAGAGGGCGTTGGTGCCCGTGCATGGAGTGCCGATGTATCAGCATGTGGTGCAGGCGCTGGGACAGGTTCCTGAAATTGCGGAGATTGTGGTGGTCGGTGCGGTGCCGAAGGGGGAAACGTATCGCGTAGTCTCACCTGCGGACAGTCTTGTTGCCAATGTTCAGCGTGGGTTGGAGCAGAGCCAATACGAGTCGGTGCTGTTTGCGACCGCCGATATTCCCTTTCTGACCCCTGAGAGCGTGCAGTTTTTTCTGACCGAAAGCCTGCGGAGCGGTGCCGTGCTGACCTATGCAGTGGTGCCTTCAGAGGTGTGTCAGGCGCGGTTTCCACAGCTTGGGCGGACTACCGTGCGTCTTAGGGAGGGTGAGGTGACAGGAGGGAACCTTTTCTGGGCACAACGGACAATGGCTCTGCGCGAGTTGCCTCGAATGGAGGCGCTCTACCGTGCCCGTAAGCACCCCTTGAAGTTGGCGGTTCAGTTGGGTATGGGGCTACTGGTGCGCTTTGTGTTGGCGCAGAAACTTTCGTCGCGCTGGCTGAGTATCACCCAGATTGAGCGGCGAGCGGCGCAGATTCTCGGGGTACCTGTAAAAGCAATCGTGACCCCCTACGCAGAGGTGGGAACCGATATCGACCAGCTGGAACACTGGCTTGCTGTGGGTTGAACATGGCGAGGCTTTCGTTTGCCTGCTGATATCGGGTATACTCTCTAGCGTGAGCCGGTAGCTCAGCGGTAGAGCAGTGGCCTTTTAAGCCATTGGTCGAGGGTTCGATTCCCTCCCGGCTCACCATTTTGCCGGGTCGTCTAATGGCAGGACGCCAGACTTTGGATCTGGTAGTGGTGGTTCGAATCCACCCCCGGCAGCCAGTGCCCACACGCGAGAATGGTGAGAGGTGGAGAATGCGTCAGATGCGAGTGTACTTGTGGGGTTTAGGACTGCTACTGGCATTGTCTGTGGCTTTCAGCCAAGCGTCAGGTTACACGGAAGCACATCTCTATGAAACTCTCTTCACTGTGCCTGCAAAGGGCGACCCCCTTTTCCGTTTTCCTCCGGGTTTGCGAGCCGAGCCCGCAACCATTTCGGTGATGGATGCGAAGAGCTGCCAACCTCTGGTTGCTACCCAGCAGGAATCCCCCAACAAGAACGAGTACCGAGTCGTCGGGAGTTCTGCCTTGCTGTTCTCTGAAAACGATAGGAATCGTCGCGTGCTTATTCGCGTCCAAGCGTACTCGATGCGTGTGGTGGTTCTTCCTTTGATTAATCAGAGCGGGTTGGACTACCTCCCTGAGATGGGGTATCACGCGATTACTTCTGCTTTCAAAAAGCGCGGGTTCACAGTTGTGCCGAGAGTCGAGGTCGAAATCTTCCTGCGTGAGCGTGGGATCAGCGCTTACACGCTGTTTTATGCTCAAGACGATCAGCGTCGCGAAATCCTTCGTGAACTGGCGGAGAATCTCAACCTCGCCTTTGTGGTGTTGGCGAGTGTTGCGGGCGGAGAGGTCTATGATAAAGAGGCGTATACTATATTCCGCTCCGATCGAGATAGCAAGAAGGTGGAGTATGAAAGTCGTGAGCAAACGGTTAAACTTCCGTCTGCCTCACTTACTATGCAGGTGGCGGATCGTGCGGGGCATAGGGTGGCAGTTCACACGGTTGAGTGCGCTAAACCGCTTGGTCTTCACGGTTTTCGTAGGAAGCGCGAGGAGATTCTGCGCCAGGCCAGCGACCAGATTTGTCGTACCGTTTTTGGTGAGTGACGTCCTCCCCTCCATCAATTGAGGGGCATCCTTATTGAAGATGCACGCAGGGCTTTCTCCATGCGCTTTGGTGCGTGGACCGTATGCCATCTCAGGTGGAGGGACACGACCACAGGCCGCGCCACACGGCCACTCCTCCCCTTCAAGGTACGGGTTAACGGGAGATACCTGTCATGATGATCCCTCCACCCGTTTTTCTAACGCTTGCCCCAGCCGCCACCACCTGGTGTACGAATACTCAAAGTTGCCCCTGGAGGCACGCGCACGACTCCTTTGACGACCTCGGCATCCATTTCGCCATCGATCAACAGCAAGTTGACGCCTTTGGCACCGGGTTTGCCCCCGTGAAGCCCGTATGGGGCGCGGCGACGCCGCTCGGTTAGCAGGGTAACCGTGGTCTCCGTGAGGAAGGTCAAGGTCTTAATAATCCCGTCCCCGCCACGATGCTTGCCCGAACCGCCTGTGCGCTCTGCATAACGGTACTCCAAGATACGCACGGGGTAGGCGCCCTCTAACGCTTCTATAGGGGTGTTGCGCGTGTTGGTCATATGCACTTGGATTCCGCTGGCACCGTCTGCGTGGGGGCAAGCTCCTGCGCCGCCTGCAAGCGTCTCGTAGTAGACGAAAGCGCGCTTACGGAACGGGTCGTACCCGCCGAAGAGGAGGTTGTTCATCGTGCCCTGCGAGGCGGCGGGGATTCGGTCGGGCAGAGCCTGCGCCAACGCTCCCAACAAAGTGTCCACAATCCGCTGGGAGGTCTCTACATTCCCGCCAGCAACTGCGGCAGGATATTGGGCGTTCACAATCGTCCCTTCGGGAGCATAGACCTCCACAGGAAGCCAGCACCCTGAGTTGGTTGGCACCTCCATCGGCACCAAACACCGTACCACATAGTAGCATGCGGACTGTGTTACCGGGAGTGGGGCATTAAGCGCACCTGGGGTCTGTGGGGCGCTTCCTGTAAAGTCAAAACGGATGGTGCCCGTTGTGGAGGCGGGCACGCTCACGCGCACACATATCGGTAGGTTCTGCAGACCGCGCCCGTCGTCGTCCAGATAGTCGGTGAAGGTATATTCGCCTGGTGGGATCTCCTGAAGAGCAGCGCGGGTAACCGCCTCGCTGTAGCGCAGAAGCTGTTCCCAGCGATGTCGCCATATGTCCACCCCTTCTTGTTGTAAGAGTTGTTGTAGGCGTTGAATGCCGATACGGTTCGCCCCGATTTGTGCCATCAGGTCGCCCCGACGCTCGTCAGGGGTACGTACATTCTGTAGAATCAGCGTCAAGAGGGAATCGTCCAGCACGCCTTGCCGTACCAGTAGAATAGGGGGGATGCGCAGACCCTCCTCGAAGATTTCACTGGCCATCGGCATCGAGCCCGATGTGGCGCCCCCTGTATCCGCATGGTGCGCCCGATTCGCCACAAAGCCGACACAGACCCCCTCCACGAAAACGGGGGCAATCAGGGTCCAATCAGGCAGGTGCGTGCCAGCATGGTAGGGGTCGTTGGTGAGGATCATGTCGCCTTCGTGCCACTCGATTCGGGGGAGAAGCCAAGCCATCAGCGCAGGCATCGCCCCCAGATGAACTGGAATGTGGGCCGCTTGGGCGATAAGCCGTCCCTGCGCATCGAACAAGGCACAAGAATAGTCTCGCCGCTCCTTAATGTTCGGTGAGCAGGCGGAATACTCCAGCACCATGCCCATCTCTTCGGGAATGGCACTGAGTCGCTCATGATAGAGCCAAATGCGTGCTAAATCGAACCGCGCCTTGTCCCCTTCCATGTGCTTATGAGGATACCTCATGGGCCACAGGTAGGGGGAAAGACGTTAGGTTAGGGGTTGCTCTACAGAAAGAAAAGGTATACTTTCGTTGGTGGAATCATGGGGACTGTGGGAACATCGGTACCCCCCTTGCTTGGGCGAGTCTTATGGATGCTTGCGCCATGCGCTGATTATGCGCTCGTGGACATTGTGTCAAGGCGGGCGTGTGGACCTTTCTGACGCTTTTTGAGTAAACTTCGATGGAAGACCAGCCCCTGATTAGCGTCATTGTGCCTGTTTACAACGAGGAAGCCACTTTACACGAGTTGCTGGAACGGCTTCGTCGCGCTCCGTTTCGCAAGGAGATCATTGTGGTCGACGATGCTTCCACCGACAAGACGCCCGACATCTTGGCAGAACAGCCCGACATTATCGCCGTTCGGCACGAGCAGAATCGGGGCAAGGGGGCTGCCATTCGCACAGGCATTCAGCACGCCAGCGGTGAGGTCATCATCATCCAAGATGCCGATCTGGAGTATGACCCCGAGGAGATTCCGAAGGTGGTGGCGCCGATTCTACGGGGCGAGGCGACAGTGGTCTATGGCACGCGTTTCCGGTACGGAATGCCCAAAGATATGCCTTTCCCCAACAAGGTCGCCAACCAAATCTTGGCGTGGGCGGTGCGGCTCCTTTACCGTTATCCGTTGACCGACGAGGCGACATGCTACAAAGCGTTTCGAACCGACTTTTTACGGTCGTTGCCTTTGCGCTGTCGGCGGTTTGAGTTTTGTCCTGAGGTGACCGCCAAGACACTTCGTCGGGGCGTGCCGATAATAGAGGTGGCGTTGGCGGGCTACCGTCCGCGCTGCAAGCGCGAGGGCAAAAAGATTCGCTGGACCGACGGCGTGGAAGCGCTGTGGACTCTTATCCGATATCGGTTTTGGGAGTAGAAGAGGAGAGCTGTTGATGCACCTGATGAATGAAAGTTTCTATCTCCTCAGGCGGAACATGTGAGAACAGACGCCTCATCACTATTTGGAGCGCACGATTCTTGTCTTTGTACAAGAGACTTAGGAAGATTGTTGCGAGCCGAATTCGACTCTTGAAATAAGGAATGTAAGGATAGTAAAAAGCACTGCGTACGCCCCATCGTGCCAATTTGGGTAGGGTGTCGTTTCGATTCCACGGTTGGATCACTCCCAATAAGTAGATTGCAGAGCGATACAACAAAATCCGTGGGTTCACCAGTTCCAGATGTGGAGCGGGAACGACCCCCCGTCGCAGAGCATACTCTCGAATTACCTCTGCCTTTCCGATTTCATGCTCCACTTGACTGCACATGCGCTTAAGGTCTGGCTTGGGATTGTTCCAATAGTTCGTACCGTGCAGGCGGTAATATCCGAGGGGTTGACTGAATGCCTCGATCTCTCCCAGAAACGGGACTGCTGTGTAGAGCGGGGCATCGGCGGAGATACGCCACTTCTGCTCGTCAATCGGCAGAATCTGCGCCAATGCGTCCCGGGCAAACAGAAGCCCACTGGTGGGGGGATGGGGATAGTACCCGTAGCGCGCCACATGGCGCGCCAGATTGCCAGAAATCTGCGGATCTTGGGGAAACAGCGACTCCATCGGCTTGCCGTGAGGATTTAGCCCCTGAAGACGCCACTGCACACACGACACACCAGGTCGCCAGCGAGACACCCCGACGCGAATCGCTTCGGGAAATAGCACATCATCTGCATCCAGAAACAGGATCAGCTCCCCTTGCGCCTCTTGAACCCCCCTGTTGAATGCTGAAGCTTGCCCCCCATTCGCTTTATAGATAGGCTTGACATGGGGAACATACTGCTCAATAAGCGTGCGGGAACCGTCTGTGGAGCCATCGTCGACCACCAACACTTCCTTGTGCGGATAGTCCTGACGCAGGGCGCTTTCGATAGCCTCTGCAAGATACCGCTCGTAGTTGTAGTTATTGATGATGATGCTTACTTGCGGTAGAGACATACAGTGCAATTTTACCCCATTGGCTTTGGGGACATGCATTTCTGCCCTCGAATGTGCCATAATATATTCGAGCATGGCGATACGCATGGTTCGGGAACGGCGATTTGGTTTACGGGATTTGTGGGGCATTCCTCTGGAATGGCTTTCATCGCTGAACGCGCGTATGAGTGGTTCACTCAATCAGGAGCGCTGGGCGAATGTCTTGATCCTCGTCTCACTCATATTGGTTAATTTAATGCTTCTGTTGCTAATTGTTAGTGGGCAAGAAAATTATGCCATCGTTTACTCTATGCTGATCATTTTAGCCCCTTTAATGTTTCTGGTGCCTGAGATATCCATCACGCTTTTCATCTCAGCTGGAGCTGGTCTGTTCGTTAATACGGCTTACTATGTTGCAGGACCTGGTGGTGGCACAGGAGAACGAACCTTGACTCTTTTTTTTCTGGCAGTTCTATCTGTGCGCGCGATCTATGAGTATTTTCAGATCCCGAAGGACCGGCGTCCGCGTGTTTTTTCTTGGTTTATTAGTGTGATGCTTATCTTTTGGTGTTATTATATAGCACATGTTATTTATATATATCTTTTTCGATATGACTATATACCAACGAATCGAGTAGATGTTATTTTGGGCTTTTATCGTAGGGTGCTGCTTCGCTTTTTCGATGCCCATATGCTGTGGATCGGTATTCTTCCTCTCATCGTCTTGCTGAGGGATTTTCAGCGTGCAAGGCGTGTACTTTTTATTTTAGGCACGGTTATATTTTTATGTGTCGGTTCCATGATATGGGAATACTTTGCCCCGCTGCCTGAATTTTGGAAAGTTGTCTTTCTGTTGCGCGTTGCAGGGGAAACTACTGAAGGGTATCGCGTGCGTGATCCGGTGGCAATTTATCTTATCGTTTTTGGTTTCTTTTTTGCGATTTTTTCTTTAGGTTATTTTCGATGGCGCATAACTTTTATTATGCTTGTTTACATCGCACTAGCGTCTTATGCGATTATGATTACCAAAAATCGAGCCCTTTGGGCTGGGATACTGGCATTTCTTCCGCTTGCCTTACTTTGGAAGCCCCCTGTAGTGCTTGTTCGGCAGGCACAGATTGCGCTCGTTGGCGTTATCGTGTCTTTATCGCTGACTCTACACCCCACTGTTAGCGAAGTAGCAAGCCGTATCTGGCTGGAGGCGGTACAGAGGTGGGAACGGAACTATGCTTACGGAGGTGACCCACGGTTGGATCCATCCTATCAGACTCGGGTGCGTGAAAAAGAAGCTTGGGAATACAAAATGCAGAAAGCGAATTTTTATCAGCGTCTTATAGGGTTTGGTTTGGAGGAGCCCTATGGGAGGTTTGTTCCCTTGTACGATTACGGTGCGGCTTATCAGAATCCACGCTTTCAACGGATCTATCTTGAGAAGACAGATATGCACTTTGCGTGGTTAGCGCGCCAACTGCATATTGGCTGGATCGGTACAGGATTACTGGCACTGGTATTAGTGGCATTCTTTGTGCGTGCAGGACAAGCCTTCTTTGCGACGCGTGATCCATTTGTGCGCTCGCTACTAATGGGTCTTGTCGGGGCAACGATTAGTGTGATTGCCTATGACATGATACATTCTGATGTGTTTGACGACAAATCTTCGTTACCAATTATATTGCTATGGGCTGTTTGTGAAGCAGTGTTTTACTGGCGGCAAACAGGGCAGATCGAATCGAATCCAAGAGGAGTCGCTTCCATCGTTGAATAGAGCGGATAGCCTCGGCGCGAGAAAACCCCGGAATTCACTCCGGGGCCTGAGAGCGCCGTACTTCTGGCCAAATGTGCGAACACGGTATAATGCAAGCATGGAGACGCGTATAAGAAGCACGCGGCATTCACCGTCGCCGCCGCCATGAAGCCCCCGCCTTCAGGCGCGGGGAGGAAGGGTGGCTTCCATCCTTCCATTACACCCATTGAGCTGCCTGGGGTATACTAAGGACATGAACCGGACGCTGATGGTCAAGCTCATTCAAGCTCATGCCGACCTAGGAGCGACACACTGCACTCCTGGTCGCGAAGGCCAAAGACAGCGGTCGCGGGATAGCTCTTGAAGACCTCAATGGTATCCGAGAACAGATACCGGTTCTCAAGGCTCAGCGTCGCGTCCCGCACAGTTGGGGGTTCCATCAGCTTGGCTCCTTCATCGAGTATAAGGCTCGGTTGGCCGGTGTTCCAGTAGTGCCCGTGGATCCCCGGAACCGTGCCTGTCCGGCCTGCGGACATGTGTTGAAGGCCAACTACGCAGGCGTTGTTCCAGTGTGTGTCCTGCGGCTTTGCTGGGTCGGCCGACGTCATCGCTGCGGAGAATATCCGCAGTGCCTCCTGTATGCGGTCGTACGCGGCGGGCCAACCGGCCTCGCTGCAAGCCTCTGGCTTTAGCCATGGGGTTCATGACATCGCCTGGGACTGCCCCCTGAGCCACTTCGCGCAGGGTCGGTTTGCGTGTCGTCATCGTTCTCCTCTCATGGAAGCGTTTCTATTGCGTGTGCAACCCTGTTTCTATGGAAACGCTTCCATAGAATATTATGGCGCATTTTTCGCCGTTTGTCAAGGGAGAGGATGCGAATTGGCTTCCCAGTTTCATCCGTGTACTGCGGCGCGGAGACCCCGGCCTTTAGGCCCGGGGAGGAGCGCCGCCTTGACTACTCTC
>PSLB01000096.1:0-9451 GCA_040289385.1 Armatimonadota bacterium
GTTGTCAACCGGCCTATCGTGCCGGCCCGCGGAAGCGGGCTAGGTGCAAGCCCCTAGCTTTAGCTATGGGGTAGCTGACTGTTAGGGTTCCTTATAGGCTATAATATGGTCAGGATGAGGTTATCGTGTGTGGACTATCGTAGGGTTTCACAAACCTTTCGCGCAGAGTACGGTAAGCTTGTTTATCGTGGGTTGCGATAAATAGGAACTCGTGGTTGCGCGTGTGGGATACCCGCCCCACCTTCTCCCCTTTGGGGTTATAGATCCCGATGAGGGCGCCCACATAACGCCGATAAGGACGCTTCAGACAGAGCCAGTAGCCACCGCGATTCTCCAGCATCGTAGCAATCTCCTCGCGCGTGAAGAAGCCCTCATCGTTGAACGATAGAAGCAAGTGGCGCGAATCGATCCGATCGATAAGAGCCTGCAATGCCTGATGGGCAGTGGCGCGTGCGTTGAAGACGCTCTTGCGCTTGGGCACATCCGCTCGCTTCTGTGCCACGCCGTAGGTGTCCGGCTGATCCCACATCACCAGCGTCTCCCACACATGGTAGTTCGCCAGATACGAGTGCTGATTGTAGGGCGGGTCTAAATAGAACAGATCTGCGCGCATCTGCTCTGCAAGCTCTAACGCATCGGCCTGGGTGGCGATGCCCTCTCCCTCCAAGAGGGGAGGATAGCGTAGGTGGATGGGACGCAGGGCACGTGGCGCCCACTCTTTCAGATACGCCATCTGAATCCCAGTGGTCGAATCGACTCGATCCGCAGCAAGCATCAGGCTGGTCAACAAAATCGCTTTGAGGAGCGGCTCACTCACCTCTGCTTCGATAGCGTTGCGCATCGCCTCGATCCGAGCACCGTTATCGGGATGGAAATAGCGTGCCCGTTCGCAGTAGGTCTCGGTGAACCAGCCCGTCTGAGGAGGCAGCCCCATCAACCAATCCAACAAGGGCAGAACCCGTTCGGGGGGATAGTTGCGCCGATCTGCTTGTACCAAGGCTTGCGCCAAGACAAACGCATAGGTGTTGTAGTCGTTCGCCAGCACCGAGAAGCCATGCGCTTTAAGCGCGTGCGCCACACGACAGGAACCCGCAAACAGATCCACCACCCGCTGGATCGGATGGTGCGCCGCTAATACCGCGGCCACCTCCTTAATCCAGCCAGTCAACGCACGCTTCGAACCAAGATACTTGATCACCAGAAGCGATTGTACCCCAGAGCGGGTACAATTGACCCCCGATGCGCATCGGCATAGACCAGCAGATGGAACGACTCCGACGCGGCACCGAGGAAATTATCACCGAGTCGGAGCTGCGAGCAAAACTGGCACGCGGTCAACCCCTGCGCGTGAAACTGGGGATCGACCCCACAGCGCCCGATGTGCATCTTGGCTGGGCAGTGGTGCTGCGAAAACTACGCCAATTCCAAGAGCTGGGGCATATCGCCTGCCTCATAGTGGGCGATTTTACCGCAATGATCGGCGACCCGACAGGCAAATCCAAAACGCGTCGCCAGCTCCCGCGCGAAGAGGTACAGCACTATGTAGAACGGCTCAAGCCCCAACTGTTCCGCATCTTAGACCCGAACCGCACCGAGGTCCACTACAACGCCGACTGGCTGGGCAAAATGACCTTCGCCGATGTCATCCAACTCACCAGCCGATATACCGTCGCCCGCATCTTAGAACGGGAAGACTTCGCCAACCGCCTCGCCCAGAACCTCCCGCTCGGACTGCACGAAATCCTCTACCCCCTCTGCCAAGGCTACGACTCGGTCGCCATCCGCTCCGATGTGGAGCTGGGGGGAACCGATCAGCGGTTCAATAATCTGGTGGGGCGCGATCTTCAGCGCGAATACGGACAAGAGCCGCAAGTGGTGATGCTCATGCCCCTGCTCATCGGGCTGGACGGTAAAGAGAAGATGAGCCAGTCGTTGGGCAACTACATCGGCATCAACGAGCCGCCCGACCAGATGTTCGGCAAAGTGATGAGCCTGTCCGACGAACTGATGACCCACTACTTCATCCTCTGTACCGATGTCCCCGAAGCGGAGGTCTATGCCATCGAAAGCGACTGGAAGTCAGGACGCGTGAACCCCCGCGATGTGAAGCGTCGGCTCGCACGCGAAATTGTGGCACTCTACCACTCGCCCGAACTTGCCGAGCAAGCCGATGAGCAGTTTCTCCGAATCTTCTCACAAAAGCAGCTACCTACCGACGCTCCCGAAGTGCCGATCCCAGCTCACCTGATTAAGCCCGACGGCACCGTGTGGCTGGTGGGGCTGATCAGCGCCATCGGGTTCGCTCCAAGCAACTCCGAAGCCCGCCGACTGATACAAGGCGGTGGAGTCGAGCTCAACGGGCAACGCATCGCCGACCCCAACGCCACCATCCCCATCGAATCGCTGGTAGGGGGACTGCTACGCGTCGGCAAGCACCGCTTCGCACGACTCACTCTAACAGAAGGAGACCCTGCATGAAGACTCGCTACACAGCCAATACCTACTCGATCTGGTTCGTGCTGGTGGTGGCGCTCTTCATCACGGTGTTGCTGATATCCAACATTATCGCCTCAAAGATTGCCACCATCGGCTCCTTCTCGATGGCTGCTGGGATTGTCATCTTTCCAATTAGCTATATCGTGGCGGATGTTCTGACAGAGGTGTACGGCTATCGCCATGCGCGTCGGGTCATCTGGTTAGGCTTCCTGTGCAATCTGATTCTGGTGGTGGCGATTGCTTTGGCGATTTGGCTCCCCCCTGCTCCCTTATGGGATAAGCAGGAAGCCTATGCGGCGGTTTTGGGTGTGGCGCCGCGCCTGCTGGTGGCCTCGCTGATTGCTTACCTGTTCGGCGAGTTCACCAACTCGTTCGTGCTGGCAAAGATGAAAATCCTGACACGCGGGCGTTGGCTCTGGACGCGCACCATCGGCTCGACCTTCGTGGGACAGCTCGTCGATACCGCTGTGTTCAGCACCATCGCTTTCGCAGGGCTGATGCCGACCTCCGCACTCGCGACAATGATCATCGTAGAGTGGCTGTTCAAGACGGCCTACGAGGCGCTTGCTACCCCTATCACCTATGTGGTGGTCGGTTTCCTCAAGCGTGTGGAAGGAGTCGACGCCTACGACATCGACACGAACTTCAGTCCGTTCGCCATCGAGTAATCCGATTTGCCGTCCGAATATGGAATAACCGCCTCTGGAGGCATCTCGGACGGTATGTTTGTCATCATCGGCTTTGTGGTGGTGTTCGGCGCGGTCTTCGGCGGGTTTATTATGCACGGCGGCAAGATCGCGACGCTCCTCCAGATTTCCGAGTTCATCATAATCGGAGGGGCTGGCTTAGGGGCTCTACTGGCTGCGAACCCACCAAGCGTCGTTTCTGCCATCATCAAGTCCGTCTTAGGGCTTCTGAAGGGAAGCCCCTACAAAAAGGAGACCTTTCTAGAGTTGCTGACCGCCCTGTTCGCCCTCTTTACTCTGGCGCGCAAGGAGGGGCTGCTGGCATTAGAACAGCATGTGGAGCACCCCGAGGAGAGCTCGCTCTTCGCTCAGTACCCGTTTCTGTTGAGTAACCATCACGCGATGCATTTCCTCTGCGACACGATGAAGGTCGTCCTCACAGGGGCTGTGGGCGCGTTTGAACTGGCAGAGATGACCGAGACCGACTTGGAGAAACATCACGAGGAGGTTATGCGTCCCGCCCATGCACTCAGCAAGATCGGCGATGCTATGCCCGGCTTCGGGATCGTCGCAGCGGTGCTGGGCGTCGTGATCACGATGAGCTATCTGGATCAAGGGCCGGAAACCATCGGTAAAAAGGTCGCCGCCGCACTGGTCGGAACCTTCTTAGGCGTGCTGTTAGCCTATGGCATCTTTCAGCCCCTCGCCTCCGCCATCGAGAACAACGCCCACCCCGAACACCAATACTTGGAGTGCATTCGTCAAGCCCTCATCGCCTTCGCACGAGGAGATGCACCGCTCACCTGTATCGAGTTCGCACGACGCAGTATCGAACCGAGCCTGCGCCCCTCCTTCCAGGAGATGGAAGAGGCAGTGAAGGGCGGCGGCGCCACGGCACAAGCCGCATAAGGAGAACGCTATGTCGAAAGAGGGTTGTGAAATCCGAATCGTCAAAAAGAAGTCCGCAGGACACGGGCACCACAGCGGCGCGTGGAAAGTGGCTTATGCCGACTTCGTAACGGCGATGATGGCATTCTTTCTGGTAATGTGGCTTATCGGGCTCGATGTCGAAACGCGCCGCGCAATCGCAGGCTACTTCCGAGACCCCACAGGATTCTTCGAATCGTACCCCCGAACCAAAAACATCGTCAACATCAACGATGCCCAGCCACCAGGCGGGAAAAATACGACTGAAGACCCTCACCTCTCAGGCGACAAGGGCATGCGACCGCCAGGTAAGAAACCCGGCGCCAAAGACCGCGCCACCGAAAAAGCGGAGATGGAGGCGTTCAAAAAATACCTCGAAGCCGCCTTAGCCAACATCCCCGAACTGGCACGACTCAAAGCGCATGTCAAAATCGAGTTCGTCAAGGAAGGCTTGCGTATCGAACTGATTGAGGGTCCAGAGCCGGTCTTCTTCAAACTGGGCAATGCCGAGGTCACGCCCGGTGCCCGCCGCCTGCTCGCCGTTATCGCAAAAGAGCTGCGCAACTTAGACAACCGCATCATCGTGGAAGGGCATACCGACGCCCACCCCTACAAATACGGCAACGGCTACTCGAACTGGGAACTCTCTACCGATCGCGCGAACGCCGCTCGACGCGTGCTGGAAGCTAGCGGGCTCTGGAAAGGGCAAGTCGCCGAAGTGCGCGGCTACGCCGATACCCGCCTGCGCATGCCCCAAAATCCCTACCACTACGCCAACCGACGCGTGACCATGCTGATCCCCTACCAAAGCGAGGCGGGAACCCAATAGAATAAGGCAAAACGCCTGTGGGGTAAAATCTCGGCGATGAGTGAGCGATTGTGGGCACCGTGGCGATTCCAGTATGTGAGTCAAGCAGGCAAACGGGATGCGGGCTGTATCTTCTGCACCAAGCCCGCCGAACAGAAAGACGCCGAAAACTTCATCCTCTGGCGCAGTACCTACAGTTGCGCCCTGCTGAACCTCTATCCCTACACCAGCGGACACACGATGGTCGTTCCTTATCGCCATATCGCTGACATCACCGACCTGACCCCCGAAGAAAGCCTGGACCTTTGGCAGGTGATGCAGCGGTGCGTGCGCGCCCTCCAACAGACCTATCGCCCCGATGGCTTCAATATCGGCTTCAATCTGGGGCGCTCGGCAGGGGCCGGCATCGAAGAGCATCTCCATCTCCACATCGTCCCACGCTGGCACGGCGACACGAACTTTATGACCACCATCGGTGCAGCGCGCGTCTTGCCCGAAACACTTCCGCAGACCTATGAACGGCTCAAAACCGCGCTGGAGGTGGAGAGCCAGAATGGATGACCCCATCGAAGCCCAACTGGAGGCTATCGCCCGAAAGGCAAGCCAGTGTACCGCCTGCCGACTCGCCCAAACCCGCACCCATGTCGTCTTCGGGGAGGGCAACCCCCGCTCCCCGCTCGTGCTGGTCGGTGAAGGCCCAGGCGAACAGGAGGACGCCACCGGACGCCCCTTCGTTGGACGCGCAGGGCAACTGCTGGACAAAGCCCTCCATGATGCTGGCATGAAGCGCAAACATGTCTACATCTGCAACATCGTCAAGTGCCGTGCCAGCGAAGTGGTCGGGGGACGCATTCGCAACCGCGCGCCCCAGCTCGATGAGATCCAAGCTTGTCGCATCTGGCTCGATGCGCAGTTGACCCTCATCCGCCCCTTAGTCATCGTCTGCTTAGGCGCACCCTCCGCCTCCACCATCATCCACAAAAACTTTAAAATCCTCCAAGAACGCGGGCAGTGGTTCCCCTCCCCATGGTCGCCCGCTGCTATCGCCACCCTCCACCCTGCCTATATCCTCCGACAGGCAGGAGCTTCCTTCGAACAAGCCTACCAGCTTCTGGTGCAAGACCTGACCGCTGCCCGCCAGAAAGTCATCGAACTGCGCCGCCTGCAAGAACAACAACAAGCCACCCCCCCAACCCAAGAAGAGCAACTGAGCCTGTTCTGAAGGTATACTCATGGGGCACGCTGTCGCTGACCGGTGAGCCTATGGATACCGATAGGACCAACTGCTACGATTGTATTATTTTGGGGGCAGGGCTTTCAGGGCTCTATGCAGGATATCTTCTCCTTCAGCACGGGCATACCGTCTGTGTTTTGGAGGCACGCGCGCATGTCGGCGGACGAGTAGCTACCTGGCACGCCCCTACAGCGAACCAACACGCCGAACTGGGTCCCGAGTTTATCGATTCGAACCATATCCGTCTCCTACGCCTTGCCCATATCTTCGACCTCCCCATGACCACACGCCCCGATTTCTGGGGCATCACCCCGCACAAGCCTTACAGCAAATCTGCCCATCATGCACTGCGCCAGTTTTGGAAGCAGGTCTCAATGCTCGCCCAACAACTCCCCCACCGCGAGGCACCGTGGCACGCGCCGGAGCCACTCCGCCAACTGGATTATGTCTCGTGGTGCGACTGGGCTCACCAACACCCCCTCTGGCAGGCGGGCGAGCCCCTTTTCCGCCGATACACACGCAACCTCGAAGCTGCAGAACCAGAACACCTCTCCATCTTCAGCGTGATTGCCCAAGAGAGCTTCTACGGCGAGGGCGTCGAACACGGCATCTACCGTATCGAAAGCGGTACGGAGCAACTGCCGTACGCACTGGCGGAAGCCATCAGACAACAAGGAGGGCAGATTCGGCTCAACGCGGTCGTGGAAGCGGTCCACCAAAGCGAGACAGGAGTGCAGGCACTCTACCGTATCTGGGAAGAGACCGACACCGAAGCAGGCGATCCCGGCATTCTCTCGCTCTGGGTTGGAGGGGAGCCCGCTCGGCGTTGGGCAGGCTGGGACGCCAATCAGCGCATCGAACGCTGTCTGCAGGTGCTGGAGACGATGTACCCCGACTGCCGATCCCAACTGATCTCTGCGGTGAGCTACGCTTGGAGCACCGACCCGTTCGCTCAGCACGCCTACATCTACCACACGCCAGGATACCTCACGCAAGCCTTGCCTACTCTGCGCCAACCCGAAGGGCGACTCCACTTCGCTGGCGACTACCTGAGCCTGTTCGTAGGCTACATGGAAGGCGCACTGGAAAGCGCCGAGCGCGCCGTGCACGCCCTGCGCACAAGGTACAATTCCCCTAATGGAAGCACGCACACCCGCTGAAACTGAGGTCATCCTGACCCAAATGATGAACCCCGAACACGCTAACCCTCTGGGCAATGTTCACGGCGGCTGGATCCTCAAACTCATCGATGAAGCTGGGGGAATTGTCGCCTCGCGCCACGCCCACGCCCCCGCCGTAACGGTCGAAATCGACTCGGTCAGCTTCTGCCAACCTGTGCAAGTGGGCAACTTAGTCCATGTGCGGGCGCGCATCACCCGTGCATGGCGCACCTCGATGGAGATCGAAGCCATCGTCGAGGCAGAGAACCTGCTCACAGGCGAGCGACGCATCACCTCCGTCGCCTACCTGGTCTATGTGGCGCTCGACTCGAACGGACGCCCCACACCCGTGCCCCCTGTCCAACCGACCACCGACGAAGAACGCCAAAAATGGGCCCAAGCCGACCACCGACGCACCGAACGCTTAGCCCGACGCGACCATGCACGCCGCCAAATGCCCAACCAGGTATAATCGCAAGCGTGCAAGACGCATGCTGGCTGAAGATTGAGGTCGTCGCCCCTCCCGCCCTGTGGGAGCCTGTCGCCTCGATCCTCATCGAGACAGGGTGTAACGGTGTGCAATTGTGCGAGAATCCAGCCCGTCTTGTGGGCTACCTGCCCGAAGCCAACGCCGACCGAGTCCGCGCCTTGCAGGAACGCCTGAACCAACTCCGCTTCGCCTACCTCCCCCCAGTCGCAGCAGTGCATATCGAACCGATTCGCGAGCAGGATTGGTACCGACTCTGGCAGCGCCACTTCCGAAGCCGGCGGTTCGGACAACACCTGCGCGTTCAACCCTCATGGAGCCGACGCAAACTCGAACCCCACGAACACCTGATCGTGCTGGACCCAGGCCTCGCATTCGGCACAGGCGGACACCCTACCACCGCCCTCTGCCTCGAAATTCTCGACCGCTGGCTCCCCCCCGATGCCCGCGTGCTGGATATGGGCACGGGCACGGGCATCTTAGCCATTGCATGCGCCAAGCTGGGCGCACGCGAAGTGCTGGCTATCGATAACGACCCCCTCGCCGTGCAGATCGCACAGGAGAATGTCCACCGCAACGCCGTCGGCGAGCGCGTTCGGGTGCTTCAGTGCGACCACTGGCACGAGCTGGGCGAAACCTTCGATTGGGTGCTGTGCAACATCATTAGCACCTTCCACCTGACACACGCGCCCACACTCCCCGCCCTACTGAACGAGGGAGGCTTATACCTGGCGTCGGGGGTCATCGGGCGCAACTGGCGGGCGGTTCGACACGCCCTGGAGGCGGTCGGGCTGACCCTGAGAGAATATCGCAAACGCCGAATATGGACTGCAAGCCTGTTCCAGAAACGAACCGTTTAGAGCCGCGCGCCCTGCCACGCTTTTTCGTGACGCTCGATGTGCTCCGCTCAGCGGTTCTGCCCGATGCGGTGGCACATCAGGTGCATCATGGGCTGTGTCTCCGTCGTGGCGATGCAATCTGCCTGTTAGACGGTGCGGGCATTGCGTGGATTGCCCAACTGACCGAGAAGGGGCGGTTCCGCATCATCGGACGCCAGCCTGTACCCACAGAGCCCGCCCTTCAGGTGACCCTCCTGCAGGCGTTAATCCGTACCGAGAAATTGGAAACCGCCATTCGGCTTTGTGTGCAGGCAGGCGCCGCCGCGCTGCGGATTGCCCCCAGCCAGCGATCCATCGTGCGTTTAGAGAAAGTGGGGGAGCGCGAGGAGGCAGTAATCCCCCTCAATGAATTGAGGGGATACACGAACCCCCTCGCGCATGGGGGATCACCATGGTATGAACAGGTATCTCCCGTTAACCCGTACCTTGAAGGGGAGTAGGGGCCGTGTGGCGCGGCCCGCGGTCGTGTCATACCCCTTGGGATGGCAAGGCGTCGCTGAACCAAAGCGCAGGGACAAAGCCCTGCGTGCATCCGGAATAAGGATGCCCCTCAATTGATGGAGGGGAGGACGTCCCCGTCGCCGCCGCCCGGAAGCCCCCGCCTTCAGGCGCGGGGAGGAAGGGCGGCTCCCTCCTTCCACTGAATCCATTGGGCAGTCTGTCAACTGCCCCACGGCTAAAGCCGGGGACTTGCCCTCGCCCGGCAAGCCGGGCAGGGCTTCGGGGCCGGTTGACGACGGCCCACCGCCGGCGG
>PSLB01000097.1:0-9253 GCA_040289385.1 Armatimonadota bacterium
GCCGAACGTGGCGGGCCACCCGGCCTAGCTGCAAGCCCCTGGCTTTAGCCATGGGGTTCATGACCTACTATTACCGCCTGTACGACTACTACGCTTCTGAAAATATCGTGCGATTAGTTGTGCTGGCGGACAGTGAAGCGAACTGGCGTCCCGATCGCGACGAAAACGAGCTGGCAGGCTGTCGTGTGTCTATAACATTCCCAACCGTCAAGCTCCTCGATTTAGAAGCCTCGCTTGATCGACCGCCCGATTTGCCAATCAAGCGTATCGTACGCGCGCATTTGAGTGCCCTCAAAGCGCGTGGAAATCCCGAGCTGATGTTTCAGGAGAAACGCGCCTTGATCCTCGCCCTGCGAACGCTGGGGTATAATAAAGAGCAGATTCTACATCTTTACAAGGTGGTGGACTACTTTATGCAACTGTCTGAACAGCTGGAATCCAAAATACAGGAGCTTATCCACGAGGTTGAGGACCGCTCAGAGTGGCCTCTGACCAGCTTAGAGCGATCCGCAATTCGCCGCGGCTACCTTAAGGGCTTCTCTTCAGTCGAAAAGCGCGGATTCAAAAGTGGATCAGAGCGTGGACTGAAACAAGGACTGAAACAAGGACTGGAACAAGGATTGGAACAAGGACTTATCGCTGTCCTGCAAGCACGATTTGGCGTGCTTACCCCTGAAGTAGGGGCGTTTATAAAGGACATCTCCTCAGTTGCGATTCTGCAAGCGCTGTACCCTGTCGCTGTACAAGCAGAAAGCATAGACGAGTTCCTTAGCCGAGCGCGCACCCTCATGCAAACCTCAGGCGGACAACAACCATGAACTGGAACGCGCGTGCCCTCAGACAGGCATTTTTAGACTTTTTCCAGAGCAAGGGACATCTTCTGCTCCCATCCGATAGCCTTGTTCCGAAGGATCCGTCTCTGTTGTTTACCGGTGCAGGAATGGTGCAGTTTAAGCCTTACTTTCTGGGCACGGCCTCCCCTCCTGCTTCGCGAGTCACCACCGTGCAGAAATGTCTGCGCACGACGGATATCGACTCTGTGGGCGACCTCTCCCACCTCACCTTCTTTGAGATGTTGGGCAACTTCAGTTTTGGCGACTATTTTAAGCGCGAAGCAATCCTGTGGGCGTGGGAGTTCCTTACCGAACACCTCAAAGTAGATACCGATCGACTGCAGTTCACTGTATTTCAAGATGACGACGAGGCGTTCAGTATTTGGCACAAAGCGGTTGGCATCGAAGCCAATCGGATTTGGCGGCTGGGCGAGAAAACCAACTTCTGGCCAGCGAACGCAATCAGCGAGGGCCCCAACGGCCCGTGCGGCCCATGCTCGGAAATTTTCTACGACACGCGTTTAGAAACAGGTTGTACGAATCCAGAGTGCGGTCCCGCATGCGATTGTGGGCGCTGGCTGGAGATTTGGAATTTGGTGTTCATGCAGTACGAGCGTACGGAAGAGAAGGGGCAACCCAAACTGGTTCCACTCCCAAAGAAGAATATCGACACAGGCATGGGGCTGGAGCGTACCGCCGCCGTGCTAATGGGGCTTGAAAGCCCGTTTGAAACCGATGTGTTCCAGCCGATTGTGCACGCGATCGAGGCATTGGCGGGTGTGCGATATAAGCAAGGCGAACCTACCGACACAGCCATCCGCTTGATCGCTGACCACATCCGATGCGCCACCTTCGCCATCGCAGACGGCGTTATCCCCCAAAACGAGGGGCGCGGGTATGTGCTACGCCGAATCGTGCGTCGTGCCATTCTTCGAGGGCAACGCGTGCTCGGCTTCGACAAGCCGTTTATGGCGGATCTGGTGCCCGCCGTGATTACCGCCTTAGGCGATCATTACCCCGAAATCGTCCAGCGCAAAGCCTATATTCAAAGCATCCTCCAGTTCGAGGAGGCACGATTCCGCCAGACTGTCCAATCAGGGTGGGCACGCCTGGAAGAAATGCTTGCCGATGAGACCGTCTTGCAGATGCGCCAGCTTTCGGGAGAGCGCGCTTTCATGCTCTATGATACTTATGGTTTCCCTCTCGAATTGACCCAAGAAATCGCCAACGAGCGAGGGATTACTGTGGACATCGCTGGTTTCAACGAGGCACTGGAAGTTCAGCGTCGGCGGGCACGCGAAGCCAGTGGAATCTCTGAGAAACTCTTTATGCAGACAGGAGTAGCACTCGCCGAATTGGCGCAACAAGCCCAGCCGACCCGATTCCTCGGCTACGAGCAGATCGAAAGCGAAGCACGGGTGGTCGGCATTATCCGCGAAAGTAGTTTAGTGCCTAGCGCCCAAGCAGGCGAAACTGTAGAAGTGGTGCTGGATCAAACCCCTTTCTATGCCGAATCGGGGGGGCAGGTCGGAGATACAGGCTACTTGGAATGGGACGGTGGACGCGCTGAGGTCATCGATACCCAAAAGGCAAACGATTATTCTCTGCACCATGCCCGCATAGTGGAAGGCGAGCTGGCCTTGGGTACGTCCCTCCATGCAGGAGTACTAAAAGCCAGACGCTTAGACATCATGCGCCATCATACAGCAACCCACCTCCTGCATGCGGCGCTGCGCACCGTGCTGGGAACCCATGTTGTCCAAGCCGGATCGCTGGTAGCCCCCGACCGCCTACGCTTCGACTTCACCCACCCCAAGGCCCTCTCTCCAGAAGAACTGGAGCACATCGAGTCGCTGGTCAACGAGAAGATTTTGGAGGAGAACGAGGTTCGCGTCTACAACGATGTGCCTTTAGAAGAGGCGCGTCAGCGCGGCGCGATGATGCTGTTCGGTGAGAAGTACGGTCAGTGGGTTCGAATGGTGGAAATACCAGGATTCTCATTAGAGCTGTGTGGTGGGACGCACCTACGCAATACCATCGAGGCGGGAATGTTCAAGATTGTTCACGAGGGGAGCGTATCGGCAGGTGTGCGCCGAATTGAAGCGCTCACAGGACGCTGGCTCTACCAGTGGCTGGTGGAACGCGAGCATGCCATCCGATCAATATCGGAAATAATGCATACGCCCCTGCCTGAGCTCCCACGCGCGCTGGAACGGCTAACGCGCCAACTGCGCGAACTACAACACGAACTGGAACAGCTGAAGCAGAACACCGCCGCCCAAGCCGTGAGCGAGATGGCACCGATAATGGTGGGGACGGTTCCTGTCGTCGCCCATGTCTTGCCAAATGGCGACCCGAAGATGCTGGGGACACTGGCAGACCGCCTCATCCAAAAAGGCACAGGGGTGGCGGTGTTGGCTACCACAACCGGCGGCAAGGTCGTGCTGATCGCTAAGGTGGCTCCTGAATGGACTGCCAAAGGGCTTCACGCAGGCAATCTGGTGCGTGCCTTAGCCCAACATGTGGGAGGGTCGGGAGGCGGCAAACCCGATTTCGCTCAAGCGGGCGGCAAACAACCTGAAAATCTCTCCAAGGCACTCAGTCAAGTGCCCCACCTGGTGCAGCAGCAGTTGTCGGGTGGCACGCCCGCTTAAAGGCGAATGTCGATAATTGCCGAGATACCTACTCCTTCCACGCGATCGAGATTGCGCCCCGGATTCTTGGTGGAAATCGGAACAAGCGCACGCACACGCACCTCGCGCCCCATAAAATCGCCCTCCACTTGGGCAACTGCCTGCACTTTCTCCACCAACTCCGGTTTGCCCATCACCTGAACCGCCCCAACATAGGTGCCTCGACCTGCACTAATGATGGGGACCACCTTAGTGGCGAAGTTCTTGTCGGGCTTAGTGTTCGTCAAGCCGTTGATGAAGCGGTCGATATCTTTGCCTAAGCGATCGACCACGACCGCAATCCCGCCACCTTTGAGAACCTTGTCCAGCTGGGAATAACCCATAACCCCAGCGAGCGTCAGAATCAACCCGAATACCCATCCGCGAAATCTGTTTCTCATAGATGTTTCCTCCTATAGGTTTAGACGATGTAGCGTCGGCTTAAGTTCCCCTTGCGGGCTTCCGTTCAGCGCGCCACCGTTTGCAGAATCGCCTCGATTTTAGCGACTTGCGTTTGCACGGTGAAGTCGCGTTCCACGCGAGCGTGAGCGTTCGCTCCGCGAGTAAGGCATTCGTCGGGATTGGTGAGAGCCTCCAACAAAGCCTGCGCAAGTGCTGCGGGGTCTTTGGCAGGAATCAGCCATCCTTCAACGCCGTCGGTGATTGCTTCGGGGATTCCGCCGACATGAGTGGCAATGATAGGTAACCCTACCCACATCGCCTCCAACATTGCCAAAGGTAGCATCTCGCTGAGGGTTGGTAGGCAGTAAAGGTCCATCGCCTGCATAAGACGGGGAACATCAGTGCGCTCGCCCATCCACAGTACATGCGCTCCCACACCCAATCGCTCTATCTCATGACGCATCTGAACTCCATACTTAGGGGGATGCTCTCTTCCCACCAGAAGGACTCGTACCTGAGGGGCATGGCGCACCACTTCGGGCAGGGCGCGTATAAGATAAATCTGTCCCTTACGGGGGATAATGTGGCCCACCACGCCCACGACAAAGTTGGCAGGAGCCAGTCCCAGCGCGGCGCGAACGGCTTGGCGTGTCCCCTTGTCCGGAACTCCCAACCGTTCGGGGTCGATGAAGCCGTGTACGGTGCTAATCCGCTGGGGCGGCACACGGTTACACCGAATGTGGAACAGTCGGGTCTGCTCTGAGACGGCGATGACATGGGCTGCCATACGCCAGTGGAAATGGGCTCGATGGGAATGGGCAAACAGCACCGCAGGAATGCCCGTCAGTCGGCTAAGCCACACAGCGAAGTTATTGGCTCGGCTCATATGCGCCAAGAGAACCTCGATCCCATGCGCTTTGCAGAACTGACATGCCTCACGAAAATCACGCCATGTGTGCCGTCGCATTTCGGAGGTTCGCACAGGCACGCCTGCTCGCTGGGCCGGCTCGATGATCCATGAGCTGGGTCTTGTCAGAAGAGTTATCTCATTGCCTCGGCGATGAAGTTCCTTTGCAGTTTGGAGGGCGTGGACTAAAGCGCCGCACACGCTCACGCCCGAAACAATCTTTAAGATGCGCACATCGGCTCACCTCTTGGGAAGAGTCGGTAAGGCGCGTGTGGGACGCGGATCGAAATCGGGCAGTCGGGGTGGGTCCGCCTCCATGCGCTTCAGAATCTCCTCAATGGCTCGATCCAGCTGGGGGTCGCGCCCTTGAGCATAGTCGTGCGGCGCGTAGTCGACCTCGATGTCGGGCTCGGTGCCGTAGTTCTCCACGCACCAGCCCACATCGTAGAACCAGAAGGCGTATTCGGGTTGGGTGGTCAGCCCCTGATCCACGAACACCGACTTCGGCCAGATTCCGATAACGCCACCCCAAGTGCGCTTGCCGATAAGGGGACCGATCCGCATCAACTTGAAGGCATGGCTGAACATATCTCCGTCGGAGCCTGCGCGTTCGTCGGTAAGCGCAACAATCGGTCCCATCACCGAGTCATAGGGGTAGGGAATAGGTTTGCCCCAGCGTGGCACATTGTAGCCGAGCCGTTTGCGCGCCAGCTTCTCCCAAATGAGGGCGGACACAAATCCGCCTCCGTTCCCACGCACATCCACAATCAGTCCGGGGCGCACCAGCTCAGGCAGAAAACCACGATGAAACTCCGAGAAGCCCCAGTAGCCCATGTCGGGAATGTGGACATAGCCTACCTGCCCGTTTGTCTTCTGATGCACATAGGCGCGGTTATGGTTAACCCATTCACGATAGCGCAGTTTCGCCTCGCTGGTGAGCGTCTTGACGACCACCGTCCGCACTCTGCCCTCGGGCGTCTGCAGGGTGAGCTGGACGGGCATGCCTGCCTGATTCAACAGAAGCTCGCCAGGCGGACGCGTACGACCGAGTCTCTGCCCGTTGATGGCGAGAAGCACCTCGCCGACCTGTGCCAGCACGCCCGGCTCGTTCAGGGGCGAATCCGCCTCTGCCACCCACGGATCGCCCCTGTGGATATGGAGAATTCGGTAGCCCTGTGCCGATTCGTCCCATTCAAATTCGGCGCCCAGAAAACCCAGCGTATACTGAGGGGGCTGACGGTGGTCCCCGCCAAACTCGTAGCAGTGGGAAGTGCCCAGCTCGCCCTGCATCTCCCACATTAGGTCTGAGAACTCTGCACGCGTCGCCACGCGCTCCAGAAGAGGCGCATAACGATCGTATACTCGCTGCCAGTCTACGCCCGACATGTCGGGGGCCCAAAAGAACTCGCGTTGGAGTCGCCATGCCTCGCGATACATCTGACGCCATTCCGCACTAGGCACAACCGCACAACGCACCCGCCCCAAGTCGATCCATCCGCTTTCACGCGAGGGGCGTTCATGCGCATATTTCTCCTCCAGCTTTTGCCCCGCAGGCAGCACCCGAAGACGGTTGCCCGACTGGTAGGCCAGTGTTTTACCATCCAGCGAGAGGGCAAAGCGAGTGACGCCATGCACCAGCTCCTCGCTGCGGGCTTTGTGAAAGTCGTACAGCACCAGCGTGCCCTTGCCCTCCTCACGCGTCTCCGTCCAATCCGACTCGCCCAAAGTACCCTCTATGGGGAACCTGGAGACCAGCACGCGCTTTTTGTCTAACCCGGCCACTTGACCGTAGATTCCGCCTGGGAGGGGCACGGTAATCACGCGCAGAGCGATCTCGTCGAAGTCGATCTCTATCGGTTTCGGTTCGCGAGAGTTCGTCCCGTCGTTTTTGGTGTCTGTCGCTTTCTCGCTGGCTTCGCGAACATGCGGCATAGGGAGGAGTGGGGTGGGGACATCCTTGCGGAGTGCGACTGCCATCACATACTGCCCCATGGGAAAGCTCATCTCGTACTGCATCTGGTCATACACGGGGTCATAATTGCGGTAGGAGATGAAGTAGAGGAGGTCGCCGTCGGGATCCCAAGCGGGAAGCACATCGCGGAATTCCGGCTCGGTGATGGCGTGGCGAGTGTCCGATAGGGTGTCGTAAATCTTGATGATGTGGGTGCGCTCGTTGGGAGCGAAGCTGTATGCCAGCCAGCGTCCGTCAGGCGACCAAGCGAAGCCATCAATCGTGCCCGCCTCGCTCCGTTCCACGAGGACGGGTTCGCCCGTATCAAAGTTAAACACCCACAGTTCAAATCGGTGGTTCGAGAGCGCCACCTTGTCCGCTGTGGGGCAAACCTCCATCCGATAAACAATCCCCACATCGAACACCTCATGGCGTGTGATACCTTCGGGGGTATGGAGCTCGAGCCGCTCCTCGCCCGTGACATCCGAGACGGTTGCGATGCGTTCGCCGTCCGCCAGCCAGCGCGCCATCCGATAGCGCACCCCTTGCGGTTCGCCGTACTGCACCACCGCCCCCTCCCAGTTGCCCATCGCGAAAATCTTCCCACGCACGATCAGCAAAATGGAGTGCCCCTTCGGATGAAGGCTAAAACCTTGAAGATACTTCTCGGTCTCCACAAATTTGCGCTGGGTCTGTATTCGGGGGCTGGGAACCTCTACAGGGATTGGGATGTTCTCGCCGGTTGCGATGTCGTATGCATAGAGATCGGCGCCCGCATGATACACAATTCGCTTGCCGTCCGTGGTGGGGAAGCGCACATAATACCCCTCATGATGGGTGTGGCGCTGGAGATCGGAGCCGTTGGGAAGACACGAATAGAGATTCGCGATCCCCTCATAGTCCGATACAAAGTAGATGTGCTCACCAATCCACATCGGGGCCGTGTGGTTGCCTTCGGTCGGTTTGAACAGCACGAACTCGCCCGTGCCTTCGCGATCGATCCAGAAGACTCCCGCTGTACCGCCCCGATATCGCTTCCACCGGGCGGGGTCTACCGTATGACGCCCCAGGATTGTCCCGCCGTTTGCACCAAAGCTGATGGCATGGGCAATCCCGTAAGGGTACATCGTCGGTAGTCCTCCCTCTACTGGCACGCGCCAGAGGCGCACCTCTCGTGGGGGACAACCTGCAGTGCTGTGATAGATTATCTCCTTTGCGTCGGGAGTCCACCCCACGACGCGCACCGCTCCAGCGCCTTGATAGGTGAGCCGCTTTGGCATCCCTCCTTCTGCAGGCATCACATAGACTTCAGGATGTCCCTCCTCGCGGGCGACAAAGGCGATCCACTGCCCATCAGGAGAATAGTGGGGCGTGCTGACCACACTCAGGGTTGTGGTGAGCCTGCGCGCCACACCACCTTGTAGGGGAACAGTCCACAGATCGTCTTCACATACAAACGCTACTTGATCACCATAGATGGTCGGAAAGAGATAGTACCCCTTTGGCATGGTGCGATTATACCCGATGTAGGCGTTGGGCGGTTCTTGGAGCGCCAGTGAGCCAGCCTACCAACACCGCTGTTCCTGACAGGTATAGATAGGCGCGCAAGAGCGTGTGCAACACCACACTGGGGTCTGCGTAGGGCGTCATGTGGGCGTACTCCAGCAGGAGAGCGTATGCCAGCGGCGGCACCAAAAGCCCCATAAAGAGCGCACCGCCCACGCGCAGTCGGCGTGGGGAGCACCGAGCCCCATGCCACAGGAGCCAAATCCCCCACAGACCACCTGCGATGCCCGTCGCTATGATGGGAGCGCTGTTGAAGGCGCCCAGCGCGTACCAGCGCAGGAAATCACGCCCAGTGGGAGGGTACCCCTGAACGCTCCATACCCCTGCCAACCACAGGGGATGAAATAGCCAGAACCCGAAGCCTGCTTGCAGGCTTCGGATAAAAAAGTACAAAAACGAAGCAACAGCTTCAAAAATTGGGTTGTACGGGTTGATTACCCTGCGTTGCCTGACCAGGCCGACCAGGAGCTGTCGGGGGCGATGCAGGGGGCATTTGGCTCGGCGATCCTGTTGTGCTCTGTGGCGGAGGAGAAACCGTTTCAGGACGGTTCCACAAAAAGTAGAACACAATGGCAACAATTATTAGCACCACTGCTATAATTGCTATAGCTGTTCCCGTAGAGATTTCTTGTTTCATTCAATTACCTCCCTCATAGCTGTGTTGGGAGGGGCTCACACCCCTCCCCATAGACGGATATGCTCCTCAGGTGTTAAACTCGTAGTCGGGTCGGAAGAGCCACGGATTGCAGCCATCCCACCAGTAGTATTGGGGAAAGCCCTGACTATCATAGCCAGTATAAGGATCAACGCGCCAGTCTGTGTCAGCAGGGGCAATTTGTGCTCCCAACCGTCGCCACTTAGCGCTTCCGTCTGCGTGCACAAATAAAGCCCCATTTGAGTGGATCCACATCGTACCCTCAAG
>PSLB01000098.1:0-9170 GCA_040289385.1 Armatimonadota bacterium
TGCCTGCCGCTGGCGGGCCGTCGTCAACCGGCCTATTGTGCCAGCCCGCGCAAGCGGGCTAGGTGCAAGCCCCTAGCTTTAGCTATGGGGTAGTTGACCAGGAAGGAAAGCCCTTGTATCCCGTCGCAAAGGTGGCGCATCCGCCTATCGACGAGATGAGCGGAATTGCTCGTAGCCGAACCTATCCCGACACCTATTGGGTGCACAACGACAGCGGCGACCGTGCGCGCCTGTTTGCAATCCGTGCCGACGGCAATGTGATGGTGCCCCCCTTTGTCTCGCGACGCGATAACGCCCGCCAATCCAATACCCCACCACCCGTCTTTGAGGGAATCCAGATCGATGGCGCCACCAACATCGATTGGGAAGATATCGCTATCGATGGCGATACGCTCTACATCGCCGATACGGGTTCAACGCGCGCCGCGATTTAGCCATCTATGTGCTTAAAGAGCCAAACCCGAATCAATCCGTCCACGCGCACATCCTCAAGCGTATCCCCGTGGCTTATCCCGAACAGAAGGCGTTCCCGCCCCAAGAGGCGTGGCACTACGATTGTGAAGCGCTTTTTGTGTTTGCCGGCAAGCTTTACCTCCTAACCAAGCACCGCCCAGCAAACCGACCGTACACGCCAGAACCCAGCACCACTTTGTATCGCTTGGATAGCGAGGCGTCCGACCATCTCAACGTGTTGACCCGTGTGGACAGCCACCCGAATCTAGGAGGATGGGTTACCGCCGCCAGCATGTCGCCTGATGAGCAGGTGTTGGCGGTTCTGTGTCAGGCGCCCCAGCAAGTGGTGTGGTTTTTCCGACGCCACCCACAAGGCGATAAGTTTCTCTCAGAAGGCAAAGCCACCTCCATCCATTTCTCCAACGGCAAACAGTGTGAAGCAATCGAGTGGGTAGACAACGAGACGCTCATCCTCACGAACGAACAGCGCGAAATCTTTCTCTTGAAGGTAAGCCGCTGAAGACAGGATTAAGCAAAGGTATACTACCGCTGATGAAGCGAGTGGGGTTGTTCGTCTTGGCCGGTGCCCTTGCCTTTGCGGGCTTTACCCAGCAGGCCGACTCACGCATTCAGTTCGGGCGATTGAGCATCGTTTATGAGCGACTTGTCTCAACGCAGTTGCGCAAGGATAAGACGGTGACAGTGGAAGTGGTCGGCTCCGCTCGACGCCCCGTGTCAGTCGATGCACCTGATCAAAATTTCCGACTGACCACTCTGCGTCTGCAAGGGGTGTTAGCTCCCAGCGAACAGGGGCAGATGCGGGTGCAGAGTGCATCGGCAATCGGACGCGTGGAGTTTTTTTACGATCGCAAAGAGCCGTTCACAAAGCTCTATGCCACTGCCAATCGCGCCGATTACGACGAGCAACAGCAGACCGTAACCCTCACAGGCGATGTGAGCGTGGACAGCGAAGATGAATTCTATCAGGTGCGCTGGCGGGAGAACGAGCGGGTGGTGGTCTACTTGGGTCAAGAGAGCCTACGCGTGGAAGCGCAAGGAAAGCCCCGCGACGACGGACGACGCGGGGAGATGGTTGTCATCGCCAAGCGGACGAAGCCCAGCCCCTAAGAGATCGCCTCCGAGGAACGCTCCCGAAACGCGAATGCAAACACCATCCCGATCAGCACCGTAAGAACGGCCGGCACCACAAAGACCAGCGTGTAGTTCGTAACGCCGTTGGTGGTGAAGAGATCCTTCAACCAGCCTGCAAAGAAGTAGCCCACCAGCATGCCCACGCCCAGCACCCCCACATTAATCAGTGCTTGCGCAGACGAGCGGACATCCTCAGGAGCGACCATATCGGTATAAATGAACGCCACCACAAAGAAGAAGACATAGCAGAACCCATGCAGAGTCAACGCCGCCACAGCCAGCCAGACCACAGCAGGCGCCGTGTCATGCAGAGCCCAGGCAAGGGTAAAGACCGCATAGCGTGCCGGCCACGCAAGAATCCCCAACAACATCGTTTTACGAATCCCCCATACAGGCAGGACCGCTGGAAGCATAAACCCAATCGTGAAGATTTCCGCAATCTGAGCGAGGTTCATCCATAGGGGCAGATTTTCGGGAGTCAAGCCGATGCCGGCGCCTGCAGCTTGCAGGAACGGGAATGTCAGCATATAGTAGATCGGCAGCTCCGTCGCCACAATCAACGCAGTGATAAAGAACACCAAATAATTCGGGTCGCGTAACAGCCCAAAGGCACGCACGAACGCCAGCGGATCGGGCGCCTCTTTCGCAGGAGGGGTGTGGGGAAGAGCGAACGCCACGACCCCTGCAAGCAGCGCAATTGCACCAGAAATCACAAAGATGTCGATGATCGGCCACTCCAGCGACTGAAACAGCCCACGCGTCATGCTAACAAACGCGTTAGCGGCAATCCAACCGATAGTGCCCCACACACGAACCGCTCCGAACTCGATAGCAGGGTTCTTGAGATTGCGCATCGCCACTGAGTTCGAGAGCGCCAGTGTGGGCGCATAGAAAAAAGCATAGGCTAACATCAACACCATCATCGGCACCAATTCTCGCTGAAAGGCGAGCGCGATCAGCAAAAGCCCACTAAGCAGGTAAAACACTGCCAAAGCCCGCTGGGCTGGCATAAAACGGTCGGCAACCTGTCCTGCGGTAAACGGCACAATCAGGCTCATAATCGAGAGGGCGTTATAGATCCATGCCAGCCCCATCCCTGTAAAGCCTAACTCCCGCTCAAGATAGCCCGAAAGGGGAACCGCCCAAGAGCCCCAGATGGTGTATTGCAAAAACATCATGACCGCCAGCATCGGTTGCTCCGCAAGCACGCGAAACGCAATCACGACCGTGTTCTCTCGTCGCTCTTCCATCGTTCCCTCCTGTATGCGAGAAAGCCATTCGCTTTGTAAAGCCCATTTCCTGCAGGTTTAACGGGCTTTGCCGTTCGTTTCAGCGGGGTAGCGTGGATGTGGTAGACCCAAAAAGAACTCCAGCCCCCAAATCAACCCGCCAGTGCAGGCGAGCGACAGAACCACCCATCCGTCGGGCATTAGGAGCAAGGCGAATAGCCCCCCTGCTATACCCCCCACCACACCCCAACGGAGAGCGATGGCACTTTCCCAAAGGCGAATCGCTTGGTGACGCAATAGTCGACGCAATAGTCCCACAATTCCCAGAAATAACCCCAGCACGCCCAAACCCAATAAAACACCCCAACCCTCTGTGCTGAGAAAGGGAATTCCGATCGCTTGCTTTTGCCAGGCTTGCGCCCGATCCCACGCCCGTATCCCCCACGCCAGCGCAACGCCGAACCCGCCCAACCCCAATCCTGCCAGCACCACCAACCACCACGACGGCGTTTCGGGGAGAACGCGTGCTTGATAGAGCGCCACCAGCCCCAGCCCCACAAGCAACACTCCCCAACTGGCATAGTTGGCGCCCAACAAAGGCAAGCCACAGACCAGTATCCCCACGCCATAAAACGCTCCCAAACCCAGCATTCCCCGACTGGTAAAGTGTCCCTGATGCCGATTCGCTAAGTAGGCGCACGGCACAAGCGTGCCCAGCGTCAGCAGAACCCCCAGCCAAAACGCGTCCACCCCATATCGGAACTTGCCCTGCACCAGTCCCTGTTCCACCAGCGAGCGGTTCAGCCCGTAGCCTCCTGCAAGCAGAACATCGCCTAAGATGACTGCGACGGTAACGATGCCCGCAGTTGTCGTCATCGAAAGCTCCTTCCATCGCGCGAGGACGCCCGCAACCACCGCCAGCACGAACCAGACCCCCACCAACCAGCCGACAACCACAGCGGAATCGGAGCGCGGGTCGCCTGTCCCTATCGGCGTGGGGCAGTAGGCGATGCTCATGAACACTGCAGGACAGAGAACCCAGACTGCTAAACCCACAATAAAGAGCCGACGAATCACGCCACGCAGTCGCCCTGCTAACCAAAGGACTACACCCGCTCCAAGCCATCCCAGCCCCAACCCGGCAATGGTTCCCAACACCATTGGCGCTATCTCGCGTTGCACCCACGCAAACGACACGATTCGGCTCAGCGCATCACTTTGCCATTCGACGCCTACCTGTTCGCCTACTCGTTTGACCAGTGTGCGTGGAAGCAGTCCGTTCCAGTATCGGTGCCAGTCGGATCGGGTTCCCTCAAAGGCGGGGGCGCCGTCGCCCAAAGTGGGGTCCCACGCGCCCACAAGCGCAAAATAGAGGCTTGCCATCAGGTCGACCTCGCGTATCAGCCCGCTCCAGCGTGTGGTCGGGCTGGTGAGCAAGCCGTTGCGTTCGCGCGCGGCATAGCGCACGACAGCGGTCAGCCTGTTAGACGGCAGATTGGAGGGTGGACGCGTGCAGAGCACCCAGGTTTCGATTCCCTCGCCAATCAGTAGCTCCCAGTCTGCGTAGTCCCAGTGGTTAACCTCTATCACAGCCCAGTCGAGGGGGGTCTTAAAGAGTGCCACGCGTAGCAGTTCTGCATCGGGATAGGTTCTCGGCACGAGATAACCCTGCGAACCTATCGCAATCAGTGCATAGGGTGTGGGTGGCAGGGAGTTGGCGACTCGAAAATAGCCCCCCCGCTTTGCGAGCCGCTCCATTCTGCTGGCGAAGGTGTGCTTCAGGATTCCACGCCGAACGAGAACACCTGCGCCAAGAGCGACAACCGAGCCTTTCGGTGCACCGATTCCCGTCCGTCGGCGGAACGCCGCGCGTGCAGATCCATGCTCGTAGGGGGCATCGCTGTCCATCAACGCAACCTGCTCGGCGTCTGCTTGTAGAAAGAGCCCTGTACTTAAGGTGAGGGCACGGCTGGGGGTCTCTGCGCTTTGCCAAAGCATCCATGCGCGTTGGTGGCGCACCGCTCCAGCCAACTCTTCAGGAGTCCGCTCCTCGTGAACCAAAATCACCACCACGCGCGGTTGTGGGTTTGCACAGACGAATCCAAGCGTCAGAGCTAGAGCAAGCAAAGTTTTAGCGCGCAATTCGGAACCCCTCAAACTCCTGAGTGACTTCGCTCCAGTGGAGAGTCACCTCTACCACTTTGGCACCTGGCGGTCCTTTCTGGAGAACATCGGCAACAAACCCTTGCAAGGTCGATTCCTCACCTTCAGCCACCACCTCCACGCTCCCGTCCGACAGATTGCGCACATAGCCTGTCAGTCCGAGTTGGGTGGCATGCTCATAAACGAACCACCGAAAACCCACACCTTGCACGCGCCCGTGCACCTGTGCGTAGAGCCGCTTCATGGAGGCGAATTATAGCACGCCGAATTCAAGGGTTTTGGAGCAGTTCCAGCATCGCGCGGTCTAACTGATGACCGCGCCATGATTCGTAGCGGACATCGGCGCGCTGGCTATTGAGGATGCCGAAACTGCCCTCGAAGTTCCACAGCGCCCAGCCCCAGCCTGCCGATTTCCACAGGGCTAACAGATCGCGCATCCAAGCGAGCACAACTTTATGGGGGGTCTTATGGTACACCCCAAACTCGCCCACCATCACGCCTATCCCTTTCTGTTGTAGTGCCTTCCAGCAGGCATAGTAGGTGTCCCAGAGCTTGTGCTTATCCCATACGATATCGCCCTCACGCATGGGATGCTCGGTGGGCATCTCCCATTTATCGGCACCCTGCACCCATTCTGCCTGGTAGTGGGTCAGTCGGAACGGTTGATACCCCCGCGTCGATTGTGCAACACGGTAGGCGATGAGTTCCTCAGCAGGGGTGAACCCCCAGTCGCGTCCATCGCAGATGACCAAACGCTGGGCATCTACCTTACGGATCGCCTCCAGCATGCGCTGAACCACGCGCCGATGGCTCTCCGCATCGACCTTTGCAGGCTCGTTGAACAGGTTGAAACTCACTTGCCGATTGGGTTGCCCCTGATACTGCCGTGCGAACTGCTCCCAGTGGAACGCGCACTGTTTCTGCGCTTCTTCGTCTTTCCAGAGGTTGAGTGACTCGGGCGGGGAGGCAACGGTATACCCCGGCGCCCGATGAAAGTTCAACTGCACATGGAGTTTATATTTTGCGCCCCATTCCACCGCCTGGTCAATCTGCTTGAGAACCGATTCGTCTAGGCGATAGGGGCTGGTTTTGTCTGTCCAGGTGCGGTAGTCCATCGGCAGGCGAACGAAGTTGAATCTCAGTTCTGCGATCCATTCAAACTCGCGCTCTTCGAAGGGGCGGTTGCTCCAGGCTAAGTGGAACTTGTTCAGCAGATTGAATCCGCGCCAACGTGGAAGTTTGGCATAGGTGGCTTCAGGCAACTCACGCATAGGGTGGAGTATACCTGCTGGGTACAATCAGGGGATATGGGATAGGATGTGATGATTGTGGGTGCCGGCGTGATGGGCGTCAGCGTCAATCGGAGCATGTTTGGACTGAAGCGGGTGGGGGTGCTGGACTGTGCGGATCGGCTGGGCGTGGGGAGTACCAGCAAAGCGACGGGCGGATTCCGATGTCGGTCACTCGGCGAGATATGGGCACGCCTCGTCTTAGACATGCCGCTTCCGTTCGACATCAGCCCCTTGCGCCCCACACGCTTTGCAGAGGGGGCACTCAACCCAGAAACGAGGGTGCTATAAGCCCAACTGATCCCAGATGGCGTCGATCTTCGCCTTCACTTCGGGGCTCATTCGGATGACATCGGGCCATTCACGCGTGAAGCCCTCTTCGCGCCACTTGGTAGTGGCATCGAAGCCAATCTTGGAGCCGTACCCAACATAGGGGCTGGCATGGTCTAAGACATCCACGGGACCTTTGACGATGAGGGTGTCGCGTTCAGGATCTACATTCGCCCCCCAACGCCAGAGGACCTCGCCGAGATCATGCACATTCACATCTTCGTCAAATACGACAATAAACTTACTGAACATCAGCTGTCCCAGTCCCCAGAGGGCTTGCATCACTTTGAAGGCGTGTCCGGGGTAGCGTTTTCGGATGCTCACAAAGCAGAAGTTGTGGAAGGCGCCCTCTACAGGGAGGTTCATGTCCACAATTTCGGGGAGGGTTAAACGCACGAACGGCAAGAAGATACGCTCCACCGCCTTGCCCATCCAGCCATCTTCCATCGGGGGAATGCCAACGATCGTTGCGGGATACACGGGTTTCTGACGGTGTGTAATTGCCGTCACATGGAACACAGGGTAGTAATCGGCGAGACTGTAGTAGCCTGTGTGGTCGCCGAAAGGTCCTTCGAGGCACCGCTCGCCTGGGTTGATGTAGCCTTCAATGACTATCTCCGCGTTGGCAGGCACCTCGATATCCACCGTTTTGGCAGGCACCAGTTCGACAGGCTTTTTGCGGAGAAAACCGGCAAACAGCAGCTCATCGATAGCAGGGGGTAAGGGGGCGATGGCACAGAAGGTCAGTGCAGGGTCATCGCCCAACGCGACAGCCGCCTGAATCGGCACGCCCCCTTTTTCAGCATGCTGGTGGTGTTCCGCGCCGGCCTTGTGGATCTGCCAGTGCATCGCGGTCGTTCGCGAGTCCAGCACCTGAATGCGGTACATCCCCACATTCCGCTTGCCTGTGTTGGGATCGTGGGTAACGACCAGCGGTAGGGTGATATAGCGTCCCCCATCTTGAGGCCAGCAGTGTAGGATCGGGAACTCAAACAGGTCTATCTGATCGCCCGTCTTGACCACCTCTTGGGCGAGGCCCTCTTTGACGCGTGTAGGGGGCACCGAGCGCGCCAACTGCAGAAGACGACCCAACTGGGGCATCAGCTCGGGGAGGGCACGCAGTTTGCCCAGTAGCCCACCCCCCATCTGTGGGATTTCGGGTTGGAGAAGGCGGGCGATCTCGTCGGCGATGGTAGTGTAGTCGTCCACACCGAGCGCCATGCTCATCCGCTTTTTGGAACCCATCGTGTTGATGGCGACAGCGATGTCGTAGCCTTTAGGGCGCTCAATAAGTAGCGCCGGACCGCCTGCTTTCATCACGCGATCCGCCACTTCGGTAATTTCTAAGTAGGGGTCTAACGGGTAGCGGACACGGCGTAGTTCGTTCGCCTGTTCTAAGCGTAGCAGAAACTCTTGAAAGTCACGATATGCCATAGCGAGCCTCCGTCTTGCCCGCTTCCCCCTGCGCCAACTGCGTTTAGATTATACCCCAACGAATCGGCTACCGCATCGGCTTCAGAAGATGCACTCGCACCTGACGCCTGCCAAGCTGGAGGGCTTGTTGGCAGGTGGCGTAGCATAGGTCGATTTTATGACCGCGTATGGCGCGCCCTCTATCTGCGGCGATGGCCATGCCGTAGCCCTCGATATAAAGCACGCTTCCGAAGGGGATGACGCGTGGGTCGACTGCGACAAGCCCGTAGCCTGCGGGCAGACCCGATGCCGTGCGCCCGCTCCCCGTTCCACCACCACTGCGGTGGGGTGTGTAGGCTGTGGCATGCATCGTGAGCGTGCGTACCGTGTAGAAGCTATCGTTGCGTCCCACAGCACCGCGTGAAGCGATGTGGCCATGCACGCCTACCTGATAGATCTGTGGCTGGGGCGGCGTGAGCACCTCGCTTTCGATTGCAGTTCGTTGAACCTCTTTGCCGTTTTTGAGAACGATCCGCCATACCACGCGCTTCTCGCCCTTCTGACCTGTCTGCACCAGTACCCGATGGCGCGGGGGTAAATGACGGTTTACCTCAAACACAGTGGGAAACGGAATCGCTACCGTCTCCTCTTTGAGGATTACTTTCGTTTTTTGATCGTTGTGGGCAGATTGTGCCGCCGTCCATGCACTCAGGAGCGCAATCGTGAGCAGAGCCATGCCGCGCCACGATCCACCCCAAAAGGCGTTTCTTCGCTTGTTCATATAACCTCCCTTTGCGAAACCGCATCGGTTCCGCGAAGTGTTGCCCGGGTGGGACACCCCAGTGTACCCGTTTTGAGTCGGGAATTGCAACACCGAAGCATGTCTCTTTTTTTCGTGCCATGAACCCCATGGCTAAAGCCAGGAGATTGCAGCGAGGACGGGTGGCCTGACGCGTCCGACCGCATACGTGCGGCCCTGCGGATATTCTCCGCAGCGATGGCGTCGGCCGACCCAGCAAAACCACACCCGACGCAACGAAACTCTGCCGGCGTAGTTGGCCTTCGACACATGCCCGCAAGCCGGACAGGCACGGTTCCGTGGATCAACGATCACCACCAAAACACCAGCCAACCGAGCCTT
>PSLB01000099.1:0-9147 GCA_040289385.1 Armatimonadota bacterium
CGGGCCGTTGTCAACCGGCCTATCGTGCCAGCCCGCGCAAGCAGGCTAGGTGCAAGCCCCTAGCTTTAGCTATGGGGTAGTTGACTCGGGTCTACAATGCAGCGGGCAAATGGGTACAGATCGAACAGCAGATTAAGCGCGAAGAGTAGGGTTCGCAACTGCTGGACGTCCGATAGATAACGGGGGTGGCTTGGGGTATAAATCTATCCGCGCAGCCCTTGTGGCTGCCGTCGCCGGGAGTGAACCAAAGACGCGAAACGCCCGTGGACGGGGCGTAAGACCGGCTTTAGGGTCGGCGGTCCCGGATGAATCGGGAAGCCGGCAGCACGTCAGACCGGCGCCCCCGCCTGGGCGGGTGCCGAGAACAGTTTTCTATGTTCTCGGCAACGGTTGCACCTCTCCCCTATAGGGGAGAGGTGTGTAGAGGCGTGGTAGACTACTTGATCTCGGCTTTGGCGCCGACCTCTTCGAGCTTCTTTTTGATCTCTTCTGCTTCCTCTTTGCTGACGCCCTGCTTGACAGGTTGGGGAGCGCTTTCTACGAGATCCTTCGCCTCCTTGAGAGCGAGCTGAGTGATTTCGCGTACGACCTTGATGACCTGCAGTTTGTTTCCGCCAGCGTCTGCCAGCATCACATCGAAGGAGGTCTTCTCCTCAGCGGGAGCGGCTTCGGCGGGGGCGGCGCTGGGCATCATGCCAGGCATCGCCATCGCCACTGGGGCTGCGGCGGTCACGCCGTACTTGTCTTGGAGGGCTTTGACCAGTTCGTTCAGCTCCATAACGGTCATCTCATCGATCGCCTGGATAATCTCTTCTGCAGTGAGTTTTGTCATTGTTCCTCTCCTCCTTAGGCTTGAGTTTGTGCTTTCTTGTCTGCGACGGCTTGCAAGGTGCGGACAAACTGTCCGACGAGCTCCGAAAGTGTGCCTATCAGCCCTGAAATGGGGGACTGCATGGCGCCCACTACCTGTGCCAGAAGCACTTCGCGTGGGGGGAGCTTGGCTAAGGTCTCCACGGCGTTGGCAGGGTAGACCTTATTGCCCAGCACAAGGCTTTTGACTTCTGCCTTGCGCACCTGCTTGATGAATTCGGTCAGTGCTTTGGCGGAGGCGCCTTCATCGCCTGTGATGAAGGCGACTGCCGTCATGCCGTGCAGGTGCGGTTCCAGCCCTTCGGGCAGGTCGCCGTTGCGTGCGCGTCGGTAGAGCGTGTTCTTGACGACATGGAGTTCTGCTCCGGCGGCGCGCAGTTGGCGGCGCAGGTCGGTCAGCTCGCGCACTGTCAGCTTGTGGTAGTCCACAAAAATCTGGGCACGCGCGTGCTGAACCCAGCTTCGAATCTGTTCGACCTGTGCTACCTTTTTCGGGTTTGCCATTTGGTGTCACCTCCTGTTTTTTTTAAACGCAAAAAGCGAGCCACGCAGACGCAGGCTCGCAACGAAGGGTTCGACACTACCTCAAGGGTGTGTCGAGGATAGCATTCTGATTTATGTGTTCGTTGCGCCGTCCCTCGGCAGGATGATTAAGCTTCGTATCGAAGCCCCTGCTGTCTGCGGTAGGCTGGCTTAGTATACCCGCTCTGTAGAGAGAAAATCAAGGGGGCAAGTGCCAGCATCGGACGCATCGGCGGCAGGTCAAGTAGCAGAGTACAGGTCGAGTTGGTGGTTGATAAGATAATCTCTCAGCAGTTCTGCGAGCCGACGCTGGGGCGTAGGAAGCGCATACTCGGTTAACTGGTCATGCGGCACCCACACGATCTGGACATAGTAAGCCGAGCTGGGAGTGCCTGCGACAAATCGGTACAGATAGCCATACAACTCGATGCGCGAGTAGGTTACGGCGTGGCGCACGCGCCCCAAAACTTGCCATAACTCCGCACGCACCCCCACCGAGTCTAATGCCCGTTGGGCGACCGTCTCCAACTCCTCACGCCCTTGCCGTGTGGCGCGGGGAAACTCCCACAGACCCGCCCAGAGCCCCTGCTCAGGACGCTTTGCCAGCAATACCGAGCCCGCGTGCAGAACCACCGCCGACCCATCGACCGCTTTCTGGGCTGGCTTGGCAGCGACGGCTTCGGGGACGGCGGTGGGGGTTCCCCGTGCGAAAGCAGAACAGAGCGATTGAAGCGGACATTGCCCACACGCGGGCTTTAAAGGGGTGCAAACAGTGGAGCCCAGTTCCATCAGTGCCTGATTAAAATCGCCGGGATGGGGTGGGTCTACCATCTGGCGTGCAACCTGCCACAGGGTGCGATAGGCTTTGCCTCGCTGGAGATTACCTTTGAGCCAGAGCAAGCGTGCCAACACGCGCCTCACATTACCGTCCACTACCGGTTCCGGCTGTTGGAACGCGATGCTGGCGATGGCGCCTGCAGTATAGGCGCCGATTCCGGGAAGCTCGCGCAGTTTGTCTACCTGTTTCGGAAGTTCGCCTCCTGCTTGTACGACTCGCTTGGCGGTCTCATGCAGGTGGCGGGCACGCGCATAGTAGCCCAGCCCCTCCCAGTAGCGCAATACCTCCTCTATCGGCGCGCTGGCTAATGCCTCAATTGTCGGGAAGCGCGCCACAAAACGCTCAAAATAGGGGAGTACCGTCGCCACTTGCGTCTGCTGAAGCATCACCTCCGCAAGCCACACATAGTAAGGAGTGGGATTCTCACGCCACGGCATCGTCCGACGATGATGGCAAAACCAATCCAAAAGTCGGTTCCGCACCTGTTGAACCCACAGCGGGTCCAAATGAAGGCTATCGGATAGGTCCATAGTAGACACAAACGGGGCAGGGGGCATGCATCATCACATAGGCGACCGTGCCCAATCCCAGTGGGTTCTGCATCGGGATCAGATGGCGTCGGTCGGTCATGACCAGCAGATCTGCTTCCACCTCCTCCGCTTCGGCGACCAGACCGATGCCCGCATCGCGTGCCTGGATCAAATCCGCTGCCACAGGCATGCCCTCCGCCTCGGCGATGTGTTCTGCCTCGAGGAGCACTTGTTCGGCTTCGCGCGCGCCAGGCGGTTCTGTTGCATCGACCTCGTGGCTAAACCCTACCACCAGCACATACACCAACCGCAAATCGCTGCGTGTCTGCTTCGAGAGCCGACAGAGCCAGCGAAGAACCTGCTTATCGTGCTCGGTGCCCCGATAGGCCATCAGGATTGTCTGCATCCTCATCGCTCCAGAAAATAGCGCACCGTACTGACCACCACTTTGGGTTTTTTCATTAACGCTAAGCGCACCATCCACGCAGACTGGTTGTGCAACAGGTGATGCCACCACTTGCGTGGGTAGAGCTCAGGGACAATTACCGTTAGATGATCCAACTGTTCCCGTTCGATAAGCTCATCGATGTAGTCCTCTATCGGTTCGATGAGCGACCGATGCTCTGAATCGCTAATCTTGAGCGGAATATCGGGCACATAAGTGTTCCACTCTTTTTGCAGTTTTTCAGCCATTGGGGTTAACAGCTTGAGTTCGGGCGCTTCGTCGGGACCGCGTTTGAGCACGCGACGGTAGATTGCAGGCGGACGCGGATCTACATTAATGTGGAGCGCCTCGATCTCTTCGACGGGGGCTAACTGGCGTGCGTAGTCTAACGCTTTCAACACTCCCTGATGGACACCCGGCACCAACACCAGAACCTTGTGCTTCATAGGACGCGGGGGGGTTGCCACAGGGCACAACTGCTCCCGAATCCCCAGATAATGCCCGTGTACCTTGTAAAACAGGTAGATGAGCATACCGATGGAGACCAGGGAAATCCATGCGCCGTCCATGAAGTTGACGACTAACTGCGTCATAAAGACCAGAAAGGTGACGACAGTCCCCAACCCGTTGATCAGCATCGACACTTGCCAGTGTGCGGGGCGCAAGCGTAAGGACCGCCGTGTCATTCCTGCTTGCGACATGGTGAACGCGAGGAACACGCCCACGGCATAGAGCGGCATGAGCGTGTGGGTATCCCCACGAAAGTAAATCACCAGCAAGGCAGCAAGAATTCCCAGCAAAAGGATTCCGTTATTGAACACGAGGCGATCGCCCAGATTCGCCAACTGGCGCGGTGCATAACCCGCATTCGCCAAAACCGAAGCGAGGCGCGGAAAGTCCGCATAAGCCGTGTTCGCTCCAAGAATCAAAATCGCTGTGGTCGCAATCTGAACCACATAGTAAAACCATTCGAACGGCGTTCCTTCGAGTATCGTGCGCGCCATTCGGGAGGTAAGCGTCTCCACAATCTCGCCATGCTCGTTCACACGCGGGAGAACGTGATAGTAGGACGAGAGGTAGGTAATTCCCAGCACCAGCCCCGCAAGAATGAAAGCCATCCAAAGGAGTGTTTTCGCGGCGTTGTGCGAAACAGGCTCTTTGAGGGCTGGCACGCCATTGGAAATCGCTTCCACCCCAGTCAGCGCAGAACAGCCCCGAGCAAAGGCAGTGAGAATCACAAACCAGCTTAAAGTTGTTGTGGTTCCGATGTACGGCTCATAAGGTTGAGGCTCGACATCCCCTGAAAAGCGACGGACAATCCCCAGCCCAATTAGAATCGCAAAGGCCAGGATAAACCCGTAGGTCGGCGGGGCAAATATCGCGCCCGACTCCCGTATGCCGCGTAGGTTGATAAAGGTCATCAAGGCAATACACAGCACACAGAGTAAAACTCGGTACGACAGGAGCATCGGAAACGCAGAGACAACGGCGTTCACGCCCGCCGCAATGCTGACCGTCACGGTCAATATGTACCCGATCAGCAAAGCCGACGCCGCCAATAACCCCCAAAACGCGCCAAGATTCTCGTGCGCCACATTAAATGCGCCCCCGCCCTGCGGATAGGCATATACCGTCTGACGGTAAGAGAACACCACTATAAACAGAAGGAGTGCAATGGCGATCGAAATCGGAACCGCCAGGCGGAGAGCGGGCTCACCCGCTTGCCAGAGAATCAACTTCATCTCCTCGGGACCATAGGCGGACGACGAAAGCGCATCCGCCGATAACACGGGAAGAGCCAGCCACACCGCCAACCGCTCGTGACGAGCACGACGCGAGGATAAGGGTGTCCCAACTATCAGACACCAGATCCGACCTAGCATCGATCAACCGAAAGTGAAGTATACCCTCTCTCTGGGAAGCGGTATGCCCTACTTGAATTCTACCCCGATATCGGGTACAATTAAGTCCGTCGGGGCGTAGCTCAGCATGGTAGAGCGCTCCTTTCGGGTGGGAGAGGTCGGCAGTTCGAATCTGCCCGCCCCGACCAGCTTATGGAACTAAGGCATACTTCATCCCCTCTCCCCGATCTAATAGTGCATATACTGTTTCGATCTCTCGGAGGGGGTAGGTGGCGGTGATGAGCCGTTCCACGAGCAAGTCGCTCGTTCTCAGCCGTTCTATCGCCAAGCGGGCATCTTCAGGGGTCAGGTGGAAGCTCCCCAGCAAAGTCAACTCGTCGTAGTGAAGCGGTTCTGCAGAGAAACAGACCGCCTCGTCTTTCGCCAACCCACTATAAAAAAGCACCTTCCCGCCAGGAACACACCACTGCGGTGCTTGTTCCCACATCGAGCGCACTCCTGTGGCTTCGATGACCGCATCAAACCGCTCAGGTGGCGGCTGGCTCGCGTCCAGTAGCCATGCCTCGGCACCCAGCTCGATCGCCAACTGCAGGCGTTCCGCCCGACGCCCCACCATCACCACCGAGTAGCCGCGTGCTTGCGCCTCCATCAGATGAAGGTAGCCCATCGTGCCCGACCCGAAAATGGCCACGCGTGTGCCGTGCAGAGGCTCCAGCAAGCGCCAAGCATGCAAGACACACGCCAACGGCTCTGCAAACGCCCCACGCATCGGCTCGATCCCCTCCAGCGGGAACACATGCACCCGTGCCACGCGCGCGTTGATCAACAGATATTCCGCGTACGCGCCCAGCACCACCGCCTCAAATAAGTTTCTGCAAAGGTTGGGGCGCCCCCGACGACACAAATTACATGCCCCACACGGGGCGGTCGGCATCCAAGTCACCTTCTGACCTACCTGCAAATGCGAAACACCTGCCCCAACGGCCACAATCTCCCCTGCCCCCTCATGTCCAAACGGACCAAAAGGCAACTTCGCATGACCGAGCCGATAGGTCTTCAGGTCGGTGCCACAGGTCAACGCCACCGCCACCTTCACCAGCACCTCCCCCTCCGATGGGGTCGGTAAGGGAACCTCGCGTAACACCAACTGACGGGGAGCCAATAACTGCGCCTGCAACATAGGCATAAGTGTACCCTTCAGTTAAGACGCTAAAGGCACCCCAGCACATCCCGAATATGCTGAAGACAATGCCCAAAATCCCGATTACAAGCACCGATGTTGGTCGCATAGTTCCCTCCCTCACTCTGCGCCCACAGGTTCGTTGCAACCTCTAAAACTCCTGCCGATTTCACTCTAAAGTTGCCCAAATATCTGCCAGTCGCAGTCTCACAACGCCCGTGCAAGTATCAGCAGCGCCATAATATAGCAGAACCGTATCTCCCTGCAAGATCAACCCTGTAGGGAAGACCACATTCGGCACGAAGCCTGCGCGCTCGAACGGCTCGGTCGGCTCCAGAATCGGCTCGCGAGAGACTTTCAGCACGCGTTCAGGGTGGGTGCTATCCAGCAAAAGCGCGCTGGCAGTGTAAGTGCCCACGCCTGCCCCTCGCTCCGCTTTGCGGTTGGAGTGGTAAATTTCCAGCCAGCCTTCGGGGAGCCTCAGCGGCACGGTACTGCCCCCAACGCGGTCGTTCTCCCAATGGCGCCGCCCGCCGTAGAGCGGGCGATGGCGTCCCCAGCGAATCAGGTCGGGTGAGTAGGCAATCCAGATTTCGGGCGGGTGGAAGTGGGTATTGGGGTTCGGGCGGTGGAGCACCACATACTCACCTTGAATGCGTTCAGGAAAAAGTAGAACATCCTTATTCTCTGGCGGGAAGAGGATGCCATGTCGCGTAAACTGCCTGAAATCGAGGGTGGAGGCTAAAGCGGTACACGCACCGTGCGGTGAGACCGCCACATAGGTGAAGTAAACCACCCCGTCCAGCACAGTGATGCGGGGGTCTTCCACACCGTAGGTCTCCCACTCGGTTTCGGGGTAGAAAGTAGGTGTGGGGTCCACCGCTTCGACGCGTGTTCCTGTGGGGTCTAACCGCGCCAAGCGCAGATGGGAAACAAAAGTGAGCCGAATTGTGCCCGTCTGACGCAGACGCACCACACGCGGGTCAAGACACTCCACATCCGATTCGGGAACCCAGTCAATATGCGGTTCCGTCTCGCCGGGCACATAGCGCGGCAAGCCGACCCAACCGGTGCAGCTTTCTCTCGGCGTTTCCGCTACGCGGACCAGTAGCACGACGCGACCATCATACGCTGCCACTCCAGGGTTAAAAACGCCCACCACTTGCAGGGCAGGATGGGAGGGCGGTATCGCCTCTGGGCGGAGCAGGCACGCGGTCTCTAAGCGTGGTACTGCCATCGTCAGCCTCCTGCTTCGAAGCGTGTTTGGAGACGCTGGATGGAGAGCGCGCGCCCTGTGGTGCGCTCCAGATCGATCAGCACCCCGCAGGCTACCAGCGGGCTCCCTTTGGTCACCTCCAGACGGATGGGCAAGCCCGTCAGGAACCGCTGGAGACTAATCTCCATATCCATCCCTATTGAGGAGTTGAAGACGCCACACATGCCCACATCGCTAATGAAGGCGGTTCCTTTGGGTAAGATGCGTTCATCGGAGGTTTGGATATGGGTATGGGTTCCGACCACGGCACTGGCGCGCCCATCGAGGTAGGCAGAGAAGGCAGACTTCTCGGCGGTCGTCTCCGCATGGAAGTCCACAAAAATAAAAGGTGTGTCGATGCGTTCGTACAGTTGGTCAAAGGTGCGGAAAGGACAATCGGCTAACTCCATGAACACCCTGCCCGCCATCGAGATGACCGCCAGCTTTTTGTCTAATACTTCGAAGTAGGTCAGCCCTTTGCCGGGGGCGAGGGGCGAATAGTTTGCTGGGCGCACGATTCGGGGGTCGCTATTCAGCGTTGGATAGATCTCCTTTTTATCCCATACATGGTTGCCCATAGTCAACCCTGCGATACCGAGCGCAAACAGCTCTTCGGCTACCTGTGGGGTGATTCCGTTTCCACCGGCGGCGTTCTCGCCATTAGCCAGAATGATATCGGGAGCATACCGCTCACGCCACTGTGGAAGCGTTCGCGCGATTGCTTGCCTTCCGGGACGCCCGACTATGTCGCCAATAAACAGGATGCGCATCCACGCGATTATACCCCATCGGCTCCTTCACGGATTCGAGCGATCAATTGGGTGGTGGAGTGGTTGGGTTCGTAAGGTAGGATGACCAAGAAGCCGCCATAGGCGACCACCGTTTCCGCTTCGGGCAGGTTCTGCTCGGTATAATCGCCTCCTTTGACATAGTAGTCAGGGCGTATCAGCTCCAGCAGGGAGGTGGCTGTGGGCTCAGGGAAGATGACGACCGCGTCTACGCATTCCAGCCCTGCCACGAGTTGGGCGCGCTCGGCTTCGGGCACGAGAGGGCGCGTGGGCCCTTTGAACGTACGCACCGAGTCGTCGCTGTTGACCCCTACAATCAGCAGGTCGCCCATCGCCCGCGCTTGCTCAAGCAGATGGAGGTGCCCCACATGTAGGATATCGAAACAGCCGTTGGTGAAGACGAGCAACTTGCCCCACGTGCGCCATTCAGCAACGCGCTGGGCAAGTTGCTCCCGGGTGAGCAGTTTCTGGTCCGATCGGCGCATAAGCTCTTTTTGGGGATAGGGTGTCCGAATCCTGCTTCACCAACCTTGTCCGAACGCAAACAGCACGGTCAGCAGGTCGGCATCGTCGACACTGCCATCGCGGTTGGGGTCTATCTCCAACGCACAGCCCCTCTGTCCAAACGAGTACAGCACGGCTAAGAGGTCTGCATCATCCACACAGCCATCAGCGTTCACCGTCGCCGCCGCCCGGAAGCCACCGCCTTCAAGCGCGGGGAGGAAGGGCGGCTTCCATCCTTCCATTATACCCATTGAGCTGTCTGGGGTATACTAAAAAAAAACATGAACCGGACGCTGATGGTCAAGCTCATGCCGACCGAGGAGCAACACGCGGCACCCCTGGTCGCGAAGGCC
>PSLB01000100.1:0-9083 GCA_040289385.1 Armatimonadota bacterium
CATCAGCTTCGCTCCTTCATCGAGTACAAGGCTCGGTTGGCGGGTGTCCCGGTGGTAATTGTCGGTCCCCGGAACACCTCGCGCACCTGCCCAGCCTGTGGGCATGTGGCGAAGGCCAACCGGCCTACCCAGGCACAGTTTCGCTGTGTCGAGTGCGGCTTTGCTGGGCCGGCCGACACCATCGCTGCTCGCAACATCGCGAGCAGGGCCGTCGTCATGCGGCCATACGCGGCGGGCCAACTGGCCTAGCTGCAAGCCCCTGGCTTTAGCCATGGGGTTCATGACTCACCTGCTTGACCGAAGTTGAACAGCACGATCAGCAGGTCGGCATCATCCACGACACCATCGCCGTTCAGGTCTGCAGGCGAGGAACCCGACTGCCCGAAGTTGAACAGGATCTGCAAGAGGTCCGCATCGTCGATGATATTGTCTTGGTTCACATCGCCCAGTATCATATTTAGGTTGATGGTCGTGGCGCCGAGCAGTCGCTGGATTGGAAAAGCGCGTGTCAGACAGCCTGTGGCGGTGAGGCGCACGCCCCATAAGCCTGGGGTCACCCCAACGCTATAGGTGCCCCCATTCGAGCCATTCCCCGTATGGGTGGAGGCGACATTGCCCGTGAAGGGGTCGACTAAGCGCGCCTTAACCTGCACCTGCCCCAGATTTCCGAGATAGCCGGGGATGTTCAAGGTTCCCTGTAGGGTGGTCGCCACATTAGGGGTCGAGAGATAGACTTCCCACTCGTTTCCTGTGCTGTCGCGTACGCCCCACAGCACCTGCATCGCACGGTTGGTGGCTAACACTTGGGTTTCGCGCGTGCTACTGGTCGCCTCCTGGGTCAGGTTGGTACTGGAGTTGTTCGACCAGTTGTAGTAGAAGAGGTTGTTGTTTCCGCCTGTAGTGGTATGTTTGCCTGCCCAGAGCGCATTACCGCTGGAATCGACGGCGTATCCGATGGACGCACGCGTATTGGGGCCGCCCGTACCGAATCGGTTGGTACTCACATTGCGTGTGGTGGTGCCGACGGAGACAAACACATCGTTGTTCCCGCTGGTGTTGCTGCCGACCCCTTCCCAGATGAGGGCATTCACACGAATGGCGACTGGCAGGCTTTCGCGCCCTGTGCCTAACACCGAAGAACTCATATTCATGGAGCTTCCGGGCACCGACGAGGCGAAAGTATCATAGAACCAGCCCGTACTGCTCGCGCGTCCCACCCAGATGAGCGTGTTGTTCGAACCGTTCCAGCTGACCCCGTAGGGAGTGGCATCGCGAACAGCCGTCAGCCCGCCCAGTGCCGAGGCGCTCACATTGGTCGTGCTGAGAAACACATCGTTATAGTCGTTGTTATTTGTGCCTGCGCCGTTCCACAGAGGCGTTCCCAAATCGTTGACTGCAACGGCGAGGGCGAAGCGTGATCTGCCCAGCACCGACTGCGAGATATTGGTGGAGGTCATCGAGGTGAGGTTCGTGGTGAACACATCGCGGTTAACCCCGCCGAGGTTCGCTCCTGCGCCATCCCACACCAGCACATTATTGGGGCTGATATCCACAGGCACGGCATCGCGCCCATTGCCCAAGATCGAGGCGGTGAGGTTCGTACTCCCGACAAAGATGTCGATGTTGTTGCCGTTATTGGGACCAGAGCCGTACCAAATGGCACGCCCATCGGTAGCCAGTCGGAACGCCAGCGCAAACCGATCCCCGCCCAACACCGATGCGCTGAGGTTGGTGCTGTTCAGGAACGCATCAAGCCTGTTGCCCGTAGCCGAGCCCGAGCCATCCCACAGAATGCCGTAGACGGGATGGTAGTCTGCAGGAGACGCATCGCGCCCACTGCCCAAAATCGATGCAGAGACATTGCTACTCCCAGAAATCAGGAAGACATCCACATTCCCAGCATCTGCGCTCCGCTCTGCAGACCAAGCGGGGTAGCCGAGTTCGGTTAAAATGCCTTTAGAGAGGCGGGAGAACCCGTTGCCCAGCTTCTGGTGGATATATACCTGACCATGCGCCGTGCTTATCGCAAGCGCGATTGTCCATACGCTCCAAAACCATTTTTTCATCGCTTATGCTCCTTTTGGCGGTGTGCCATGCTATATTATAGCACACTTTGACGATGGGGGTGGAGGGACAGCCCATCGGGTCTATGCGTGTTGACAGTCTGTTTGGCTCGAGTGTATCGGGAGCGTGGATGCGGTTCATCCGTGTTGCTTGTGCTGAAGTGTTTGTTGCAGAAACGCCTGAGCCAGTTGTCGGGCACGCTCCTTGTCGTTTGGAGAGAGATTCCCTTCCACTACTTGCTCTTCCAGAAACTGCTTGACGCGCCCAATCAGAGGTCCTCCGGGGACACCCAGTTCGAGCATAATCTCTTTGCCTGAGAGCGGGCTTTTCCACAGGGCAGGGGGTTGGGCAGACTGCGCCTGCTGGATGCGTTGGCGGAGTGCGGTTAGGTCGCGTCCGTGGTTCCTTTGGGCGCAGATGTCGGCAGAGACCATGCACAGCAGAGGCTCCAGAAGTTCACCTGCGTCGCGAACGAGTCGGCGTACTGCGCTATCGCTCCACTCAGCGGCGTAGGCGCCTGGGCGCATGTGCAGGCGGATAAGCCGTGTCACGCGTTCGATAGTGGCATTCGAGTAGCGCAGGGAGGCAAGCCACTCTTGAGCGATTGCTGCGCCCTTCTCTTCGTGTCCGTAGAAGTGGGCGATGCCGTGTTCATCGAGGGTGCGTGTGGCAGGCTTGCCCACATCGTGTAATAGGGTCGCCAAACGCAGTTCCCAGTCGGGCATCGGGCAATTTTCTGGGATTTGGAGGCAGGCGACTGCCCTCAGGCTATGCTCCCATACATCGTAGAGGTGGTAACCTCCAGGCTGGGTACAGCCGACCATTGGCAAAAGCGGTTGCCCAAACTGGGCGAACAGCCCGCTATCGAGGAGCATCTGAACCCCTTCATGGGCGTTGGGGAGCTGGAGGATTCGAGTCCACTCCTCGCGAATCCGCTCCATGCTAACGATTTTGAGTCGCGCCGCCCAAGTTTGAATCGCCGACCACACGGGAGGGTCTATAGTGAAGTGGAGCTGTACGGCGAATCGGACGCCGCGCATCATCCGCAAGGGATCCTCCTCAAAGGTTTGCTCTGGGTTGCGCGGGGTGCGCAGGACGCGCGCCTGCAAATCCTGTAGCGCACAGCCCAACGGATCTAAAATCTCGCCTGTGTGGAGGTTTTTCAAGATCGTGTTGATCGTAAAATCGCGGCGTAGGGCGTCCTCTTGCAGGGTTGCGGGTTTCACTTGAACGGGCTTGCGGCTATCCGAGCGGTACGATTCGGTGCGTGCGCTCACCAGCTCCACTTGCACCCCGTCGATGACCAGCAGGGCGGTTCCGAAACGCCGATAGAGCACGGGTTTGTGGGGCGTCAGTCCCGATTCGTACAGGTACTGAGCGAGCTGGAGCGCGTCGCCCTCCAGCACAAGGTCGATATCGTTGGGGAGCGGGCGCTTCAGGAGTTCGTCCCGCACTATCCCGCCCACAAGATAGACCTTGCCTTCGTAGGGAGTCCGACACAGTGCCGTACGAATTCGTTCTATTACCTGTAGGGCCATCGCTGAATAAGGATACCCTGCTCAGGTTCTGGGCGTGCGGGAATTAGGGAAACTGATGGACGCAACGTCTCCCAGAGGGGGCAGACCTGTGTGTTTGTCCCTACACGGTTTCCTCCCGTTGCCGAGAACATAGAAACCTGTTCCCAACACCCGCCCAGGCGGGGGCACAGGTCTGACATGCTGCCAGCTTCCCGCTTGGACTGCCGGCGAACCGCAGGTCTTCCGTCCCGTCCATGGGCGTTTTCCGTCTCCGGTCCACTCCCGGCGACGGCAGCCACAAGGGCTGCGAGGTTGCGCGCCGCGTTCTCGTCCCCGGTGGCACGCGCTCAGTCGGACAGCTGCATGCGGATATATTACCATAAGCAACCACCGTTATCTATAGGACGTCCCGCAGTTGCGAACCCTCGCTGAGAAATGTCTATCGGAGGCTTCCTTCTACAAGCCAGTCGGTTCCCAGACGGTGCAGGCGGATGTCACGAACGGAGAGAGCCTCTGCAATTTCGGCGATGCCTTCGCCTTCATAAGGGGTGAGCGCCGTCGCGCCCCCAATCAGTTTGGGGGCATAAAAGAAGGCGATTCGGTCGGCGAGGCGCGCCTTCAGGAAAGCAGTAAGCACTTGGCTTCCCCCCTCCACCAACACACCGTTCACATGGCGCGTGTTCAGGTAATCGAGCAGAGCCGCTAACGAGACTCTACCCGTCGAGTCGGTCGGGAGCGCCAACACTTCCACCCCGCGCTGACAATACTGCTCGGCATGTGGCGGCATCGGCTGGGCACAGACCAGCAGGGTTGGCGCAGAGCGGGTATCCAGCACCTGTGCCTCTAAGGGGGTACGCAAGTGGGTATCCAGCACGATTCGGATCGGTTGAGAGCGAACGCCAGGGAGACGCACGGTTAGCTGCGGGTTGTCTTTGAGAACCGTACCGACGCCGACCAGAACGCTTCCATGCTCTGCCCGCATGCGATGGGCATACCGCCGTGTGCGTGCGGTCGTGATCCATTTCGAGTCGCCGGTGCGCGTGGCGAGCTTTCCATCGAGGCTGAGGGCACATTTCAAAGTCACCAGCACGCGCCCTTCGCGGTGTCGATGCAGAAAGGGGCGGTTCAGTGCCTCTAACTGGTTGATAAGGGCGCGCGCCTGGGGCTCAGCTGGGTCTAACAGCTCCACGCGAACGCCTGCCTGACGCAGCTGTTGGATGCCTTGCCCCCCCACTTTGGGATTGGGGTCGGTCATGCCGACGACCACGCGTGCGACTCCTGCCTTCAAGACTGCCTGCGTGCATGGGGGTGTGCGCCCGTAATGACAGCACGGCTCCAGCGTGACATAGAGCACCGCGCCGTGCGTTTGTTCGCCTGCCTGTTGAAGGGCGAAGATTTCGGCGTGGGGAGCCCCTGCATAAGGGTGATAACCGTAACCGACCAGTTCGCCGTCTTTGACGATGCACGCGCCCACACGTGGGTTCGGAGCAGGGTAGCCCCGCCGTGCCAGTCGCGCCGCCAACTGCATCCACTGCAGATCCTCACGGCTCAACGCCATCTTGATCGCCCCTGCGTGCTTTTCGTTTACGATAGTCCTCGCGGATCTGAAAGGTCATCTCTTCGAACGCCTCTCGATGTGCCCGACGGAACTGCTCCAGCGATTGGCGAATATCTTTGAGGACGACCCACACGAGTGCGCCCAACAGCCCTAACAGTATCAGCAGGTAGGCTCCTGCCCATCGGAGCCAGAGCTTTTTGGGGGCAATCCCTTCTTCGGGCAAGGCGCGTATCAACACAGCCCCCAGCGGTATCATCAACACGAGTACCCCCAGAAGAACGGTCATCCAAGTGCGGTAGTTGATGCGTTTCATGCTCGTTGCGAAAGGGTCGCTATTCGGAGCGCATGCACGCCCTGCTGAATGCTTGGTGCGTGGAACACACTGGAACTTGCCACCAGCACTGTGGCGCCTGCCTCCACCAACACACGCGCATTTTCAGGTGAGATGCCTCCATCGACCGAAAGCGCCACCTGCGGAGCTACCTGCTGAATAAGAAGGCGCGCCTGCTGCACCTTGGGTAGCATCAGATCGATAAACTGCTGACCGCCAAAACCCGGATTGACCGTCATCACCAGCAGGAGGTCGATAGCGGGCAAGATGGGGCGCACCATCTCCAACGGGGTGTGGGGGTTCAACGCAACGCCTGCCTTGCAACCCAAGCTCTGAATCTGCTGGACAGTTCGATGCAGATGCAGGCACGCCTCCACATGCACCGTGATCAGGTTCGCTCCCGCTTCGGCAAAGGCGGGAATGAGCATCTCGGGGCGTTCAGTCATCAAATGGATATCGAACGGCAAGGGGGAATAGGGACGCAGGTCGGAGACCATTTGCGGTCCGAAAGTGAGGTTTGGTACGAAATGACCATCCATCACATCGAAGTGGATCCAATCGGCGCCCGCTTCGGTAAGTGCCTCTACTGCGTTGCGCATCATGCCGAAGTCTGCAGAGAGGATCGACGGGGCAAGCAGGCACGGGTACTCGGCTCTCATCGGCGAATCTCCTGAATAAGTTGGTCATCGGCATAGACTCGGATCCGCACGCGGGTTCCAGTTGCTCGCACGGGAATTTCGTACACCTGCCCTTTGGCTTTGACCTCGTCAAGAACGGTGCGTAGCCCCTGATCGTCTTCCACTTCGATACGGATGCGCCGATCGGGCTGATCGGTCAGGTCGATTTTGATGACGAACTCGCGTTCGGGACCAGTTGGCATAGGAGTTTGTGGACTGGGTGGCGCCGACTCTTCGGTCGGCATGCCCTTACTCACGATAAGCTGGACGGGAGTGGTTCGGTCGATGCGCGTTTTTGGGGGCGGGAGGGTATCGATCACGAAGCCGAGCGGGATTGTGGGGTGTTCGCGTTCTTGTACGGTATCCCTCACTGCCAGTCCGGCGCGCTCTAAGGCGAGGCGTGCTTGGCTTTCGGGGAGATTGCGGACATCGGGCACTTCCACCATGCGGGAACCGCGGCTGACCCATAGGTAGACCTTTGTGCCCTTGCGCACCACTTTGCCGGAGGGGGGATCGGTAGAGTAAACCGTGCCGGGCGGATATTGCTCACTGTAGCCTTCGTACTTGACCTCTGGTTCGAGGCCCATCTCTCGTAGGATTTGGTTCGCCTCCTGAAGGCTTTGGCCCAGCAGGGGGGGGACAGCACGGTCTTCGGGTGCCATGCGAATCGCCATCCACGCGGCGAGCGCCACCACCACTCCTATCACCAGAAAAGTACCTGTGATCCGAAGCATTGTACGGAGCCAGTGAGGGATGTCTTCGGCTTCCTCCTCTTTGACTTCCGAGACGCGAGGAGGCGTGGGAGCTGTGGCTCGCTTGGATGCGAAGATATCGCCTGTGCTGTGGGAGAGGTCAGTGGGTGACCAGCCTAACGGTTTGCCGAATCGGAGTGCATCGCGTACCGCTTTGAGGTCGTTCAGCAGGTTCCGCGCGCTGGGATAGCGTTGGTTGGGGTCTTTATGAAGACACTTGAGGATGAGGCCCTCGACGGCGCGTGGCACAGCGGGGTTTTGCTCGCGCAGGGGTGGCACAGGCTGGTTGAGGTGCGCTTGAGCGGTTTGCAGGGGCGTATCTGCATGAAAAGGGGGTAAGCCAGCAAGCATCTCATAGAACACCACTCCACAGGCATAGAGATCGCTTTGGGGACTTGGCGCGTGCCCTTGAAGCACTTCGGGCGCGAGATAGGGAACCGCACGTGCCTCATGCTCGGTCAAGAGGCTGGTATCCGCTTGATAGACCGAGCGCATGCCCACTCCATTGAGCCACACATGCCACTCGGAACCCACCAGCACATTGGCAGGGCGCAGATCATCGTGCACCAGTCCTACCCGATGGACGGCTTCCAGCGCCTCCACGACGCCGATCATGATTTCGACTGCGATCGGGACTGTAAAGGGAGCGGTTCGTCGAATGCGGGTTGCCAAATCGAGGGTGCGCACAAACTCCTCCACCAGAAAGGGGGGTTCCGATTCTATTTCAACGGCGTAGATGTTCAGCAGGTTGGGGTGCTGGAGCCGTTTGCGGGTTTCTGCAAGCACGGCGAGCCGTTCGCGTAGGGTCTCGTTCCGGTGGTAGGGTGCACGCACGATTTTGACGGTGACCACTTGTGTGCGCATCAGGTCGCGTGCCCGGTAGACACTGAACAGTAGCCCCTCTGCGATCTGCTCGATGAGTTCGTAGCGTGTCGCCAGCACATTCCCTGTCATGGCGAAGTTGGTCTCCCGCTCTAATAGGATACCCGACCCTCTTAGCTTTGTAAAACTTTTCTCAGAAAGGCGAGTTGGGCGCGCATGTAGCTCTCTGCATGTTGACGGTCGGTGGGATTCACAGGGGGGACTTGCTCATCGGTGAGGCGGGGGATACGGTCATGCCAGCTGAATGTGGTGGGGGTAGCATCGGGGAGTTCCACCTCCAGCAAGGTTGCGATCGCCAGTGTCCACATGCGGGGCACCGTCGTGAGGTTGTATCCCCCGCCGCCTAACGCCACGATGGGCAACCCGAGCGAGCGAACCCATGCAACCGCTCGCACCCAGCCTTGCGCACTTAGGTGCAAGTGCCCCAGAGGGTCTAAGGAGTGAGGGTCGGCGCCCATCTGCAACACGATAGCCTCGGGTTGGAACTGTTCGAACACCGCAGGGACAATTTGGCAGAACGCCTCCCACCAGAGATCGTCCTCTGTGAAAGGTGCCAGCGGGATGTTGATGGCGGTACGGTAAGCTGCACCTTCACCCAGCTCCTCCACGAAGCCCGTGCCCGGAAACAGCCACCGCCCGCTCTCGTGAATCGAGACGGTCAGCACGCTGGGATCGTCGTAAAAGATCCATTGGACACCGTCGCCGTGGTGGAGGTCGATATCCAGATAAGCCACGCGCGCGAACCGTTCCCGCAGGATAGCAATCGCTATAGCGGGGTCGTTGAAGATGCAGAACCCGCTGGCTCGGTTGGGCATTGCGTGGTGCAGTCCGCCTGTGAGATTGAACGCAAGAGAGGCGCCGTTGCACACAGTGTAGGCGGCGGCTACGGTCGCACTCACATAGGCAAGTGCCGCCTCCCACATTCCTAGAAAGGGGGGATTATCGCCATAGGCAGAGAATCCCCATCGGTACGGCTCCATCACGGGCTCGCCTCGGCTGAGTGCCTGCACGATGGCGATATATTCTGGGGTATGCACGCGTTGAATCTCTGTCTCATCGGCAGGGGGGGGCACGCGCTGTTCGAGGATAGACATCAGCCCATAGGCAGAGAGCAGTTCGTTGAGCAGCTGCAAGCGTTTGGGCTTCAGCGGATGGCTCTCGCTGAACTGATAGTGCTCTATGGCGGGGTCGTAAAAATAGGGCACCATGCTACTACTCTCCCATCATGAGCCCCATGGCTAAAGCCAGGGGCTTGCAGCGAGGCCGGGTGGCCCGCCGCATACGACCGCATACGGGCGGCCC
>PSLB01000101.1:0-9037 GCA_040289385.1 Armatimonadota bacterium
GTCGCGTCCAGCACAGTTGGGCGTTCCATCAGCTTGGCTCCTTCATCGAGTACAAGGCCCGGTTGGCCGGTGTCCCGGTGGTGTGCGTTGATCCTCGGAACACCTCGCGCACCCGTCCGGCCTGCGGGCATGTGTCGAAGGCCAACTATGCAGGCACAGTTCTGTTGCGTCGAGTGCGGCTTTGCTGGGCCGGCTGACGCCATCGCTGCGGAGAACATCCGCATGGCCGCCCGTATGTGGCCATACGCGGCAGGCTCATCCGCCTAGCTGCAAGCCCCTGGCTTCAGCCATGGGGTTCATGACAACAGGGTATAATCCCGCCCGATGAACGCCGAACAGTTGATGGATATCATTCTCTGGCTGATGGTGGTGATCCTCAGTCTAACTGTCCATGAGTTTGCGCACGCTTGGTATGCCGACTGGGCAGGCGACCCCACTCCCCGCAGTCAAGGGCGCGTCACGCTGAATCCGATTGCTCACCTCGATCCGCTGGGCACTCTGCTGATTGTGATGGTGGCCATCTCAGGCTTCGGGTTTGGATGGGGCAAGCCCGTGCCGATTAATCCTGGCTACTTCCGAAACCCACGACGGGATTGGGTTCTGTGCGCGTTTGTGGGCCCCCTGTCTAACATCGTTCTGGCGGTGATTTTCTCGATCATGGTTCGGATGATGGTTCTGTTCATCGGTGAGGAAAATCCATTCAACAATGTCTTTTTTACCTTTTGCTTCTATATGGTGGTCACGAATGTCGGATTGGCGTTGTTCAATATGATCCCAATCCATCCGCTAGATGGATCCAAGGTGCTTTCTGGGCTTCTGGCCGATGTGTTCGACCGCCGCTATTGGAGCTGGCAAATCGCCTACGGTCCGATTATCTTGATAACTGCGCTGGTCTTTGTTCCCGTAGTGACGCATGGGGCGGTGCGTCCCCTCAGCTGGGTCTTAAGCCCGCTTTGGAAAACGGTTCTCAGTTGGCTTCTTAGGTGAGGCGATGGCGACCGCTCAGATCCGGGTGATGGCAGTGTGTGGCACGCGCCCTGATGCAATCAAGATGGCACCGGTGGTGCGTGTCCTACAGGAAGACCCTCAGTTCGAGGTCAAACTTGTGGCTACGGGTCAGCATCGCGAAATGTTAGACCAGGTGCTACGGCTCTTCCAGCTCACCCCCAATTACGACCTGAACATCATGACCCCTCAGCAAACACTGACCGCGATCACAATACGCACATTGGAGGGGTTAGACCGTGTTTTGGAGTCAGATCCAGTGGACATGGTGTTAGCACAGGGTGATACGACCACAACCTTCGTGTCGGCACTCTGTGCCTTTTACCATAAGATTCCGTTTGGACATGTAGAGGCGGGCTTGCGTACCTACGACATCTATCAGCCATTTCCAGAGGAGATTAACCGTCGTCTCGTTGCCCCCATCGCTCGATTCCACTTTGCACCGACCCCACGCGCACGCCAAAACTTGATACAGGAACACATCCCCCCCGAACATATCTGGATAACGGGAAACACGGGCATCGATGCGGTGCTGTGGGTCGCACAACACACACAGGAACCTGCGAACCCCGTTCTCAGGCGCGTGCAGAGCCATTCGGGGCGTGTCCTTCTGCTAACCACACACCGTCGCGAGAACTGGGGCGAACCCATGCACGCAATTGCCCAAGCAGTGCGAATCTTGCTGGACACGCTGGACGATCTGCTGGTGCTGGTGCCGATGCATCGCAACCCTCGCGTGCGCGAAGTGATTCGTGCGGTGCTGGGGGATCACCCACGCGCCCTCCTAACCGAACCGTTAGACTACCCTGAGTTCGTGCACGCGATGCGTTTCGCAACCCTCATTTTGACCGACTCTGGGGGCGTGCAAGAGGAAGCTCCTGCATTCGGCAAGCCGATTCTCGTCCTGCGCCAGACCACTGAACGCCCCGAAGGCGTTGAAGCAGGCACGGCGCGCTTGGTGGGAACCGAAACGCAGACCATCGTCCACGAAGCCTTGCGCCTGCTTACAGACTCCGACGCCTATCGTCAGATGGCACAAGCGGTCAATCCCTATGGCGATGGGCACGCCTCAGAGCGCATCGTGCAAATCCTAAAGCACGCGTTCGGATGAGTTTGGGGTATCCTTAAGCCGCAATGATGCGTGATGCTATCGCACGGGTAGATCGGGAGGAGACCATCGCTTTGCCGTGGCTGTGGCAAAGCCTCAAACGGCAATCTCGATGGGTTATAGGGGGCCTGCTGTTGGGTATTTTACTGGGTGTCGGTCTCGTTCTGTTGGCTCCCCCGCGTTATGAGGCTGAAGCGAAAGTGCTAGTTGAATCCTCTACGGGCGTAATGTCTTCTATGATGGGGGGATTGGCAACCTTGATTGGCGGGGGCAACCCCGATGTGAACACACAAGTGGAGATTCTACTCTCACGCCCCTTGCTGGAACAGGTGTACCAAGCCTACAGATCCGAAGAGCCATTTCGCGACTTTATCAAGCGTTTCGACGCCAAGCAACTGCGCAACACGCCGATTATCAGCCTTTCTGCCAGCGAAGCCACCCCAGAAAAATCTGCCGAACTCACTAACCTCTGGGCAGAACGCTACCTTGCCTATGTCCAAGACTTCTACGACAGGAACCCCTCCACACTGGTTGCTAAACTAAGTAAGGAGATGGAGCAGAAAAAGGCAGAACTTCAGTCGCAAAGCCAGAAGATGGTGGCGTTTCTCAAGCAGAAGCAGATGGTCGTCCCCGATCAGGAGGTCGCTAAGGCGCTTGAGAAGTATGCTGAGCTTCAAATGGAAATACTGAATCAACAGGGCAAGGTGCAAGCGCTCACGCGTCAGATTGCCGACCTCCGTGCCGAGCTCAAAAAACAGCCCCCCTACTTTGAAGCTGGACGCAACTTAGCTATCCCGCCCGAAGTGCAACAGCTCAACTCGAAAATCGCAGAGCTATCGATCCAGCGGCGCGCATTACTGGAAGAGTATCTGCCGAACACTCCCGAAGTGCAAGCGATAGAAGCACAAATCGATCAGGCTCGCCAGGAGCGCGAAAAACTGCTCGCAAAAGCCATCGACCAGCAGTTCCTTACCCTGAGTAAGCAGGAGGCAGTTAATCCTGTTTATCAGGGTATTTTGGAGGCGCTCTGGAAAGCGGAGGTGGAGCGGAATGCGCTCCAAACAACGCTGGGCTACCTCAAAACACGACAGTCCGAGATGGATGGCTACCTCCAGCGCACTCCCGAACTGCTGGCAGAGTACGCAGACCTACGCCGGCAGTATGAGGCGGGCCTCATGCTCTGGACCGAGAAGGTCAAAGCCTATGAGAGTGCCCGTGCGCAGCAGTTAGTCGGCAAAGTTTCGCCCATCCTTCTGGAACCTGCGACCCCACCTGAACGCCCCACAGCACCACGCCCCTTACTCTATACTCTAATGGGTGCAGTGCTGGGGCTCATGCTGGGACTATTGACTGCTATCTTGAGAGGGCTCCGCGACCGCCGTGTAGAGACTCGTTGGGACCTAGATCGCCTGCTGGGCGTTCCGGTGCTGGCAGAGCTCAGTGCCCAACCCACATCGGAACAGCTGCAGCTGGTCCTCTGGAGCCTGCGTGCGTGGGGAGGTGGGGAACACTGGCACACGGTGATGGCGCTCCCGCTCGGAAACCAGCCCCAAGCCCAAAAACTGGTGGAGCTTCTTGCAGCCCATGCGCCTACAGCGTTGCTGCCTCCCACCGAGAATCTGCCTGCCCCCACGACGAACGGAGCCCTGCGTGTCTGTACGCCCTCGGAAAGCTCTCTGATCGACACAGAACGGCTACTATTGGTCATTCCCAAAGGCTACCGCTTTGAGGAGTCGACTCTCTTGACGCTTCAGCAGGCACAATCGCAGATTGTGGGCGCCGTGTTGGTCAATTCGGAGGGAGCAAGATGAGAGGCTTTGGCTGGATAGTCGGGTGGTTCGTGCTTTGTTCGGTATGGGCTCAAGGAATTCCAGAGGACTACACGCTGGACGTGGGGGATGTGCTGTCGGTAGTGGTCTTACGCCACCCAGAGTTCTCTAACGAATATACGGTTCCTCCGGATGGGCGCGTGATTTTTCACGGTGTAGGCGAGGTTGAGGTGCGCGGGCGGGCCTTAGCGGAGGTTGCTGAGGCGATTCGCCAGCGTTTAGCCACCCGCCTGCGCAACCCAGAGGTCTCGGTCTCCCTGAAGCAGGCGCGCCCCCTGTTGGTGTTTGTGGAGGGGCAGGTGGGCAAGCCCGGAGCGTACCCCATCCAACCTGGCTGGCGCGTGTTTGAAGCCATTGCCGCAGCTGAAGGGCTTAAGACTCTACCCGAACGCGCTCAAGCTCTGCTCCTCCGGGGGGATCAAGTCTACCGCCTCGACCTGTCCGCGCTCTACCACCGAGGCGACCCATCCGTCAACCTCCCAGTTCAACCCGGCGACAAGATTAGCATCCAACTCAAGCCAACCATTCGTATCTCTGTGGCAGGGGAAGTGAAAATGCCTGGCACTTACGACATCGAGGCGGGCGCCACCGTTCTTCAAGCCATCGCCACTGCTGGCGGCACCACCGACAACGCCTTCCTGCAAAAAGCGTTTATAGATCGAAAGGGGCGTGTGATCCCTGTCGACCTTTATCGGCTCATTATTGCGGGTGAAACCGCAGGAAGCCCCCTTCTCGAGGACAGCGATGTGGTGATCGTGCCCACAAATCTCACGCGTGTGGCGGTGGTGGGGCAAGTTACGCGACCAGGTTATTACCCCGTGCCTGAGGGTAAGCCATTTACTCTTTCCGACGCAATTGCCACTGCAGGGGGTCCCACTTCGCGTGCCATCACTTCGCGGGTCTATATCCTACGCATGCAAGATGGGATCGTTCAGCGGATTGCTGTGCCTTACCAGCGGTTCCTGCGCGGGGGCGATCTGAATGGGAACCCACTGGTGCTCAATGGCGATATGGTCTTTGTGCCAGAAACGCGTCGGGTGGAGCTAGGTCAGCTGTTGACTTTAGTCTCTTTGGTCAATATAGTTGAACGGTTGGGCTGGTTCAAGTGATAGCGTCCGATCCCGCCACAGCCAATAATCGCCAACCCAACTACTGTGTTAGGGCGTGCCTGTTGTGCATTTTTCATCGCTTGCTCTCCTATGCCGAGGCAAGTGGGGGCACCCTTGTTGAGGGTTCACCCCAATACAGTGACGGGCTTACCCGTGCGTGCTGACTCATCGGCGGCGAGCGTCACGGCAAGAGTACGCACCCCCTCACTGTAATCCGCCTTAATCAATGCAGGATTCTTCTCGCGAATAGCTTGGACGAATGCGCATGCCTCGTTGTAATAGGCGTTATCCCGCGAGAAGAACTCCTCTTTGCGGTTAGGCTCCCACTCGGTCATGCGTGCCCAACTTACCGCCACAATACGCGAGGGCGTGTAGACTTTCAGTCCTGTTTCGCCGGGTGCTTCCAGAACGCATGTGTTGGTTATCGTGCCTACTGTACCGTTGGCAAACTGGAGCGCCACTGCTCCCGAGGCGCTTACATCCCCTCCGGGAAAGGGCATGAGCGTTGGTTGGTGCATAAAGTAGGCGGACACTTGCACGATTTCGCCCACCAGATAGCGTGCCAGATCGAAGATGTGGGTTGTCTGCTCGACAATCTGCCCACCCGACAGCGCATGGTGGCGCCACCATTCGACGCCGGGCATTCCCCCTTCCCATGCGCCTTTGACCAAGATAGGAGTTTGCCCCTGAAGGCGTTCTCTGGCACGCTCGGTCGCTCCATAATAGCGGAAGTGGTAACCGACCATGCTCAAGATGCCTGCCCTGCGGATAGTCGACTCGATGGCGCGTGCCCGTTCCAGCGTGCGCGCAACGGGCTTCTCTACAAAAAGATGGATCCCCATCTCTGCAGCCAGCTCCTCAGCGCCCTCGTGCGCATGAGGCGGGACGCACACATAGAGGGCGTCCATCGGGGTCTCATGGAGCATCGTTTGGAAGTCGGTATACGCCCTACCACCGAAGCGCTGGGCGGCGCGCTCTGCCCGTGCTGGATCCACATCACAGAACGCTACCAATTGCACCTCGCTCAACTGAAGCAGCGCCTCAAAATGAGCCTGAGCAATCCCACCTGTACCTACAAAGCCTACACGAATCACCATATCTTGGCTCCAGTACCCATACAGTTTACCTAAGCCTTCTGATCTCCTACCTAACGCAGGGAATAGCAAGTAGTGCATAAACCCTAATCCCTCACCCATACCCATCTGTTAGCACACATTTCGCCAACTCCTTGGGGATGTCGCCAGCGCAAAACGACTTTCCCAATCAGGATGAGTAATAACTTGCTTGCCTTTGCCTGTGCGCTAAGGGATGTGCCTCTAACTCCTCAGGCAACCGCATCAGATAGTCCACCACCTTATACAAAGTCACTACATCCTCCATAGGATCCCCACGATGCGCCAACGCGTGCACCAATTGAGCGCACGCAAATGCACCCCCACCACCAACGCAAACGGATTCGCCGACTGCTCCAGATCCTGCTCATCCAAATCCATCAGTTTGACCGTCAGGAAACGGAACACCACTTCACAGCCTGCAACCTCACGCGTGAACCCCTGCGGACGCCGGTTGGGGGTTGGGGTCGGCAAGGATGGCTAAACTGGTCAGCTGGGCAAACTGTCGCGTCAGGTCATCAGAGAAACAGCAGGAATCGAATCGCCCTTCTCGAATCGTCAATTCACCCACATCCTGCAAAACCGATGGGTAAGGAGGATTGATAACCATGCCGATAGTAGCGATTACGCTGGATTGCGAAGCCGCGGATTACCCGCGATGCTACACGCAAGACTATATCAAAGTCGCTGAAGAGTTCACCATCCCGTTTACTTGGATGATCCAAGTTTCGGGGAAAGACCCGATGGCGAATGCCCAGCTTTATTATCGTGAGTACCTGCATCGGATCCCCTCGTGGCACGAGTTCGGTTTGCACCTCCATTTCGAGAACGCTCAGGGGCACTATATCGAGGACCCACGCGAGCGTGGTGAGCTCATTCAGACAGGCAAGGATATGCTCAAGCAAGTGCATCTCAAGCCAACCGCCTTCCGTGCAGGCAGTTATGCGCTGATCCCCCCCGATTTGAAGTACTTAGAGGACATGGGCTTTCTGGTGGATAGCAGTGCCATTCCGAATGCGGAATATCGCATGTTCGTCGATTGGGAGGGTGCTCCTCAGCGCCCTTACCACCCCTCTTATGACGATTTGCGTAAGCCTGGCGAGGCGCGGATCCTGATGGTTCCTATCGCCGCCTACAACGGCAAGTTTGCCTATCTCGATCAGGGCTGGGACACCTTGCAGACCATCCTTCAGCACCATCTGGAGCAAGGCACTCCCGTGATTTGCTTCGGGGGCTACGACTATCACGACAGTGTCGAGACTCTTCGCGAAGCGATCCTGCTCCTGAAGAAGCACAACGCTCGCTTTACCACTTTGACGCAGGTGGTCTCAGAGTACACACTATGATCGACGCACGCTGGCAGAAATTAGCCGATGTGTTGGTGTACCACTCCATACGCGTTCAGCCTGGCGAGAAGGTTCTCATTGAAGCGTTCGATATGCCTGCGGACTTCGTTGCGCTGTTGATGCGCACGGTAAGCCAAGCAGGCGGCATACCGATTGCAGAGACGAAGACCACCCCTGTCTTGCGTGCCCTCTATCAGAACGCTACTGAAGAGCAAATACGCTTTCTCGCCGGTTTGGAGCGCCAACGGATGGAATGGGTGCAGGGCTATATCGGTCTGCGCGGCACCCCCAACTTCGCTGAGATGTCAGATATCCCCCAAAACACGATGCGACTCGTGCGCCAACATTGGTGGGTGCCTGTCCATCAAGAGATACGCGTTCCCCACACGCGCTGGGTTGTCTTGCGCTGGCCCACTATCGGAATGGCGCAATCGGCTGGCATGAGTACCGAAGCCTTTGAGGCGTTCTTCTTCCGCGTCTGCACTCTCGATTACGCCCAAATGGAGCGTGCCGTGCAACCTTTAGTGGAACTCATGCAACGCACGCGCGAGGTTCACATCAAGGGACCAGGCACCGATCTGCGCTTCTCCATCGAGGGAATTGGGGCCGTACCCTGCCACGGATTGCGGAACATTCCCGATGGCGAGTGCTTTACCTGCCCTGTGCGCGACTCCGTCGAAGGCGAGATCACCATCAATACCAATAGCGTTTACGATGGCAATCTGTATCTAAACATTCGCTTTCGTTTGCGTCAGGGCAAGATTGTGGAGGCAGATTGCGCCGACGATGGCGATCGCCCTGGCGCAGGCAACCCACGCAAACTGAACGCCATCCTCGACTCTGACGAAGGCGCACGCTACATCGGCGAGTGGTCGCTGGGGTTCAATCCCTACATCTTGTACCCGATGAATGATACACTCTTCGACGAGAAGATCGCGGGCTCGTTCCACTTCACTCCCGGCAGCGCCTACCAAGAGGCAGACAACGGCAACCGCTCTCAAATCCACTGGGACCTGGTGGTGATCCAGCGTCCAGAATATGGCGGGGGCGAAATCTAATTCGACGGCAAGCTCATTCGCAAAGACGGACAGTTCACCCTGCCCGAACTTCAATCTCTAAACTACCCAACGGAGGAACGCTAAGATGGCAGTGCATCAAACTGAGGAACGTGAAGGCAAACTGCGAACAGTGCTAAAGTTGGAGCCCGGCGAGCGCGTGGCAATCTGTCGTTGCCTCCACTCCAAAACCTTTCCCTTCTGCGACGGCACACACAAGACTCTCCCTAACTCAAATGCAGGTCCCGCCATTGTTGAGGCACGGACCCAGTCCACCGATAATGGAGAGAGTGTCAACGCCACCCGTCCATAGGGACCTGACGTGTCAGTTACCCCATGGCTAAAGCCAGGGGCTTGCGCTTCCAAATTTCGTGCCTGCGGCACGCATACCTTTCGGCAGGGACGGAGCGCATTGGGCCTACTGACGGAGGCCGCCCCCAGCGCGGCTCCACCTGCACCCGCTGAGGTAGGTG
>PSLB01000102.1:0-9022 GCA_040289385.1 Armatimonadota bacterium
TGGCCAGACGACGAACCATCCCTCTCCAGCACCGTTGCCGGTAAGCCGTTTACCACGAGGGTGCTTTGTCCGCAGGCGGGGCCGTCTCAATACGCCAAGAGTTTTACCTGCCAGGCAATTCGCTGGCAGAACCTCCTGGACTCTTGCTTGTCAAGGTTCTGGGGATATGATACCACACGAGAGGTGGGATGGCGGCTTATTTCCGAGGCTGAAGCCTGGGGTCTCCGCGCCGCCGTCAACCAATGATTCCTGCTTTGGTGGCAGGGGCGTTGCGGCTCTTCCAGCAGGAGACCAAAGGGGTGGGGGCGAATCTTGTAGGTGGAGGTTTTAGAGGATGAAGGACGCTTTTTTCGGCTTCGAGATGCCCACCCGACTGTTGTTTGGAATGGGTGCAGTTGGCAATCTGGGCTTTGAGTTCAGCATTCATGAATGGGGCAGTGCGCTGCTTATTACCGATGAAGGCGTGGCGAAAGCTGGCTTGACCGAACCTGTGGAGGCACAGCTGCGCGATCAGGGCGTTCGATACGAGGTCTACACAGGCGTTGTGCCGAACCCCACGATCCCCAGCATCGATTCGGCAGTGCCGATGGCGCGTGATAAAGATGTGGTGATTGCGGTGGGGGGTGGCAGCGTGATGGATACCGCCAAATTGGTGAACGCCATCCGAACCTTTGGGGGTACGGTACGCGACTATGAGGGCACCGATACCGTACCAGGGGTCTGCAAGCCTCTCATTGCCATTCCGACCACCGCAGGCACAGGCAGTGAGGTCACCTTCATCTCGATGTTCACCGATACCGAGCGTCGTCAGAAGATGCCTGTGTTGAGCCGTTATTTAGCCCCGCATCTGGCGATTGTCGATCCCGAGATGAGCCGTTGGCTGCCTCCTGCCACCACCGCGCAGACCGGACTCGATGCGCTCACCCACGCCATTGAGGCGATTGTCGATCTCCAAGCCAACCCTTTCTCAGACATGTTGGCGTTTGAGGTGATCCGACTGATTTTCCAGTACCTACCGCGTGCGGTAGAAGACGGCGCCAACGATTTGGAAGCGCGCGCAGGCATGGCGTTCGCTGCGACCATTGCGGGCGCTGCGTTCAACAACAGTATGGTGGGGTTAGCCCATGCGATCGCCCACGCGCTCGGTGGACTATACGATCTCCCCCACGGCTTGTGCTGTGCGCTGGCGCTTCCCGTCGTGATGCACTACAATCTGCCTCATCGCTATGAGCGGTTCGAACAAATCGCTCAGGTACTGGGGATGCCTATCTCCGAGGATAGCGTGCTGAAAGTGCGCCAGCTGATGACCGATGTGGGCATTCCAGCACATCTCATCGATGTCGGTATCGAGGTCTCCGAAACCGATCTGGAGGCGCTCACCGACCGGACCTTTGCGGACGGTTCGATTCTGTTTAACCCTGTCCAGCCGACGCGCGAGGAGGTCAAAAAGCTCCTCCGCCACATTGCCACCTACACAATAGAATAGGACAGATTGGTTCAGGGGGCATGCAGGGAAAACGCTAAGGCATTCCAAGCGTCTAACAGACGACCCGTGTCGAACGCAACTTGGTGTAGTTTTATCGCGCTCATAGGCGGTGTTTTCGCCTGTCTCTGGAGCGGGTGCGCCCCCTCGAGAGTGGATTCCGATTGGCGTCCCTTAGCGAACTTTGCGACTTCACTGGGAGGCCGCACAGCGGGTCAGCACCACAATGCGCTCCTCTCCGCTCGACGGCTGAATGGTCAGGTGTTGGCTGCGGGGGCGTCGTGGTCGTTTAACGCGTGCGTTGGGGCTTGGGTGCGCTCGGAGGGTTATGTACGGGCGCCTGTAAGCTATGGGGGCGTTCTGGTTCTGGCATGGGGGGGTGGCGTGTGCCAAACATCGACAACCCTCTACAACGCGGCGTTGTTGGCGGGGCTGGAGATTTTGGAACGCCATCCGCATGCGATTGCGCCCCAGTATGTGGCGCCAGGTCTCGACTCGGCAGTGGCTCAAGGGATTGCAGATCTGCGTCTGCGCAATCCCTACCCGTTCCCAGTGCGCTTAAGCTTTCGGGTGGTGGGGGATCGGCTACTATGCGAGGTGCAGGCGCAAGCCAGTGCCGAAACCATCGCGCGTTTGGTTCCCCGCTGTGAACTGGTCAGCGAACGCATGCCGACTCAGGAGCCGCCTACGGTTGTGGGATTTCGGGTGCAGTCGGGGCGTGCAGGGGTTCTGGTGCGTGTTTGGCGTCTCAAGCGGTGGGCTAACAGGACAGAACGCGAGCTGTGCCACGAGACCTACTACGCTCCCCTACCCAAAGGAGTGCCTTAGCGCTCGTTCACCTTTTGATCGACACTGGCGAGCGCGTTTTCCAGCTGTTTTTGGGTGGCAGTGAGGGTCAGATCGGCGCGTGTGCGTTCCAGCACGGCTCGGAGCGCATCGCATGCCCGACGCAACCCGCCTGTAAGGGCATCGGGGTAGTCGAAAGTAATCAGCTCATTGTAGATTTCGTCCATTACCTGGAGGAGAGTCTCTGCGTGTACGATTTCCCCAGCGCGCAGGAGGTCCAGCACATAGCGCCTGCATTCTGAGGCGGCTTCTGCCATTCCGTTGAGAAAGGCAGGCGTGCCCACCTCCAGTTCGCTCGGTTCAGGGAGAGGGTTGCCTAATACAATCGCATAAAGCACTTCGCCTTCCACATACTCCTTTTCCGCATCGTAGAGGAAGCCTGCATGGTAGAGGGCTGGGTAGGGACGCAGGTGTTCACGTGCGTGCTGAATCGCCGCATGGGCTTGGGTCAACAACTCCCGACAGGTTTCAAACTCGCGTCGATGCAAGCTTCGAATGGCACGGGCACAGAGCTGAATCGCTTTGCGACAGTGCTGGAGACCCGCCTCGCGTGCCTGATGGCACTCCTCCATCTGCTGGCGCAACTGCTCTGCTATCTCACTCCAGCGGTTCATAGCAGTGGGGATTATACCCACGCGCCAGCAAAGTGGAGAGCGCGCCCCCAACATCGCCATACAAAGGTTCAAGAGAGTGCAGGTCAAAGATCAAGCCCACTATAAACCCTTTGCTCAACGCCATCCAGCAAAACGAGTCGATCCAACGGACCGCATCTGCCCGCCAAAATTCCGGATGAGACTGCTCAGGAGGCAGTTTGAGGGTCACATAGAGCGGTTTGCCAAAGTCGCCATAGTGTTCCAGCAACCGCTCGAAGTAAAATAGGTCCCCATCGTGCCAATACAGAATCAGGTGAATTCCCTCAAAGGGCACCTCTTGCTCTATGCACTCATCGAGAAACGCAAGCCCGCTTTTGTAATAGTAGAGGCTATGGGTCGCTCCCAGCAGGCGCACGGCTTGGGGGTCTATTTCACGAACCGACTGATACAGGCGTGTCAGGAATTCGATAGCCGTCCCAGAAGGGAGTCCGGTGCGTGCTAAGGTCGTCGGCGCATCGCGCACAACCTCCCAGTATCGGATATAGCCATGATAGCGATTCAGCATCTTAAGAAGGTGCGCTTCTAACGCCGACACAGTCATCTCATATTCGGGATGCACCAAATCTGTGGCAATCATCACCATACGCTTCTGTTGGGCGTGCTGGATAAGCGCATGCCATTCGCCCTGCTCAGAAAGCGGTAAGCCGAGCGTGTTAAAGTGCTTAAGGTGCGCAATTTCGTCTTGGGCACTATGCACCTGAACCCCCCACAAAAAGACGGGGCGCCCGTTCAATCTCTGCAAACGCGTGTGCGCCACTGCGCGAACAAGCGACTCACTGGCACGCACCAAATCCGTCAGTTGCATGGCGCGATCGGGGTTCGAGTGGGCGGCTTCGAGGGAGCGTTGAGCGATCTCGAGGGGAACCCCTTTGCGCGTATAAGTTCGGATTGCTTGGGCGATCTGTGTGGAGCGCTCCTGAAACCAAGCCTGCGCCATAGAAAGGGGCGAATGCGACGCACTGAAACCCTTGCCGTGATGGTTCGTCCACAGATAGAAGGTACCCAGCTCGGGCAGGTGAAAAGGGTTCGCTATCCCCTTCGGCACGAACGGGACAGCGACCGTTGCCGAATCGACCCGTTCCTCATCGACCTCCGGCAGGGGTTCCCCCATAAGGGTGGTCAGGCGCACATGTGCCAAACTGCCGAGGTTCTCTTCAAGACGGATGGCAAACTGACTCACGATTCTCAATTTTCGGTGGATGCCAAACGGTTCTGCATGGCGGGGTATAATTCCTGCAAGGCGGAGGGGTGGCCGAGTGGCTGAAGGCGGCGGTCTTGAAAACCGCATCCCACCGCGTGTGGGACGGGGGTTCGAATCCCTCCCCCTCCACCAACCCCTCCCCACAGGCTGAACATCTCCTGCACCTTATCGAACATCTCCTGCACCTTATCGTCTATACAGCCCAGAGCCGAGAATCCGTTTTTGGGGAAACCGTTGTATGGAGGACGAGGATGGAAAAACCGAAATCGGGAGAGCCGTATCCGTTATGTGAGCGCCCGACCAGCGAGTTTTGGGCGGCGGAGATGTCGCGCCGTCAGTTCCTGCGTGCCGGACTCACTCTGGTGGCGGTGGGCTTTGCGGCACCGCCGTGGCTGGCGCGACTGGCCTATGCTGATGCACAGCGTACCCTCAACGGCGAAAAACTACCCAACGACCACATTCTGGTCGTTCTCCAACTGACGGGGGGAAACGACGGACTGAACACCGTCATTCCGTACACACAGTCGCTCTACTATCAGGCACGCCCCACCTTAGCCATTCCCGAAGCGCAAGTGCTTCCCTTAGAGGGTGGGATGGGCTTCCACCCTGCGTTGGAACCGCTCAAGAGCCTTTACGACCAGCGTGCCCTTGCGATTCTCCAAAGCGTCGGCTACCCCAACCCGAACCGTTCCCACTTCCGCTCGATGGAGATTTGGCAGACCGCCGACCCTGACGGGCACAGCCGCTACGGCTGGCTGGGACGCTATCTGGATACCCTCACCGACTCGGCTCTCAATCCGATCTTAGCGGTCAGCCTCACGCAGGAGCTCCCAGTGGCGCTCCAAGCGCGCCGCGCCCCTGTGCCATGCTTTGCAAGCCTCAGCGACCTGCAGATGATGACACGCGACCCCGAATTAGAACGCACCCTCCGGAGGATGCAGGCAATGGACGGACGCAAGGCGGATGCCCTCACCCAAATGATCCGCGAGTCGACCCGTACCGCCTTAGAGGCAGTGGAACGCCTGCGCGAAGCCATCAAAAACTATCGCTCCGATGTGACCTACGGCAACGACCCGTTCGGACGCGGGCTCCAGCAAACGGCCCAGATTATCGCGACCTCGCATCCCACGCGAATCCTGTATGTCTCAGTGAACGGGTTCGATACGCACGCAGGTCAGGCACGCACCCATGAGCAACTGCTGGCGCGGTTCGCCAACGCCGTAAGCGCCTTCTACCGCGATCTGGAAGCGATGGGCAAAGCCGAAAAGGTCCTGCTGATGGTCTTCTCCGAGTTTGGACGGCGGGTGCGCGAGAACGGCAGTCTCGGCACCGACCACGGCGCCGCCGCTCCGATGTTCCTTATCGGCAAACGCGTCAACGGGGGACTGCACGGCGACCCTCCTAACTTGAGCGACCTCGATGGCAACAACGACCTCAAGATGCAGCTCGACTTCCGGCGCGTCTATGCCACAGTGCTGGAGTGGCTCGGAAGCGATCCCGAAGCGGTGCTGGGCAAGGGGTTCCCCGCTCTCAAAGGGCTTATTGGGTAAGATTCTCGGCATGCAGGTTTTGCGGACGGTTGCTGAAGTGCGTCGGTGGGTTCAGCAGAGTCGGCAAGCGGGACACGCCATCCACTTCGTGCCGACGATGGGTTACTTTCACGAAGGGCATCTCAGTCTGATGCGCCGTGCCAAGGCCGATGGCGGACGCGTGTTGGTGAGCCTTTTCGTCAATCCGCTCCAGTTCGGACCCCAAGAAGACCTCGAACGCTACCCACGCGACTTCGAACGCGATAGCGCGATGGCGGAGTCGGTAGGTGTGGATGCGTTGTTCGCCCCCGATACGGAGGAGATCTATCCCTCTGACTTCCAAACTCGAGTGCAGGTGCAGAGGCTCTCCCAGCCGCTCTGCGGTCGCTCCCGACCAGGGCACTTCGAAGGAGTGGCGACCGTAGTGCTGAAGCTGTTTAACATCGTTACGCCCGACCGTGCCTACTTCGGCGAGAAGGACTACCAACAACTGCGTATCATCCAGCAAATGGTGCACGACCTCAACCTATCTGTGGTGATTGTGCCTTGCCCGATTGTGCGTGAACCTGACGGGCTGGCGATGTCCTCGCGCAACGTGTACCTCACGCCTGAACAGCGAGCCGATGCGGGTGTGATTTACCGAAGCCTCTGCTGGGCGCAACAACAGGTTCAGGAAGGAGAGCGCAATGCCCAAGCCTTACGCCAGCAAGTGTCTGAGCAGATTGCCCAATCGCCGCACGCACGCATCGACTATGTGGAGATCGTCGATGCGGAGAGTCTCGAGCCGCTTGCGTTCATCGATCGCCCTGCGCGTCTCGCTGTGGCGGTCTACCTGGGGAAGGCACGGCTCATCGACAATGTGCCGCTGGTGCCCACCGAAGTGTAGACATCTCGCGCCCTCAATCGCCTCTTTGAAACAGCTACCACGCAAAGGCTTCGGGCGCAGGTCCGCCAGGACCTGGGAAAATCTCGTCGAGTCGCTTAAGTGCCGATTCGTCCAGCCGAACTTCGAGGGCACGCATCAGGTGGTCTAACTGCTCGACGGTGCGCGGTCCGATAATCGGCGCCGTCACTGCAGGTTGATACAAGAGCCACGCAATCGCCACATTTGCGGGATGCTCCCCTAACTCTTTACAGAACGCTTCGTAGGTTTCAATCTTCGTGCGGTTCCTCTGGAGGGCTTCCTGAATGCGTTCCGAGCGTCGGCGCTCGCCTTTCGAATCGCTCAGAACCCCGCCCAGCAACCCTCCAGCTAATGGGCTCCAAGGAATGACCCCCAACCCATACGCCTGACAAGCGGGAAGAACCTCCATCTCCACTGTGCGTGCGTTCAGGTTATAGAGGCACTGCTCGGACACAAGCCCCATCAATCGGCGCTGTTTAGCCAGCTCTTGCGCCTGAGCAATATGCCACCCCGCAAAGTTGCTACTACCCACATAGAGGATTTTACCCTCATAATACAGCTGCTCCATCGCTTGCCAGATCTCCTCCCAAGGGCACTCCCGATCGATATGGTGCATCTGGTAGAGGTCGATCCAGTCGGTTTGGAGTCGGCGGAGACTGGCTTCGCAAGCGCGCTTGATGTGGCGTGCCGAAAGGCGCGACTCGTTGGGCCAATCGCCCATATCGCCGTAGACCTTGGTGGCGAGCACCACCTTCTCACGCCGTCCGCCACCTTTGGCAAACCAGCGTCCGATAATCTGTTCGGTCCAGCCTTCGCCTTTGCGCCAGCCGTAGGTGTTTGCCGTGTCGAAAAAGTTGATCCCCAGCTCCAACGCCCGATCCATAATGCGATGCGACTCCTCTTCGGAGGTGTGGGGACCGAAGTTCATCGTACCCAAGCAGAGTGGGCTCACACGCAATCCTGAACGACCTAAATGCCGATAGTGCATAGCCGTAAGCATCCCTCCTATGGGTAGAGATAGTTTCTATCGCTTTTTTACGCGCCGTAAGCAGAAGCCTCTCCAGGTTGGGGTTCTGATTTTATGGCGTTTTTCCTGCTGGCTCATCGTACACCCATTAGCAGTTCCATCGTCAGCTGATCGAGGCGTTCATAGGGATAGCCCCGTTTGCCGAGGGCCTCGCGATCAAATGCGTGGTTCTTGAGCCACTCGGCGTTGGCGCGAGAGTATTGCATGCGCTCTTGCAGGGGCACATCCCACTGACGGATCTGGACGAGCAGTTCCTGAATCTCAGGGTCTTGATTGAACCGCTCCACCTTCTCTTTGAGGATGAGGTAGGTGCGCATACAGCCCCGTGCGAACTCCCAGACGCCCGCCTCATCCTCAGTGCGATAGGCATGGGCATCGAAGTGTCGGGGACCGTTGTAGCCGTGATCCTCAAGCAATTTGACAAGGAAGAACGCCCCCTTGAGATCCTCTGCGCCGAAGCGGAAGTCTTGATCATAGCGGGCAATCTTCTGGGCATTCAGGTCGATGTGGAACAACTTGTTGCGTTCGATGGCTTGGGCAACTGCGTGGACAAAGTTCAGCCCCGCCATCGTCTCGTGAGCCACTTCAGGATTGACCCCACACATGGTCGGGTCATCCAAGGTCTCGATAAAAGCCAGCATAGCGCCCACTGTGGGCAGGAAGATGTCGCCGCGCGGTTCGTTCGGCTTAGGCTCCAGCGCAAAACGCAGGGAATAGCCTTGATCCTTGACATAATGGATAAGAAAGTTCATGCACTCGCGGTACCACTGGAGCGCCTGCACAGGGTCTTTACTGGCGTCGGTTTCTGTGCCTTCGCGTCCGCCCCAGAAGACATAGATTTCGGCACCCAGCTCCACTGCTAGATCGATAGCGTGCATGCTTTTCTGGAGTGCGTAGGCGCGCACTTTGGGGTCGTTGCTGGTGAAGGCGCCGTCCTTGAAAACGGGATCATCAAACAGGTTGGTCGTGCCCATCACCAGACGCATGTTATGGTCATCTAAGGCTTTTTTGAATTCGCGAACGATGCGGTCACGCTCGTGGGGCGTGGCGTCGACGGGCACTAAATCGTTATCGTGCAGATTGACCCCCCACGCCCCCAATTCTGCCAGTTTCTGGACAATACGCGTCAGCGGGATGGGAGGACGCACAAAGTCGCCGAACGGGTCGCGTCCCCGATTGCCTACGGTCCACAGCCCGAAAGTAAATTTATGCTCTGGCTTCGGTGTATACTCTGCCATCTGGCTCACCTCGTGTCAATCGGTTCGCCACGCGCAAGGCAGTTCCTGTGGAAGGTCTTAGAAAGGATGCGCCCCTGTTCTCCTAGTCAGTTACCCCATGGCTAAAGCCAGGGGCTTGCGCTTCCAAATTTCGTGCCTGCG